>NZ_JAPPTE010000013.1:0-157454 GCF_026719375.1 Citrobacter sp. W9 | reverse complement strand
AGTGCTTTTGCCGTTACGCACCACCCCGTCAGTAGCTGAACAGGAGGGACAGCTGATAGAAACAGAAGCCACTGGAGCACCTCAAAAACACCATCATACACTAAATCAGTAAGTTGGCAGCATCACCGGAATTCGTGTATCAGTTTTACCTGGTAGTTTTGTGCTGCCATCCAACGGTATGGCTTACATTTATAATCTCGGTTTTTACGATGTAATGTTAATTAAAACCGGGAAAATAACCCCTGGGTATTTAACGCCGGGAGTAATAATGCAGGGATGGTTCGTCACACCAGATAATTATTTTACACAAATTTCCCTGGATGCAAATACGCAGGTAACGGTATTAGCATGCTCTGTTTCCAGCCAGACGCTGAATTTTAACCTTGGCGACATTAATGCCAGTGAATTCTCTAACCAATCGGGGTTTAACCCGCCGCGTAGCGATAGCCAGAACCTTGGACTTAACTGCGATGCGTCCGCCAACATTAACGTGGAACTCATGGGTACGCAGAACCCCGATGTGACAGGCGATACGAGCGTGTTGGCGCTGAACGGTCAGGGAACGCAGGGAACTGCAGACGGGGTAGGAATACAAATGCTTTATAACAACGTTCCGTTGCAACTGAATAATCGCATTGTATTGAAGCGTTCAACTGGCGGGCAGGAAACGTTGCCGCTGATAGCGCGTTACTACCAGACTAAGCCGGTCGTCAGACCGGGAAGCGCCAATGCAACCGCGACGTTGAATATTACTTACCAATAACAGGGAATAAATAATGTTACCTGGAAAAAGGACGGCCATAGTGATGATACTCGCATCACCTGTATGGGGGATGGGTGATCCTGTGACGCTCAACATCAACGGCAATGTCAAAACCGCGCCCTGTCAGGTGAGCAGCGACAGTGTGACCAAAACTGTTGATTTAACGCCCGGGCAATCTGTCACCGCTTCATCGTTATACACCGCGGGTTCGACCACGCCGTGGGTCGCTTTTGAATTAAGTGTTGAACAGTGTCCTGCCGGGACAAGCCGTGTAACGGTATTATTTAACGGTAATGCCGATAGCGACCATCCCAATGATATGTACCGGAATATCGGTACCGCCTCACCCGTAGCAATCCAGGTACAGGCGAGCGATGGTGTGCCCCTTGGCAACGGAAAATCATTAACCGCAAATATTTCCAATCAGCGCTATACATGGCGTTTGCGCGCCAGAATCTATAGTGAGCAAGGGCTGGTAACGCCTGGAACCATCAATTCTGCGATTACTATTTCTATGACCTACCAATAAACTAAAGCAGGCGCCTTAATGAACATCAGCATCCGCTGTGATGACAATATGTATAAATTGGGATTGATCGCATTACTAAGAAAAATATTTTCACTGGAAATGGCCCAGCAAACTCTGAGCATTCAGAATTTTGAATCTAAAAATAGGGCAACTGATGATGTGATGATTTTAATGCTCAGCCCCGGTGAACATTATCTTTGCCATTCAGAATTCTTTACCCGATCTCCAGGGCTTATTGTGGGTTTAATTGACAGGGAGCATATTCCTGCGCGTGGCGAAGTGCCTTCATGTATCAACCATATTGTTTTTATTCCTCACGATACTCCGACCAGTCAAATGGGGACGGTGATTAAACATCACTGGTCCTTAGCGAAAAATGCAAATTTAACCAATAAGGGGCGCTCTTGCTTAGGTTGCCCACATAAAACATTCACAGCGCAGCAGCATCAGTTAATTCGTTTATTATTGTCAGGGCTCACGTCAAAGCAAATTGGTTTGCATATGCATATTTGTCAGAAAACGGTGCTGGCACACCGTCGAGCCTTAATGAACAAATTTAGGTTGAGGTCGGATTGCGAATTATTACAATTCCTCATCGCTGCACAGGAAAAGAGGGTTTTCAGCGCAGAGAAACCCGCAGCGAGTGAAGAAACAATAGCTCGGCCAGTTGCACCTGGTGCAGAATTGTACATGATCCCGGTGAGCTGCAGATAGAAAGCCACCTGCTTCGCAAGTGGCTTATGCTCAAGGTTACTTAGGGGGCTTAGCCCGGATAAATTCCGCGATCTTTACGTGCCAGCAAAATACGCTCACAGGCGACAATATAGGCGGCGGTACGCAGAGAGCAGGATTTCTCAGCGGCCTTTTCCCACACGTGTACCATCGCATCGGTCATGATTTTATCCATGCGTTGGTTGATCTCTTCTTCGCTCCAGAAGAAGCTTGCCATGTCCTGAACCCATTCGAAGTAGCTGACGGTAACGCCGCCGGCGTTACAAACTACGTCAGGAACAACCACAATACCGCGGCTTGCCAGAACGTCGTCGGCATCCGGATAGGTTGGACCGTTGGCACCTTCGAGTATCAGTTTACAGGTCAGCGTTTCAGCGCGGTGACGGGTGATCTGACCTTCGAGCGCGGCAGGGATCAGAATGTCCATCTCCAGGCTCCAGAAAGCCTCGCTGGCGATGGTTTCCGCCCCCGGGAAACCAGCAATCTGTTTGTGCTCCAGTTGCCAGGCTGACAGCGCGGACATGTCGATGCCGGTAGCGTTAAACAGCGTCGCGGTGTGATCCTGAATAGCGACTACGCGTGCACCAGCTGCCGCGAAAAGACGGGCGGCTTCACTGCCGACGTTACCAAAACCTTGCACCGCGACGCGAGCGCCTTCAACGTCGATATTGGCACGACGAGCCACTTCCAGACCGCTGACAAAAACGCCGCGACCGGTGGCTTTATCACGGCCTAACGAGCCGCCGAGGTGAATAGGTTTACCGGTGACCACGCTGGTCACGGTGGTGCCGTGGTTCATGGAATAGGTATCCATCATCCAGGCCATCACTTTACCGTTTGTACCCACATCCGGCGCAGGGATGTCTTTCTGTGGTCCAATAATAATGCCGATTTCGCTGGTATAGCGACGGGTCAAACGCTCCAGTTCGCCTTCAGACAGTGAGAACGGATCGACGCGCACACCACCTTTGGCACCGCCGTACGGCAGATTCAATGCTGCGCATTTGATGGTCATCCATGCGGACAGGGCCATCACTTCATTAAGATCAACATCAGGATGAAAACGCACACCGCCTTTGCCCGGACCACGGGAAAGGTTATGTTGCACGCGATACCCTTCAAAATGACGGATAGTCCCGTCATCCATTTGTACCGGGATATCAACAATCAACGCGCGTTTTGGGTGACGCAGGGTATCCACCCAATGGGAAAGTTCGCCCAGGTAAGGGGCCACACGCTCGATTTGTTGCAGGTAGGTATTCCAGGCAGATGTGCTGCTATCTGAAGCGTAAGATAACTTATCCATGATAAACCTTAGTTATAAAAGTAATATGTTCTTAATTTGGCCGTGGTATACAGTGAATCTCACCATATACACCTAAATTTAACATTTTTTTCATGGAGTAGCCCCCCCAGCCAACGCAGCTTATCGGCATGGATAGTATGGGCTTTAGTTGAAAGATGAATAACTATGCTTGTTTTGTGCTGTCTTTATGACTTTTTGCGAGACTGGAGTGATTTAATATGCGCATTTTGCAAAAAACACATTTTGTCAGATTTATGACGCACCTCTAAAAGTAAACAATATGATAATAAAATGTGTTTGCTTTATTGCATTAAGCTGGGCATCTGTCGGCTTAAGGCCCGTGGAAAATAACTTTGTATCCCTGCTCATTCCAGTGTTGCAGCAGTTCATTTTGTCGTCTGGTTGGCGCCGTACCGGTCCAGACGAAAAGCGTTTGCCCGGGGAATAGCTCAGGACGTGGTGTTTCAATAGGCTCTGCAAGAATGGCGATATGCCACCCGGATTGCGATAAGCGCCAGGCCTCAAGCCATAAACGGGTTCTGTCTTCAACATCCCAGGCCATCAGAATGGCATCTTTCCCTGACTTGCGACGCGTTTCTGACAGAAGTACCGCAACATATTCGATCAGCGCGCCGTCAAGCATGCTGTTCATTATGCGAGAGGTATTATGATCAAGTATGAGTCGCTGGCGTACAGGAAGATAGACTCGGTCAATCAACGCATCGACCGGATACGCGCGGCCAAGAGAGAGCATTTTGGCCCGCAGCTTCGGCGGATTGGCCATCCGCAGAATGCTCATCATCTCTTCCTGCAATTGATTCCAGTCATCATCAGTTTCGCGGGTACTGGTTTCCAGTAATGCTTTCACTTTCCCGACAGGCGTACCATTGCTAATCCAACGTTTGATTTCTTCAATACGTTGAATATCCTCTTCATCAAAGAGTCGGTGTCCGCCTTCGCTTCGTTGAGGTTTGAGTAAACCGTAGCGTCGTTGCCATGCCCGAAGGGTTACGGGATTTATCCCGCAACGTTCTGCGACGTCGCCGATGCTGTAATAAGCCATAGTTCCCCCAAACACTCCTGATTCTCCGTCACCGATATGCGGTTCCTGTCACTTTGTACAACATGCATCAAATTGTACAAAACATACAGAGCATTCTAGCAAAATTAAGATTTACTTTACTATCACGCGTGAGAATATTGCTGGCTTTAACCTCAGAAAAGGGGGGAGGTAACAAATGACTTTCATAATCCATTGAATATTAATGATTTATTGTGTGGCGATTTATTTTCTCTCAGGCCATGCCACAGAAGGGGTACCGTTCAGCAAGGCTGCTGCAAATAAGTTACCCTGGAAAAGCTCGATCCCAGCGGATTCAAGCCACATCCATTCTTCGGGTTTTTCAATGCCAACGGCTGAAAGCTGAATCTCAAGTGAAGTACAGCATTTAATGATCGCCTGAATGATGGCCTGTCTTGGGCCACTTTTATGGACATCAGCAATGAGTTCTCGACTGATCTTTATTCTGTCCGGCTGGAAACGAGACAGAAGTAAAAGCCCAGCATAACCCGCGCCAAAATGATCAACTGCCACACAAATCCCTGCTGCTTTAAGTGATTTTACCGCCTGTGCAAAAGCATCAAAGCGGGAGATGACTTCGCTCTCGGTAAATTCCACGATGATTTGTTCAGGGACCAGTCCATTTGCGGCTATTTCATGAATCAGAAAGTTAACAGCGTCGGGTCTGTTCACCAGCGTCATGGGTAACAGATTGACTGACAACATTTTTTCACCAAGATTCAGAGCGCTGGCCATGGCAAATGCCGTCTTTTTACTTTCCAGATCCGCGGTGTACATCTCTTCCGTGCTTAATTTGTCAAAGTACGCTGCCGGAGTTTCCCCATCTTTACCACGAATAAGCGCTTCCAGAGCGATAACGCGTTGTGACATAGGGTCGATAATTGGTTGAAAGGCAAAGGTGTAGTCGGTATTTGACGCGAGCTCTGCTTCATTAAGGGTTGTACAACTTTTATCGGTGATAAAATCCCAGAAATCGGCAGCAGGGATTTCAAAATAAGTCGATTTTTCCGTTGCCAGTACGAATGTCCGGAAAAACTGCAATGCCCGGTCATCATAGGTGAGCTGGAATTTTGACGTCCCCTGATTCAGTACCGCTTGTAAGACCTCAGCCCGTTCATGTTTTTGTAAATCAAATAACTCCATCCCGACCTTCCCAAACCGGCGGGCAGGAGCATAATCGCACATCAGTTCGACAATATTGTAGTGCCGTGAGTCGTTACAGATACAACGATAAATCTCCTTCACTTGCTCCTCTGGGCCTTCGAGCAGCTGGAAAAAATGCTGACCGTTAAAGAGCAAGATCCCTGTAACATCAGAGCGCCTGTTTTTCAGATTTGCGGCCATCACCATATCCTCAATCGCACAGAGGGGGGCGTCATCACGTAGATGGCTACGGTAAATAATGGTCGTGAGCATGGACAGTCCGGGATTAAGGGATGAGGTGAGGTAAGGACAGTATCAGACAAACGCGGTTATGTCCTGATTTTCAATACATTATTTTAACCATAAATTTACACGTGTAAGTCTATACAGACGTCGTAACCGCTCCCGGGAAACAAAGGCTGTACAGCAGCTGGAGCGGTTGTACCTTTTATTTTCACTCTAATTCGTTGAAAAATATAATATAGCACTTTATGTTAAAATTTGCTTTATCTTCGTGTACACATTTTTGGTACAACTTTGCTACTGTTATAAAACTTAATACTCATCAGCATTTTGTTACAGGAGCAACATATGCAGCAGCACAGAGTTCTCACTGATTCCGCAAACGCAATTTCTCGTTACTTTGCAAAAGCGCATCTTCCTACACAGCAGGAAACATTGGGAGAAATCGTCACTGAGATACTAAAAGATGGACGCAACCTGAGCCGAAAGTCACTCTGTGCCAAGCTTTTGAACCGTCTTGAAAAAGCATCTGGTGAGGACGAACAGAAGCATTACAATGCCCTAATCGGCCTGCTCTTCGAATAAAGGGACACCCTAAAACATATAAATGGGGAAAGTAGTGAAGTAGTTATGAAGAAAACTGACCATGAACGCTTGAAACACGAAATTACAGGTTTAGCTGTTATACAGATTTTGCGCATGAACACGGTAATATCATTACCCGCATTGATTAAGCAATTACGTCTTATGAAGGCGAGTGAAGTGGATGCCGGGCGTAGACATCTTATTGACAGCATAATTCATGATTTCACAGATTCTAATCCGGCAAGGATGACCCCCAAACCGGAAAGAACTGTTGATGAGAGTGTATTCAGTGGCAGTAAAAAGCCTAAATTACATTAGAGACCATTTTCCATACTATACAAGCGAGGTGACTATGCTTCAGGAAATGAATGTTCACAGAGCAATTGCAGATAAGGCTTTGTCGAGTTACTTCCGTAATGCCGGTGAGCTATTAGCAGATGAATCCGTTGTATTGGGGCAGGCAGTAACAAATGTGATTTTAGCTGGCGATAATGTTAATAATAAAAACATCATTTTAAGCCTAATTGCTTCACTGGAATCGACAACAGATGTTGTTCAGGCTGATATCATCAGAAAAACACTGGAAATAGTGTTGCGCTATACAGCTGACGACGTCTAATAAAATTATTATATAATCATGAAGCTCCAGCATCCATAGTATGTGCTGAGTATTTGTATACTTTGAATTAAGACTACACATAGCATCTTCTCATTCTTAGACTACATTATTATGGGCTTGATATGATTAATTCAATTCCGGAGAATTATATTTTCCAGTGCGCTTTATACAAGAACTTAGAGCGTAATGTGATGTTAAAAATGGGTTATGTCAGTGATGACGTTCTTGTTCAGGCGCTCAGTGCACAGCTGAAGAATGAGAAGAATGCTATATTAACCGATCTTTATATGCAGATTATGAGTCACTTTCAACCAGCTATTCGTTCTGAACCCCGTCAGGTTAATTGTGATTTTTTAGAGGTCATCAATGATGAATACAGTTCAGGAACACGCCAGACAAGCACACTTGTGGATTGATGATGTTTTTATCAGGCAAGGTCTGGAGAATATTCTCGCTGATATAGAGTATAAAGATAAGAATGTGCGTCTTGTTTTCTTTACGATCAACTACTTCAACACTGTAAAAAAACAAAACTATGATCTCAGGACGCATCGGCTGGTGCTTCTGATTGATGGTCATCTGTATCAGTACCTCAATGAACTTTCATTCTACAGGCTTCCTGTAGACAGTGGCGTAGCCTCAATCAAAAAATTTATCGCTGAAATTATCAGCATTGATACTGAACACGACCAGCAAGCTGAAATAAATATCGTCCTGACTGAACGGGATAAATACATCTTAACGCAATTAGGGGAAGGGCGGACTATTTCTGAAATTTCTGGCTTGCTGAACCTGCACTTAAAAACGATTTACCTGAGTAGGCAAAATCTGATCAAGAAACTTGGTTGTTCGGGGTTGATTGATTTTCAAGGAATACTGCAAACCCCAATATTCAGGCACTGGCTGGAACATGCCTGAGTAAATTACAGGTGTGGATTTAAAAAAAGGCTAAAATGAAAAATCCACGCCGTGGCGTGGATTTTGAAATCTCATTGTTAAACGCGTCTAGACGTTGAACAGGAAGTTCATCACATCGCCATCTTTCACGATGTAATCTTTCCCTTCCGCACGCATCTTACCGGCTTCTTTCGCGCCTTGCTCACCTTTGTAGGTGATGAAGTCTTCAAACGCGATAGTCTGTGCACGGATGAATCCTTTCTCGAAGTCGGTGTGGATTTTACCGGCCGCCTGCGGAGCGGTAGCGCCGACAGGGATGGTCCATGCACGTACTTCTTTCACGCCCGCGGTGAAATAGGTCTGCAGATTCAGCAGCTCATAGCCTGCGCGGATCACGCGGTTCAGCCCCGGTTCTTCCAGACCCATCTCGGCCATAAACTCTTCACGGTCGGCGTCGTCCAGCTCTGCGATGTCGGCTTCAACGGCGGCGCAAACGGCTACCACCACGGAACCTTCGGCAGCGGCGATTTCGCGCACCTTGTCGAGGTACGGGTTGTTTTCAAAACCGTCTTCGTTGACGTTGGCGATATACATGGTCGGCTTCAGCGTCAGGAAGCTCAGGTATTTGATGGCCGCTTTATCTTCGTCAGTCAGATTTTTCAGCGCGCGCAGCATGCCAGCGTTTTCCAACTGCGGCAGGCATTTTTCCAGGGCAGCCAGTTCAGCTTTGGCGTCTTTGTCGCCGCCTTTGGCTTTTTTCTGTACGCGATGAATAGCGCGTTCACAGGTATCCAGATCGGACAGCGCCAGTTCGGTATTGATAACATCAATATCGTCAGCCGGATCCACTTTGTTATTAACGTGGATGATGTTGTCGTTCTCAAAGCAGCGCACCACGTGGCCGATAGCTTCGGTTTCGCGGATGTTAGTCAGGAACTGGTTACCCAGACCTTCACCTTTAGAGGCGCCTTTTACAAGGCCCGCGATATCAACGAATTCCATCGTGGTTGGCAGGATGCGCTGCGGTTTGACGATTTCGGCCAGCTGATCCAGACGCGGATCGGGCATCGGGACAACACCCGTGTTCGGCTCGATAGTACAGAACGGGAAGTTTGCCGCTTCAATACCCGCTTTTGTGAGCGCGTTGAACAGGGTGGATTTGCCTACGTTTGGCAAACCGACGATACCGCATTTGAATCCCATGTTTAAATCACCTTAATCTTTTGATATTCAATCTGTTATGGAAAACAGATTGTAGAAAAGTAAATAACTTCGCCTATTATACACAGCACGCGAGCAAAATGCCGCACATCGCTGCTTATTGCGCTTTAAAGGTATGTAACCGGCTCGTTGCTTTAGTCAGGCCATCTTTGAACAAAATCTCGGTACAACGGACCGCTTCGTCAATCGCTTCATCAATTAACTTCTGTTCAGAAACAGGCGGTTTGCCTAAAACAAACCCGACAACTTTGTTTTTATCGCCCGGATGGCCAATTCCAACGCGTAAACGATGAAAGTTAGGGTTATTGCCTAACTTGCTGATGATGTCCTTCAGGCCATTATGTCCGCCATGACCACCGCCAAGCTTAAATTTCGCCACCCCTGGCGGCAGGTCTAGTTCGTCATGCGCAACCAAAATTTCATCGGGGTTGATGCGATAAAAACTGGCCATCGCGCCGACCGCCTTGCCGCTCAGATTCATAAATGTGGTCGGCACCAGCAGGCGGACATCTTCGCCTTCGAGCGTAACCCTGGAGGTGTAGCCGAAGAATTTCGGCTCATCGCGCAGGGGTGCGCGTAGTCTCTCTGCCAGTAGATCAACATACCAAGCACCGGCGTTATGCCGCGTTGCCGCATATTCTGCGCCGGGGTTTGCCAGACCGACAATCAATTTAATCGACACGTGTTTTGTCCTGAATGTATCTATAAACGACGTGTAGTTTACTGTCTGGCGCTGCGCTTGACAAAAAACTGCGTGCTTATCCTCAGAAAACTGAATAATTGCGAAACTGGACTATTAGAAATTGAGTGTGTTCAGTAGCTTATTTGTAAAGTTTTGTTGCGCGGGTGTTTGTAATTGTGATCGCTCCCGCACTT
This sequence comes from Citrobacter sp. W9, assembly GCF_026719375.1. Classification (NCBI taxonomy): domain Bacteria; kingdom Pseudomonadati; phylum Pseudomonadota; class Gammaproteobacteria; order Enterobacterales; family Enterobacteriaceae; genus Citrobacter; species Citrobacter sp. W9. The sequence goes on along the minus strand of NZ_JAPPTE010000013.1, from coordinate 147,459 downwards.
GCGAACGGCAGTGTTGTCTATACTTTACACATAAGGATTAGGGGTATTCCCTGTAACAACCCAAAGTTCCGGAGGTGACACATGAAACGCAAAAACGCTTCGTTACTCGGTAACGTGCTCATGGCTTTAGGGTTGGTGGTGATGGTGGGTGGCGTTGGTTACTCTATTTTAAACCAACTGCCGCAATTTAATCTGCCACAGTTTTTCGCACATGGTGCCGTGCTCAGTATTTTTGTCGGCGGAGTTCTCTGGTTAGCGGGGGCCAGAGTCGGCGGGCACGAACAAATCAGTGACCGTTACTGGTGGGTACGTCATTATGACAAACGCTGCCGTCGCGGTGATACCAATCATCGTCACAACTAAATAGCCTCTCCGCTGCGAGAGCCACTGTTTGCGGGCAGAGTCCTGGTTGAAAACCAGTCCTCTGCTTGTTCATGTCGTCCTGGATAAATGCGCTTATCTTCGCTGCGCATTTGCAGAGATGTTATTCGAATAATCGATAATGTAACGTCTTAACCGCGCTATCCGCCGCGTCGGCCGGTAACAAAATGCACAGGTTATCGTTTGATGCGCCGTGGCAAATCATGCGTACCGTATGCTCTTCGAGCCAGGCAAAAACGTCTTTGCAAACCCCCGCAGCCTGGGTCAGTTTATTGCCCACCAAAGTGACTAATGCCAGTCCGGTTTCCACTTCCACCCGACAGTGGGAGGACAATGCGGTAAACAATGCCGTGCTCAGAATATGGTCCTCACCCGATGTCGCATGAGTGGCGTCCAGCGCCAGCGCAATACAATTTTCTGATGTTGTGACCAAATCCACTGCCACCGCGTGGTGGGATAAAATGGCAAATACCTGCGCCAGAAAAGCACAGGGCGGTTGTGTGTGCAGACTGTGTAATCGTAATAACGTCTGTTTACGGCGCACGGCGAGTGCCCGATAACGCGGTGGATTATCGGTGGTGTTGTGCACCAGCGTACCACCGGCAGAAGTATCTTTACTTGAGCCAACAAAGACCGGAATTTTTTTCCGCATGGCAGGCAGCAGCGTCGCCGGGTGAAGAACCTTTGCACCGTAGGCGGCCATATCGCTGGCCTCGGAAAATGAGATATGGTCGATCCGTTTGGCCCGTGGTGCAATGCGCGGATCGGTGGTGTAGATCCCGGCAACGTCAGTCCAGATGTCCACGCGTGCGGCGTGCAGCGCCTCACCAAGTAGCGTGGCGGTGTAATCACTCCCGCCGCGTCCCAGCGTTGTGGTATGCCCGCCTGCGTCACGACCAATAAATCCCTGGGTAACCATAATAGCCTGTTCAAGACGCGGGCGCAGATGAGTCTCCACCTGGTAGTGCAGGGTGCTGAGATCCGGTTCAGCGCAGCCGTAGTTCGAGTTGGTACGCATTACGCTGCGGGCGTCAAACCACCCGGCTTCGGCGTGCCATTCACGTAATACTTCAGTAAACAGCAAAGAGGACATCAGTTCGCCGTGGCTGACTAACTCATCGCTTAGCGCATCGGACGGTGAAACCGTCGCCGCTTCTGCAAGGCGGCGTATGTTGTTGAGAAGATTATCGATTTCCGTGCTGATAACGGACGGCTGCTTCAGGCGGGAAATAATGTTGTATTGGATGGCGCGTAACGTCTCAAGCTTATCTAATTGTTGATGTGTTTCCAGACCTTCAGAAAGCTCGACCAGTAAGTTTGTTACGCCTGCGGAAGCAGACAAAACGACTAAACGGACATCTTGATCAGCAAGAACAATGCTGGCGCTGCGGTTCATCGCATCAAAATCAGCGACGCTGGTGCCGCCAAATTTGGCAACGACGGATGGTGGATAAATGCGAGTCATAACAATCTCATATCAGGGCGCCATAAAAGTATGGCTAGAAAATTTTCATTCTCGGCATAAGGGAACGTACGTTCTCCTTACGAAATGTCCGCCCGCGAACATTTCTGCTGACAACCCAGGCAATACCTGTTGTCGATAACGCGTGTCGCCTGTACGCGTTACCGGGTGCTGCGCATTAGTTCTTTATTTACAGAGCCTGTAAATAAGCGCGCCATACTAAGTGATTTATATTTAGGGATCGACTTTTTTATTCGATTTATCGAAAAATAAGTGAAAAATCATGTCGTAGTGAATAAACGCGTACATTATTAATGGTAAAAACATGTAAAAAAATAATAAAAACATGAAAACCTCATGGTTTTTATAACATCGTATACATTGCGACTGGCAACAATTTTGTAAAATAAATAGCTATATTTGTTTATGATTTCCTAATGTCAGATGTACTTTATGCTTTGAATTTTAAGGTAAAAATGCTCATTTAAGACGTTGGAAAATAAATGATTGAGTCCTGTGCTAAAACAACATATATTAGCCGCGCTTTTTTACAGGTAATCCTTATAACCATTTATTCAATCAGGCGTTAATCTACACCTGGTTGTAGGAGTGATATGATGACGGATAAAGTCCGTATTGATACTTTAAGTGCTAATTCATTACCGCAGAGCAATGATACCTTTTTAGCAAGACAGGCTGAGTTTGAATCTAATGTCCGCAGCTATCCACGTAAACTGCCATTAGCGATTGCGAAAGCGCAGGGCGTCTGGATTACTGACGTAGAAAATAATCAATATCTTGATTGTCTTGCAGGTGCCGGTACCCTGGCGCTCGGTCACAATCATCCTGAAGTGCTGCAGAGCATTCAAAGTGTCATCACAAGCGGCTTACCGTTACATACGCTTGATCTTACCACGCCGTTAAAAGATGAATTTTCATCTTATTTACTGTCTTTATTACCGGGCCAGGGCAAAGAGTATTGCCTGCAGTTCACCGGGCCGTCCGGCGCCGATGCCGTTGAAGCGGCGCTGAAGCTGGCGAAGAAAGTGACCGGCCGTTCCAGCATTATCAGCTTCTCCGGCGGCTACCACGGGATGACCCACGGCGCGCTGTCCGTAACCGGCAACCTGTCGCCGAAAGAAGCCGTCAGCAACATGATGGCGGAAGTGCAGTTTATGCCGTATCCACATCAGTACCGCTGCCCGCTGGGTATCGGCGGTGAGGCTGGCGTGAAAGCATTAACTTACTACTTCGAAAACCTGATCAACGACGTTGAAAGCGGCGTGCGTAAACCGGCTGCGGTGATCCTTGAAGCCGTGCAGGGCGAAGGCGGCGTGAACCCGGCGCCGGTCGAGTGGTTACAGCGCATCCGTAAAGTCACTCAGGAACACGGCATTCTGCTGATCATCGATGAAGTCCAGGCAGGCTTCGCGCGTACCGGTAAGCTGTTCGCCTTCGAACATGCGGGTATCGAGCCAGACATCATCGTCATGTCCAAAGCGGTGGGCGGCGGTCTGCCACTGGCGGTTCTGGGGATTAAGAAGCAGTTCGATGCGTGGGCTCCGGGCCACCATACCGGTACCTTCCGCGGCAACCAGCTTGCGATGGCGACTGGCCTGACAACGCTGAAGATCCTTAAAGATGACAAGATTGCCGACAAAGTTGCCGCCCAGGGCGAGTGGCTGAAAGGCAAACTGGCTGACCTGCAGAAACGCTACCCGGTGATTGGCCAGGTGCGCGGTCTGGGTCTGATGATCGGTCTGGAAATCGTTAAGCCGAACGAAGCGCAGGATCACATGGGCTGCTACCCGGCCGATGGTGAGCTGTCTGCGCTGCTGCAGAAAAAATGCTTCGAAAACGGGCTGATTCTGGAGCGCGGTGGTCGTAACGGTTGCGTACTGCGCCTGCTGCCGTCTCTGCTGATCACTAACGCTGAGCTGGAAGTGTTCCTCGATAAATTCGAAAACGCCCTGCTGGGCGCTGGCGTAAAGCCGGTTTAAACGGAGTTGGATCGAATGTCAGACGTAAACCCGATTCTGTCCGGCTCGGCGCAGAGCATTGCTGCCTACCAGGACGCTATCGAGCAGAGTACGCAAGCGGTCGTTGAATGGTTGAAGCAGCCTGAGATGTATCAGGGCAAAACCGTTGAACAGCTGCGCGAACGTATCAACCTGAATTTTACGTCTCAGGGCCTGGGCAACCAGGCCGCTATTGAGCGTGCGGTTGAATACTTTCTCAAAGACAGCCTGTTGGTTCACCATGCGCAGTGCGTGGCGCACCTGCACTGCCCAAGCCTGGTGATTAGCCAGGCGGCGGAAGTGCTGATCAACGCCACTAACCAGAGCATGGACTCCTGGGACCAAAGCCCGTCGGCCACGATCATTGAGATCAAACTGATCGAATGGCTGCGTGAGCAGGTGGGCTATGCGGCAGGTGATGCGGGTGTGTTCACCAGCGGCGGCACCCAGAGTAACCTGATGGGCCTGATGCTGGCGCGCGACGCGTTCTTTGCTCGCCAGGGGCACTCCATTCAGCAGAATGGTCTGACCGGCGACCTGAGCAAAATCAAAGTGTTTTGCTCTGAAAGCGCGCATTTCTCCGTGCAGAAAAACATGGCGTTGATGGGGCTGGGCTACCGTTCCGTCACTCAGGTGAAGACCGATGCGTTCTCACGTATGGATCACGCTGACCTGAAAGACAAGCTGGCCCAGGCGCAAGCCAACGGCGAGCAGGTGATGGCGATTGTCGCCACGGCCGGGACGACCGATGCGGGCGCTATCGACCCGCTGGCGGATATCGCGGCGCTGGCGGCAGAGCACCAGATCTGGATGCACGTCGATGCGGCATGGGGCGGGGCGTTACTGCTGTCTGAGCAGTATCGTCACTTCCTGAACGGTCTTGAACTGGCAGACTCCGTGACGCTGGACTTCCACAAACAGTTCTTCCAGACCATCAGCTGCGGCGCGTTCCTGTTAAAAGACGCGCGTCACTACGAGCTGATGCGCTACCAGGCGGCGTACCTGAACTCTGATTTCGATGAAGAGCACGGCGTGCCGAACCTGGTGTCGAAGTCGCTGCAGACCACGCGCCGTTTCGACGCACTGAAGCTGTGGATGGGCCTCGAAGCGCTGGGTAAAAAGCAGTATGCCGAAATTATCGATAACGGCGTAACGCTGGCCCGCGATGTGGCTGAGTTTGTGAAAACCCAGCCGCATCTGGAGCTGGTGATGGAGCCGCAGCTGGCAAGCGTACTGTTCCGCTTCCGTCCGGCAAGCGACGATATGGCGTTTGTTGCGCTGCTCAACCAGCGTATCGGCGACGTGCTGCTGGCTTCCGGTAGCGCCAACGTCGGCGTCACCGAAGCCGATGGCATTACCTGCCTGAAGCTGACGCTGCTGAACCCGACCGTGTGCCTGGAGGATGTGAAAGTCCTGCTGGCGAGCGTGAAGGCAACGGCTGAGCAACTGCTGAAAGCCTAAGTCATTACGTTGCAATAAAAATGGCTCCCGCGGGAGCCATTTTTTTTACCTGTAGTGCAGGAACAACCCGCGACGGGTTAGATGATGTCTGCGAGTGCAGCATCTTTATTTGGGAAGAAGGCCAGACGTCCTGGAATCGGCTGGATCCCGGCACGCGCCATCGTACGCAGCGGCTGGAACTCGAGGTTTGAGACGCGCAGTTCGCAGCCGTCAGGCAGTTTTTTCACAAAGCGCTGGAAGGCGTCCAGACCACCGGCATCCAGCACCGGGACTGCGTCCCACTTCAATACCACAATGCGTTTACCCGCAATACGCGACTCGAGATCGGTAAATAATCCCTCCGCTGCGGCAAAGAACAGCGGGCCGATGACGCGTAGCACCAGAACATCGCCTGGTACATCAACGTTGACCGGCGCCAGACGCGTCATACGCGCAATACGGCGCATAAACAGCAGAGAGGCGAGAACGATCCCGACGCTGATGGCGATAACCATGTCGAACAGCACCGTCAGCGACATACACATCAGCATGACGATGATGTCGTCTTTTGGCGCATGGCGCAGCAGATCCACCACTTTGTGGGCTTCACTCATGTTCCATGCCACCATCAGCAGCAGTGCGGCCATGGCGGAAAGCGGTAGCCAGGAAAGCAGCGGCGCTAAAACCAATAGCGCCAGGATCACCAGAATCGCGTGGATGACCGCAGAAATGGGTGAGGTTGCCCCGGCGCGGACGTTGGCCGCAGAACGGGCAATTGCCGCCGTGGCGGTGATACCGCCAAAGAACGGCGCGACGATGTTACCCAGCCCCTGACCAATCAGCTCGCTGTTGGCTTTATGCTTGGTGCCGGTCATCCCGTCGAGGACGACGGCGCACAGCAGAGATTCAATCGCCCCCAGCATCGCCATCGAGAAGGCTGCCGGTAACAGCGCCTGTAACGAACTCCAGCTCAGGGTAAAGTTTGACTCCGGCATATTCCACGGTAATACCAGTTGCGGCAGCAACTGCGGAATACCGTTACCCTGTGAGCCGTCAGCCAGAATGTAGTGGAACTGGGAACCGATGGTCGCAACGTGACCACCGGTCAGGTTCACAATTCCCATTACCGCACAGCCTGCCAGCAGTGCAGGAAGGTGGCCCGGTAGTCGGATCCCCAAACGAGGCCAGAAAATCAGGATCCCCAGCGTTACAACGCCAATGGCGGCATCGCCGAAGTTGATGGTCGGCAAGGCCATAAACAGCGCACCAACTTTTTGCAGGTAGTGCTCCGGTACATGGGCCATTTGCAGGCCAAGAAAATCTTTAATCTGCATGGTACCGATGGTGATACCAATACCCGACGTAAAGCCTAACGTAACCGACACGGGAATATATTCGATCAGGCGACCAAAGCGGGCGAGGCCGAAAAGGATCAGAAATATCCCGGACATGAGCGTGGCAACCAGCAGGCCTGCCAGCCCAAACTGTTGCGACACCGGATACAGGATCACCACGAAGGCGGCGGTTGGGCCAGAGACGCTAAAGCGCGACCCCCCGGTGAGGGCGATAACAATCCCAGCGACGGCGGAGGTATACAGACCGTACTGCGGCGCAACGCCACTGCCTATTGCCAGGGCCATTGCCAGCGGAATGGCAATGATCCCCACGGTTATCCCGGCGATCAGGTCACGGGTAAAGCGAGAAGCGGTATATTTTTCTTTCCAACAAGCGTCGATGAGGGCGCGGAAAGGCATCACATGTGAGGAAAATAGTCTGTTCACAATAATGTTTCATCCATGAGCGCATCATCTGTCAACTAAATGGCAGGTGAAGGAGGCAAAAGTCATACAAATAAGTATTACAGATAAAAAAACCCGCCGCAGCGGGTTTTTGAGCCGGGCTCGATTAATGCTCGAACATGGCAGAGATGGATTCTTCGTTGCTGATACGACGAATCGCTTCGGCCAGCATACCCGACAGGGTCAATGTACGCACGTTTGGCAGTGCTTTGATTTCGTCAGTCAGTGGAATAGTGTCACAGACAACGACTTCATCAATCACTGAGTTGCGCAGGTTGTTTGCCGCATTACCTGAGAAGATCGGGTGGGTTGCGTAAGCAAATACGCGTTTTGCACCACGTTCTTTCAGTGCTTCTGCTGCTTTACACAGCGTACCGCCGGTATCGATCATGTCATCAACCAGTACGCAGTCACGACCTGCAACGTCACCAATGATGTGCATCACCTGAGAAACGTTCGCACGCGGACGACGTTTGTCGATGATAGCCATATCGGTATCGTTCAGCAGTTTAGCAATAGCACGGGCACGCACGACGCCACCGATATCCGGAGAAACCACGATCGGGTTGTCCAGGTTCAGTTGCAGCATGTCTTCTAACAGGATCGGGCTACCGAATACGTTATCAACCGGTACGTCAAAGAAGCCCTGGATCTGTTCAGCATGCAGGTCAACGGTGAGGACGCGGTCAACGCCAACGCTGGACAGGAAATCAGCGACGACTTTAGCGGTAATCGGTACACGAGCGGAACGTACGCGACGATCCTGACGTGCATAGCCGAAGTAAGGAATAACGGCGGTGATACGGCCTGCGGAAGCACGGCGCAGCGCATCAACCATAACGACCAATTCCATCAGGTTGTCGTTAGTAGGGGCACAAGTGGACTGGATGATGAAAATATCACCACCGCGTACATTTTCATTAATTTGTACGCTGACTTCGCCGTCGCTAAAGCGACCTACAGCGGCGTCGCCGAGTGAAGTGTACAGGCGGTTGGCAATACGTTGTGCTAGTTCCGGGGTGGCGTTACCAGCAAAAAGCTTCATATCAGGCACGAGAAGAACCTCAGGCATGCGTCCATTGGTGGAAAGAATCTGCCGAAAACTGTGCGGGCCAGGCAGTATCCTCTCCATGCGGTGTATTAAAGAGCGCGATGCAACGTCTGGAACAGGGTGACGTTGTCACCGCAACTCAGCTTGCCCGGTTTACCCTTCATCCTTCGCGTTTCATGTGCGTTGGCGTTAATTCCTCACACCAGCACATACTGTTGTATGCGCCAGGCGCTCCGTCATCTCGCCATCTTCCTGAAACCCGAATGATTTAGAGTAACGCTCTATGCAAAGGGGAGAGGTTGACGCCTTTCGCCACAAAGCCTTTGAGCCATTCCGGGGCTTGCTCAAGCACCTGGCGAGCACGAGACTCTGTATCAAATTCAGCAAAGACACAGGCCCCTGTACCAGTCAGGCGCGACGGCGCGTATTCTAACAGCCAGGAAAGCGCCGCATCAACCTCGCGAAAACGTTTTCTTGCGATAACCTCGCAATCATTGCCGAATTCACATTTTAGTAACGTTTTTATTGACCTTTTTGGCGTGTTACGCGGGAGGTCAGGATCGTTAAAAATGAGCGGCGTTGGAATACTGACTCCCGGATGAGCGACCAGATACCATTTTTCCTGGGGATTGACCGGCGTCAGAATTTCTCCCACGCCTTCGGCAAAAGCCGCGTGGCCGCGCACGAACACGGGAACATCCGCCCCCAGCGTCAAACCGATTGCCGCCAGTTCATCAACCGAAAGCCCGCACTGCCAGAGATGATTCAGCGCCACCAGAACGGTGGCCGCATTTGACGAACCACCGCCCAGGCCGCCACCCATCGGCAGGCGTTTTTCGATACTGATGTCCGCGCCGCTTCCTGCGGGCAGGCGAGCGGTCGCAGACGCCGTCTTCATCAGCAAACGTGCCGCGCGCACGATCAGGTTATCTTCATGCGCAACGCCTTCCACCGGTGTTAAGAGATGAATTTCACCGTCGTGGCGCAGATTGATGCCAATCTCGTCGCCATAGTCGAGAAACTGGAATAACGTCTGCAGCGTGTGGTAACCGTCCGCACGCTGCCCGGTAATGTATAAAAACAGATTCAGTTTTGCCGGAGAGGGCCAATGGCTCATCATTTCACAATCCAGTTATCCATTTTCAGCTTAATACGCTGGGAGCCGTCGGACAGCTCCATGTTGGCCGGCATCGCAGGCTGCGTTTTGCTGTCGTAGGCGCTATAGACCACTTTCCAGCTTTTACCGTCTTTGCTGTAGTTCACTTCACTCAGACGATATTGGTCGTCGAGCTTGTAATCGGTAGCGTCACCCGGCAGGCCAAGGATCCACTGGCGCAGACTGTTCAACGGAATAGGCATGCCGGTCAGTTTACCAATCATCTCTTCGGCGTCGTCGGCGGTGTAGTGCTTACCTTTGTTATCGACAAGTTCAACGTTGCCCGGCTGCGCATTGAGTTCCAGTTCCGTGCTTCCCAGCGGGTTGGTCAGCAGCAGACGATAGCGATCCTGTCCGGTTTGCTGCCAGAAAAAGCGGGCATACACTTTCTGTTGATCGGAGATATAAGCGAACGCACCGCGCGTCTGATATTGGTTCAGGGCGCGTACTTCCTGCTGGTGCTGGCGCCACTGCGGGGAATCGGGGCTTTTGCCGGGACCTTTCGGCGCGTTGAGGGTACAGGCACTAAGAACCAGGGCTGCAAGGGGCAGCAGGCGAATCAGGCGAAAATCAGGCAGGGTCATAATGATGACAAATCCTTGAGATACGTTGCAGTTATAACTCTCAATGCTAGCGCCACCATCTGACATCGTCTACGTTCAAGTTATCTTAAATCGCTTAAATTTGTGCGCTAAGCTATTACTCCAAAAGGGGGCTGTCTCTTTTATTGACCGCACGCATCCTGTATGATGCACCCAGTCTAACCTTATCAACGCTGGTACTATTCCCGCTCACATGACCCTTTTAGCGCTTGGTATTAACCATAAAACGGCACCTGTATCGCTGCGAGAACGCGTAACGTTTTCGCCGGATACGCTCGATCAGGCGCTGGACAGCCTGCAAGCGCTGCCAATGGTGCAGGGCGGGGTAGTGCTGTCGACATGTAACCGCACAGAGATTTACCTCAGCGTGGAAGAGCAGGATAACCTGCAAGAAGCGCTGATTCGCTGGTTGTGCGAATACCATAACCTTAATGAAGAAGATCTGCGTAATAGCCTCTACTGGCACCAGGACAATGACGCCGTCAGCCATCTGATGCGCGTTGCCAGTGGTCTGGATTCGCTGGTGCTCGGCGAGCCGCAGATTTTGGGACAGGTGAAAAAAGCCTTTGCGGATTCGCAGAAAGGCCACCAGAACGCCAGTGCGCTGGAGCGCATGTTCCAGAAATCGTTCTCTGTCGCTAAACGTGTCCGTACCGAAACCGATATCGGCGCCAGCGCTGTTTCCGTGGCTTTTGCCGCCTGTACGCTGGCGCGGCAGATCTTTGAATCGCTCTCCACGGTAACCGTGCTGTTAGTCGGCGCAGGCGAGACCATCGAGCTGGTCGCGCGTCATTTGCGCGAACACAAAGTGAAGAATATGATCATCGCCAACCGTACGCGTGAACGCGCACAGGTGCTGGCGAATGAAGTCGGCGCCGAAGTGATTTCATTGAGCGATATCGACGCCCGCTTGCAGGATGCCGATATTATTATCAGTTCAACCGCCAGTCCGCTGCCGATTATCGGTAAAGGAATGGTAGAGCGTGCGCTTAAAAACCGTCGCAACCAGCCTATGTTGCTGGTGGATATCGCCGTACCGCGCGATGTCGAGCCGGAAGTGGGCAAATTGTCCAACGCCTACTTGTACAGCGTTGACGATCTGCAAAGCATCATTTCGCATAACCTGGCGCAGCGCAAAGCGGCTGCTGTGGAAGCCGAAACGATTGTAGCGCAGGAAACCAGTGAGTTTATGGCCTGGCTGCGTGCCCAGGGCGCAAGCGACACTATCCGCGAGTATCGCAGTCAGTCAGAACAGATCCGTGATGAACTGACCGCCAAAGCGTTGGCCGCTCTTCAACAGGGCGGTGATGCGCAAGCCATTATGCAGGATCTTGCCTGGAAACTGACTAACCGCCTGATCCATGCACCAACCAAATCACTTCAACAGGCCGCCCGTGACGGGGATAGTGAACGCCTGAATATTCTGCGCGACAGCCTCGGGCTGGAGTAGCAGCACACCAATCTTATTTTTACAGGGTGCATTTACGCCTATGAAGCCTTCTATCGTTGCCAAACTGGAAGCCCTGCATGAACGCCATGAAGAAGTTCAGGCGCTGCTCGGCGATGCGGGTACTATCGCAGACCAGGAACGTTTTCGTGCACTGTCGCGCGAATATGCCCAATTAAGCGATGTATCGCGCTGTTTTACGGACTGGCAACAGGTTCAGGAAGATATCGAGACGGCTCAGATGATGCTCGACGATCCTGAAATGCGTGAAATGGCGCAGGATGAACTGCGCGAAGCAAAAGAGAAATGTGAACAGCTGGAACAACACCTGCAGGTTCTGCTGTTACCGAAAGATCCTGATGATGAACGTAACGCCTTCCTTGAAGTGCGCGCGGGAACCGGTGGTGATGAAGCGGCGCTGTTTGCCGGCGATCTGTTCCGTATGTACAGCCGTTACGCTGAAGCGCGTCGCTGGCGGGTTGAGATCATGAGCGCCAGCGAAGGCGAGCATGGCGGATTTAAAGAAGTCATTGCCAAGATTAGCGGCGAAGGCGTTTATGGCCGACTGAAATTTGAGTCCGGCGGTCATCGCGTGCAGCGCGTACCGGCGACGGAATCACAGGGACGAATTCACACCTCTGCCTGTACGGTCGCGGTCATGCCGGAACTGCCGGATGCTGAACTGCCGGACATCAACCCGGCCGATCTGCGTATTGATACCTTCCGCTCATCAGGCGCAGGGGGCCAGCACGTTAACACCACCGACTCCGCAATCCGTATTACCCACTTGCCAACCGGCATCGTGGTGGAATGTCAGGACGAACGTTCACAGCATAAAAACAAAGCGAAAGCGATGTCGGTGCTGGGGGCGCGCATTCGTGCGGCCGAAGTGGCAAGGCGTCAACAGGCGGAAGCCTCTGAACGTCGCAACCTGCTGGGCAGCGGCGATCGCAGCGATCGCAACCGCACCTATAACTTCCCGCAGGGGCGCGTGACCGATCACCGCATTAACCTGACGCTCTACCGTCTGGATGAAGCGATGGAAGGCAAACTGGATATGCTCATTGAGCCAATTGTCCAGGAATACCAGGCCGACCAACTGGCGGCATTGTCCGAGCAGGATTAATGGACTATCAGCACTGGCTGCGTGAAGCGATAAGCCAATTACCGGCAAGCGAAAGCCCGCGCCGTGACGCCGAGATTTTACTCGAGTTCGTTACCGGTAAGGGGCGCACCTTTATTCTGGCTTTTGGCGAAACGCTGTTAACCGAGGCGCAGCGTCAGCAGCTCGACACATTACTGGAGCGGCGTCAGCGGGGCGAACCCGTGGCGCACTTAACCGGCGTTCGCGAGTTTTGGTCGCTGCCGCTGTTTGTATCGCCAGCCACGCTGATTCCGCGTCCGGATACCGAGTGTCTGGTGGAGCAGGCGCTGGCTCGCTTGCCAGCCTGTGCATGTCGCATTCTCGATCTGGGGACCGGTACGGGCGCGATTGCCCTGGCGCTGGCAACCGAGCGTCCGGATTGCGCGGTGACGGCGGTTGATCGGATGCCGGATGCCGTGGCGCTGGCTATGCGTAATACGCAGCACCTGGCTATCGACAATGTTCGCGTGCTGCAAAGCGACTGGTTTAGCGCTTTGCAGGGGCAGCAGTTTGACATGATTGTCAGCAATCCGCCGTACATCGACGAACAGGATCCGCATCTGGCGCAGGGCGATGTGCGCTTTGAGCCGCTGTCGGCGCTGGTGGCGGGCGATCAGGGGCTGGCGGATATCGTACATATTATCGATCGGTCTCAGCACGTGTTAACGCCAGGCGGCTATCTGTTGCTGGAACATGGCTGGCAGCAGGGTGAGGCCGTGCGCGATGCCTTTACGCGCGCGGGTTATCTGGCGGTTGAAACCTGCAGTGATTATGGCGGCAACGAGCGAATTACGCTTGGACGCATCCCATCATGAGTACCATCAGTGTGTTACTCAACGTTCATCTCATCAGCATTGCGCTTTCCGTTAGTCTGCTGACGCTGCGTTTTTGGTGGCGTTACACCGACGCGCGTCTAGCCCGTGCCCGCTGGACGCGCATTGTGCCGCCGGTGGTGGATACCGTTTTATTAGTCAGCGGCGTGGCGTTAATGGTTAAAACGCACATCCTGCCATTCACCGAACAAGGGACATGGCTGACTGAAAAGCTGTTTGGGGTTATCATTTACATCGTTTTGGGTTTTATTGCACTCGATTACCGTCGGGCGCGCAGCCAGCAGGCGCGATTAGTCGCATTTCCGCTGGCGTTGGTGGTGCTGTACATCATCATTAAACTCGCCACCACAAAAATACCGTTACTGGGGTAAGTCATGAGGTCGTTAGCTGATTTCGAATTTAATAAAGCGCCATTGTGTGATGGGATGATCCTGGCGTCGGAGTCTATCCGTCTGGATTTTCCAACACAAACTGTCTATGACGAACTGGAACGTCTGGTCAGTCTGGCGCAAGAAGAAATTAGCCAGCTCCTGTCTCAGGATGAGCAACTGGAAAAACTGCTGGCACTTTTTTACGGCGAATGGGGGTTTACGGATACCCACGGCGTCTATCGTCTTTCTGATGCACTATGGCTCGACCAGGTTCTGAAAAATCGTCAGGGCAGTGCGGTGTCGTTGGGCGCGATCTTATTATGGATTGCCAACCGACTGGATCTGCCGCTGGTACCGGTGATTTTCCCGACACAACTCATCCTGCGCATTGAATCGCTTGATGGCGAAATGTGGCTAATCAATCCGTTCAATGGCGAAACGTTAAATGAACACACGCTGGAAGTGTGGCTGAAGGGGAACATCAGCCCGGTCGCGGAACTGTTTAATGAAGATCTGGATGAAGCGGATAACGCAGAAGTGATCCGCAAACTGCTCGACACGTTGAAATCATCGCTGATGGAAGAGCGGCAAATGGAACTGGCGCTGCGAGCCAGTGAAGCATTATTACAGTTTAATCCTGAAGACCCGTATGAAATACGCGATCGGGGATTAATATATGCGCAACTGGAGTGTGAACATGTTGCGCTGACAGATTTAAGTTATTTCGTTGAGCAGTGTCCGGAAGACCCGATCAGCGAAATGATTCGTGCGCAGATTAATACCATTTCGCACAAACAAATTGTATTGCATTGATTAATGACACTTTACCTACCATTTAAGGCGATCCTATGAAACAAAAAGTGGTTAGCATTGGCGACATCAACGTGGCAAATGACCTGCCGTTCGTGCTGTTTGGCGGAATGAACGTGCTGGAATCCCGCGATCTGGCGATGCGCATTTGTGAGCACTACGTAACCGTTACTCAAAAACTGGGTATCCCTTACGTGTTCAAAGCCTCCTTTGATAAAGCCAACCGTTCTTCCATCCACTCTTACCGTGGACCGGGCCTTGAAGAAGGGATGAAAATCTTCCAGGAGCTGAAGCAAACTTTTGGCGTAAAAGTGATCACCGACGTTCACGAAGCCAGCCAGGCACAGCCTGTTGCTGACGTGGTGGATGTGATTCAGCTGCCGGCATTCCTCGCTCGCCAGACCGATCTGGTGGAAGCGATGGCGAAAACCGGTGCCGTTATCAACGTGAAAAAACCGCAGTTCGTTAGTCCGGGTCAGATGGGTAATATCGTGGATAAATTCCATGAAGGCGGTAACGATAAGGTTATCCTGTGTGACCGTGGCGCGAACTTCGGTTATGACAACCTGGTTGTGGATATGCTGGGCTTTAGCGTGATGAAAAAGGTCTCTGGCAATTCGCCGGTGATTTTCGACGTCACCCATGCGCTGCAGTGCCGCGACCCGTTTGGCGCCGCAAGCGGCGGCCGTCGTGGTCAGGTGACTGAACTGGCGCGCGCGGGCATGGCGGTAGGTCTGGCAGGCCTGTTTATTGAAGCGCATCCGGATCCAGCCAATGCGAAATGCGATGGTCCATCCGCACTGCCGCTGGCGAAACTGGAACAGTTCCTCACGCAGATCAAAGCGATTGATGACCTGGTGAAAAGCTTCGACGAGCTCGATACTGAGAACTAAGACAGCTGAACAGGCCGGGGCACTTGTCTCCGGCCTGTTATTACTGTCAGGCGCCAAACGCCCCATCAATTGTATGCATAGCTCCCGTCACAAACCCGGCCTCCGGACCAGCCAGCCAGGCAACCATTCCGGCCACTTCTTCTGGTCGACCGTGGCGTTTTAGCGCCATAAAGCTGTGCATCAGCTCTTTCAATGGACCTTCTGCTGGATTAGCGTCAGTATCAATGGGCCCCGGTTGCACTACGTTGACCGTAATGCCACGCGCGCCGAAATCACGGGCCAGCCCTCTTGCCAGGCCTTGCAGAGCAGATTTGCTTAACGCGTAGGAAGCCATACCGGCAATTGGCATACGATCGCCGTTCACTGAACCAATAATGATAATCCGCCCGCCGTCAGGCATTTGTCGTGCCGCTTCTACTGCCGCGTACCAGGGCGCGTGGATATTAATGCGGAACAGGCGCTCAACGTCATCGGGATCCTGCTCCAGCGGGTCGCCGAACAGCACAATTCCTGCATTCACCACTAACACATCCAGCGGGCCGCTTTCCCGTACCCGGTTAATGACGGCATCGCGATCGGCGCTATCGGTTTGCGTCGTGTGGGAACCTGTTTCATCCGCAAGCGCTTTTGCAGCGTCTGCGGAGCCTGAATAGGTAAAGGTAACCGCTGCGCCATCTGCGGCGAAACGGCGCACAATAGCCGCGCCAATCCCCCGACTGCCGCCAAGAACCAGAACTGATTTGCCGTTAAATGGGGACATGAGATACTCCTTGAACAATTATGTAGTGATCGATATATAATGGGTGCATGGTTTTCTGTCAATGGATTTGTAATGAGCACTACAAAATGTTCGCGCGCCCCAGGCCGACCACGTAATTTTGATCCGGAACTGGCTGTTGCCAAAGTACAGCCCTTATTTCACGCGCATGGATACGACGCTGTGAGCGTAGCGGATGTTACGCAGGCCCTGAACATCAAACCCCCCAGTTTTTATGCCGCTTTTGGGAACAAAATCGGTCTTTATGAACGCGTGCTTGGTCGCTATGTACAAACCGATGCGATCCCGTTTGATGACATTTTGCGTTCTGACAGACCGGTTGCCGAAAGCCTTGCTGCGTTGCTTGAAGAGGCGGCGCGACGCTACGCCGCGGATCCGCATGCGCCTGGTTGTTTGGTTCTGGAGGGCACGCATAGCAACGATCCGCAGGCGCGGCAGGTGGCCCGGGCTTTCTACTCGGTTGCAGAACATAAAATTCATGACTTTATTGCACAGCGCCATCCCGAAGTGGCTGATAGCCTGACCGATTACATCAGTACCACGATGCTTGGTCTGTCGGGAAAAGCCCGTTGTGGGCATACGCTCGAACGTTTGCTATCCAGCGCACACATCGCCAGCCAGGCGGTGCTGCATCAGCTTTCCTGATTTTCATCACATGAAAAGGTAGATAAATATGATGGGTAAACTGGGACTTTGCTTTAATACTCCCCCTCCGGCTATGCGCAACGTAGCGTTGGCCGCAATTCTGATAGGAATTTCATTTCTGGCGCATTCTCAGGACAAGGCCGACGTTATTTTGTATAACGGCAAGTTGATTACCATGGATGAACAACAACCCAATGCGCAGGCGCTGGCGGTAAAAGGGCGGCATATTATTGCGGTGGGTAATAATGAAACGGTGAAAAAATGGTCCGGACCGAACACGAAGGAAATTAATCTTACGGGGCAAACCGTTATTCCGGGGTTAATTGATGCGCATCTGCATGGCATTCGGGGGGGAAGGACATTTTTATTTGAAACCTACTGGTTTGATACTAAAAACTTACCCGATGCGTTAAATAAACTGTCGCAATCTGCGGCAGAGAAAGACGCTGAGCAATGGGTGGCGGTGGCGGGTTCATGGATACCTGAACAATTTGCTGAAAAGCGGGATCCGACGGTTCAGGAACTGAATCAGGCGCTGCCTCATCATCCTGCGTATATACAAAGTCTTTATGACTATGCTTTGTTAAATCAAAAGGCTATCGATACCCTAAAACTTAATAGTCCACAGCCGGATGTTCCGGCAGGGATCGTGATAGAACGCGATGATAAAGGGCTGGCAACGGGGAAATTGCGCGGGACCATTGGCAGTTTTAACCAGCTTTTCGCCCAGATTAGCCAGACTGGCGATGTGGAAAAGAACCTTAACGCCTTTGTACGTTATTTAAATAAACGCGGCGTGGTCGGGTTTATCGATCCTTCTGCCGGGCATGAGCAAGCTTATCGTGATTTCTTTAAACTTCAGCAGCAGCAACCCCTCAGGATACGCGTTGGATATCGTTTATCCGCACCGCCTGGTAATGAAACGGAATGGTTTAAACAACGCCTGGCGTTTCGCCCGGCAATGCATGATGACGGCAGAATAGCCTTTCTGGGCTTCGGTGAAAGCCTGGTGATGGCAATGAATGATGGCGTGCGGATGTCATCTGGGTTCACATCCCCAGCAGAGTCCCAACAAGAACAATTAAAGGTGCTTCAGCTTGCCGCCAAAGAAGGTGTTGCCGTTGAAATACATGCTTATACCGATGACAGTGCGGATGCGATTTTAGATGTCATTAGCGAGGTGGCTAAATCGCATGATATTGCGCCGTTGCGCTGGTCTATTGCGCATCTTAATACCGGTACGCCCGAAACGATTGCCCGCATGAAGAAACTCGGTTTAGCCTACTCTGTCCAGATGGGGCCATATTTTGAATCTCCCGCCATTGAACGCGCAAATGGTAAAACGGTGGCGGCGCTATCATCGCCAGTGCAACCCGCGTTAGAGCAGGGGGTAATCGTTGCCGGCGGTACAGATGCGACGCGGATTGGCGTTGCGGGAGTGTGGCATGCCATTGAATATCATGTCACAGGTAAAGCGCTCGACGGCTCAGTACGCCATGACACCCGCCAGTTAAGTCGGGAAGAGGCGTTAAAAATGTATACCCGAAATGCCGCCTGGCTGGCTTTTGCTGAACAGCAAAGAGGAAGTTTGCAAGCAGGTAAGCTCGCCGATTTTGCGGTGCTGAATCAAGATATTATGGTTATTGCGCCAGACAAGCTGCATCAAACGGAATCGTTATTAACGTTTGTCGATGGCCAACAGGTTTATCCGGAGCAATAAACGCGCTAAAAGAAAACGGCCCTGCAAAGGGCCGTGGATCCCGCCAAACTAGTTATCAGGCAAATATCGTCATCAGATAGGCGACAAATAGCGCCAGATGCGCGGCGCCGTTAAGCACATTGGTTCGTCCGGTGGAGAAAGAGATGTGGCACAGTACCAGCGACGAGACCATGACAATCATCTCTGGCGCGCCCAAAGCAAACACCAAATCATTTCCTGTTGCCCACGCTATCAGCGTCACTACCGGTACGGTGAGTGAAATAGTGGCTAATACTGAACCGAAGAACAAATTCATCGCCCGCTGTACCTGATTGTTCAGCACCGCTTTCAGCGCCCCCAGCCCTTCAGGCGAGAGGATCAACAGCGCCACCAGGAAACCGGTAAATGCCACGGGCGCATTGAGTTCAGTCAGCAAGGTTTCCAGTGGACTGGCGTTCATCTTGGTGACGGCGATAACAGCGATCAGGTGAATGATGAGCCAGGCGGCGTGCCATATATTGCTGTGCGCTGACGGCTTACCGTGATGCGGATCGTCGTCGTCACCCTCATCTTCATGCTCGTAAATGAACAGGCTCTGGTGCGTTTTTGTTTGAATCAACAAGAAGACGCCGTACATTGCCGCAGAAATGAGCGCCACCAGTAGCGCCTGCGCAGTAGTAAAATTGGCTCCCGGTAACGCCATTGGAAACACCAGCACAATAATGGCCAGTGGAAACAGGGCGATTAAATACTGCTTAATACCAAACAGGTTCATATACTGAGTGGCAAATTTGCGGCCGCCCAGCAGTAATGAAAAACCGACTAAACCGCCGGTGACGATCATAATGATCGAATACAGCGTGTCGCGCATTAGCGTAGGCGCGGCATCGCCGGTCGCCATTAACGCGGAAATTAAACTGACTTCAAGAATAACAACTGACAGACTGAGAATCAGCGAGCCGTAGGGTTCGCCAAGTCGATGTGCTAATACGTCCGCATGACGGACAACGCTGAATGCGCTGCTTAATATACCAACAAGGGCCAGCGCATTAATACCGATGACCACTGGTAGTGACTGACTGCTCCCCCATAAGAACAGTACTACCAGTGCCAAAATCGGGAAGACGAGAGAGGTCTCCTTGTGGCGGGTTTTTACCGCCTCATGTAGTTGTGTCATTAAGTTAATTCTCCATCTCTGCAGGTATTTATAATTATAAAAGTATTAAAGAATGTAAAAAATAACAGAAAAAGCGGTTTTGTAGGTGACATTTTACGAAATTTTACCGCATCGCTTATTTTCCATCTCTAAGTGGCCAAAAACAAACGTCTTGTTTATAGAGTATTTAATTAACAGAAAGTTAGATGAAGAAGTAATTTAAAAATGTTCATTATTGGCGCATCGCAGCATTGTTAACCACACTTAAGGTTTAGCCCAAAAAGAGGAGTTCACAATGCCCTATAAATCTAAAAGCGATCTGCCTGACAGCGTACAGCATGTTCTGCCATCCCATGCTCAGGACATCTATAAAGAAGCCTTTAACAGCGCCTGGGAACAGTATAAAGATAAATCTGACCGTCGCGATGATGCCACTCGCGAAGAGACAGCGCACAAAGTGGCGTGGGCGGCGGTGAAAAATGATTATCAAAAAGGTGATGATGATAAATGGCATAAAAAGACGTAACGGTATCAATTATAATGCCTTTATAAACTAGCCTGAGTCATCCGTTAGCGAATCGTGCTACGCCGCGCCGTTACTGGCTTGCAAGCGAGCGGTGAATTGCCTATTGTCCAGCTATTGGTTTCAAAATGAGCAGTAAAAATGCCCGGAAGGCGTCAAAAAGTTGTCGCAGGGAAGCTGCAGTGGCGGAGGTGTAAGGTGTTAACGCGTGATTTTTTATTGAATGCCGACTGTAAGACGGCGTTTGGCGCTATTGAAGAATCACTACTCTGGTCAGCGGAACAACGGGCAGCCTCACTGGCCGCCACGCTTGCTTGCCGACCAGATGATGGACCGGTGTGGATCTTCGGTTATGGATCGTTGATGTGGAACCCGGCCTTAGAATTTGAAGAGTCCTGTACCGGAACATTGGTCGGTTGGCACCGTGCATTTTGCCTGCGTCTGACGGCGGGGCGAGGAACGGCCTGTCAGCCGGGACGGATGCTGGCCCTGAAAGAGGGTGGACGCACTACCGGTGTGGCTTATCGCTTACCAGACGCATCGCTGGAGCAAGAGCTTTCTCTGCTGTGGAAGCGTGAAATGATCACCGGTTGCTACCTGCCGACCTGGTGTCAGTTGGCGCTGGATGACGGACGGACGGTAAACGCGCTGGTCTTTATTATGGATCCGCGCCATCCGCTGTTTGAGTCGGATACACGCGCGCAGGTGATCGCGCCGCTTATCGCTGCGGCCAGCGGACCTTTAGGCACTAATGCCCAGTATCTGTTCTCGCTGGAACAAGAACTGGTGAAGCTGGGAATGCAGGATGATTGTCTTAACGATCTGGTGATTACGGTCAAACGATTGTTGGGAGAGAACCTGCCGGAAGGGATTATACGACCAGGTTTTGCATAGCGTCGGCGGAGTGTTGTGTGCCCGACAGCCAGGTGCTTATCGGGCATTTCACGATTACGCTGCAATAAAACTTATCGAATGCTCAAGCGACTGACTGTGGCTGTCGATCAGCACGTTCCAGACGCCGGTATAAGGTACGGTCAACCATGCGTTATCACGGTCCTGCACGCTTAAGATGTCGGACTGCGTGTCTTTGACGTGATTTTTCTCGCTCATCAGATGGATGTGACAGCGCTCGGAACAGCGCACAACCACCGTATCGCCACCAAATAACTTTAAACTCGCCTTCACTAATGCCATTTTTCACCCCGTTCTTGAAAACAACGTACTTTCTGTCGAAAGTGCTGCGTGATGTTGTTCACATTTCACTCATTGCATAACACCAAAGGGGGAGCAACAGGATGCTGATTTTGATCAAAAAATGGCATAACGATTAAACAAAAGTGACAAAATTCCTCAAGACGGTTGAAAGGGCGTGCTAACGTTCAACGAAACCGCGCCCATCTAAGATAAAATCCGGAAATTTCCGGCACTTTCAGTGCGCGTGCCTGTAAGGCGCTGTCAGAAGGTCAATACTTTATCTGCATCCAGCGTCCATTGCGCCAGTTCTGGCAGCGTGCCCACGGCGACGCCATCAATTAAAGGCAGGTCGGTGATCCCACGGCCATCAGTGCAGGTTTTGCACAGTTTTACCGGAACGTTTTGCGCTGTCAGGATCTCCAGCATTTGCTGAATGTTGTATCCTTCCGCCGGTTTCTGACCGCGTAATCCCGCCGTAACCGCATCCGACATTAAAAACAGACGCAGATCGAGACAGGCTTCTTGTTCACGCAAGGCGATGGCCAGACGCAGGCTGTTAAATAACGATTCGCTTCCATAGGCCGCACCGTTCGCGACGATCACTATCTTTTGCATTTTGACTCCTGTTGTCGGATGGGAGGGATAATTCCTGGCGTGTATGGTACTCCCTGTACCAGATATCGAAAAGAAAGCATGTGGCTACCCCTGATTATTCGGGTCAGAAAATCCCGAAAACGGGGATAAAGGCTGCAATTAATTGCTGAAGACGTTATGGTTTAGGTTAAGTGTGCCTGATTAATTGATTTAAGAAATAACTAACGATTTGAGCCGTATTATTTATTTCCCTCTCGCCGTATTTGCACTCTTGCCATTGGCAGGGGGTACTGCCAGCGCACAATCCTCTTTTATTCACCAGGCTGAAAACCCATTCGATAACAATAGCGATGGCTTGCCCGATCTCGGTATGGCGCCGGAATCGCGGGCAGGCGAAAAGCATTTTGCCGAAATGGTGAAAGCATTCGGTGAAGCCAGTATGACCGATAACGGCCTTGATACCGGCGAGCAGGCGAAGCAGTTCGCGTTTGGTCAGGTACGTGACACGGTCAGCGAACAGGTGAATCAACAACTGGAATCCTGGCTCTCTCCCTGGGGAAATGCTAGCGTCGGGTTGCAGGTTGATAAAGAGGGCAGCTTTACCGGCAGCCGGGGAAGTTGGTTTATTCCGTGGCAGGACAATCAGCGCTATCTTACCTGGAGCCAGTTAGGCTTAACGCAACAGGATGAGGGCTTAGTCAGCAATGCGGGAATTGGGCAGCGCTGGGTACATGACGGCTGGCTACTGGGTTACAACACGTTTTATGACAATCTGTTGGATGAAAATCTGCCCCGGGGCAGCTTAGGTGCAGAAGCGTGGGGCGAGTATTTACGTTTATCCGCTAACTACTACCAGCCGTTTTCCTCCTGGCAGAATCGTTCCACCACACAGGAACAACGGATGGCCCGCGGCTACGACCTGACCGCGCAAATGCGGATGCCGTTCTATCAACATCTCAATACCAGCGTCAGCGTTGAACAGTATTTTGGCGACCGGGTGGATCTGTTTCATTCAGGAACCGGGTATCACAATCCGGTGGCGGTGAACCTCGGGTTGAGCTATACGCCGGTGCCGCTGATTACGATGACTGCGCAGCATAAGCAGGGTGAAAATGGCGTCAGTCAGAATAACCTCGGATTAACGCTGAATTATCGTTTCGGCGTTCCGTTAAAAAAACAGCTGATGGTCAGCGAGGTGGCGAACAGCCGCTCGCTGCGCGGCAGTCGTTATGACGATCCGCAGCGGAATAGTTTGCCGACGCTGGAGTATCGCCAGCGTAAAACCCTGTCGGTATTTTTGGCTACGCCGCCCTGGGATCTCAAGCCGGGAGAAACGGTGGCGCTGAAGGTACAAGTTCGCAGCCTGCATGGGATTCGCCATCTTGCATGGCAGGGCGATACTCAGGCGCTGAGCTTAACCGCTGGCAGCAGTACCCGCAGCGCACAGGGCTGGACGATTATTATGCCGAAGTGGGACAGTAGAGAAGGGGCGACAAACCGCTGGCGGCTGTCGGTAGTGGTAGAAGATGAACTGGGCCAGCGTGTCTCTTCCAATGAGATCACGCTATCACTGACCGAACCGTTTATCAGCGTTTCGGCAAATGATCCTCGTTAACCATGATGCATGACTTCGTTATCAGAAAATGCGTTCCTGATGTACCCAAACCGCCGCTTCTACGCGTGATTTGAGCTTCATTTTCTTCAGCATATGCTTCACATGAACTTTAACCGTGCTTTCGGTGATGTCCAGACGGCGGGCAATCATCTTGTTGGGCAGGCCCTGGGCAATAAGTTTGAGAATATCGCGCTCGCGCGGCGTCAACTGGGTGACATCACGGTCGGACGTTGCGCGGTTGGCGCGCAGGCTGGCGGCCAGAACCGGCGTTAAGGCTTCGCTCAGTACCATTTCACCGGCGGCGGCCTGCTGTAATGCTTTCAGTAAATCTTCCGGCTCCATATCTTTCAGCAGGTAACCATCCGCGCCGCGTTTCAGTGCGGTAACGACATCTTCTTCATGATTGGATACGCTAAACACCACGATGCGGCCAGACAGGGACTTTTCACGCAGCTTGTCGAGGGTTTCCAGACCGTTCATGCCGGGCATGTTGAGATCAAGCAGGATCAGATCGGGATCAAGAGATTCAGCCAGTTCGATACCCTGTTCGCCATTGCTGGCTTCACCGACAACGGTGATATCCTGCGCCATGCTGACAAGCTGTTTTACACCGGTTCGCAGCATCGGATGATCGTCGATCAACAGGATGGTTGCCGGTTCCAGATTACTCATGGGTATCTCCTTGGACTTCTGTGAAGTTTGTTTCGGGAATAAAAGTGACAGTAACTTCAGTACCGCCTGTCTCACGACGGCGTACTCGGCAATCGCCGCGCAAGCTCTGCGCACGGTCGCGCATTATTATCATGCCGTAGTGGTTACTGCGTTCGGCGTTTTCCGGTACGCCGCAGCCGTTATCTTGTACTGTGAGTTTGATCTGTTTGCCATTTTGCACCACCGTCACGACGACTTCATCGGCATGGGAATGCTTCAGGGCGTTGCTCAGGGCTTCACGAGCAATTTGTAATAAGTGAATCGCCTGATGCGAAGGGACCAGGCGCGGCGGCAACTGATAGTCCAGCTTAACCGCAAAACCAAAGCGGGCGCTGTATTCCTGACAACTGGCTTCCAGCGCGGGTCGCAATCCGGGTTCAGTGAGCTGTAAACGGAAGGTCGTTAACAGCTCACGCAGTTGCGCCCACGAGGCGTTCAGTTCATTACGAATCTGGCTAAGCAGTTCGCGGCTATTCTCGGGCAGCGCATCGCCCTGCATCTGCAAACAGCTAACCTGCATCTTCATACATGAAAGCGATTGTGCAATAGAATCATGGAGTTCGCGCGCAATGGTGGCACGCTCTTCCATCACGATCAACTGCTGCTGGCGCTCCTGATGTCTGTCGAGCGCCAGCGTCGCGGTCAGTTGCTCAACCAGGGTATCGACCAGTTGTTGCTGATCGTGGCTGAGATGGCGTCCGTTCGGCAACGTAGCGAGCAGGATACCATACTGGGTATGTGAGTCGGTCAGCCGCCATTTCAGCGTGATACCACCGTCTATCGCAGGCAACGTACCGCGTGGGCACAGATGACATCCTTTCTCATCGCAACTGACATTGGACTGACAGGTAAATTCCTGATGATTATCTTCATCCTCCAGATCATAAACCCGCAGCTCAATATCATGCAGCAGGGTCAAATTCTGCAGGCCGTTCAGCACCGGAGAGAGGCGTTCGCACAACGGCACCTGAGAATGCAGGCGGCGGTTGGCTTGCCACAGAAAAGAGAGGATCTGATTTTTATGCTCCAGTCCGGCCGTTTTCTCCTGCACCCGCTGTTCCAGTACCGCATAACTTTCAGCCAGCTCTTCCGACATATTATTCAGCGCCGAGCCCAGAGCCGCCATCTCATTACGCCCGCTGATATGCGCACGTTGGGTAAAATCACGTTGGCTGACGGCTCGCGCCATCGCCAATAGCTGTTTCCATGGTTCCAGCAGACGTACGCGTAGCCAGATAATGGTGAAGACCAGCAGTAAGGCCATAAATGCCGCCATCAGGCGATGTAGCAGGACGACGCGTTCAATGCGTAATTCGGTGGTATGGTCGAAGGCGGTAACCAGCTTATCCAGCCCAACGACAAAGCGCGTTACATCTTGCGCTACCGCATCAGGCGTTTGCGCGTGGGCAAGCCCTGGCGCCAGCTCAGTGTGCCAGTAATCCTGTAATGCTTTTAATTGCGCCTGTTGTCCATCGCGCTGTGCGGCTCGCGTTAACTCTGGACTAAACGCCGTTTTCTCCATTTCATCCAGTAGCGGTTGATCGTCGGCTTCCAGGGGTACCGCCGCCAGCAGACGATAACTCTGCATACGCAGCGAGCCGGCTTTGTTAATTGCATGGGCGCTACCCTGAACGCCCTGAACCAGCCAACCGGAGACAGCCATACCTGCCACGCCGATGGCAGTAGACAATAAAACAATCAGCGCCACCTGGTTGACCAGCGTAAGCGGGGAGAGACAACGTTTAAACATGGTGACTTGTTCCTTCGGGTCTTCATAGAACAGAAACCCTTTTGAATAACGGTTCTGCTGCAGGCAGTGGCGTTATTCTCGGCGATACACTGGAGTATACCCATACCTCAAACGGGCTACCTCTTAATTGCCAGCCAAGGGGGAGGTCATGGGTCGGGGGGAGTAGAAGACGACAGAAGCGTGAAAAACCACATCTTTTTTACCGAAGTAATGTACTCATTTAGGGTGATGATAAATTTTAGGCATGAATAATGACACCTTTTCCTTTGATTTATATCAACTTACCTCCAGCTGTAAACCCTAAGGTTGCAGGCATCGAAACAAGTATCAGAGGTGTCTATGAGTCACTCATCTGCCCCGGAAAGGGCATCTGGAGCTGTAATTACAGAATGGCGGCCGGAAGATCCTGTCTTCTGGCAACAGCGTGGTCAACGAATCGCCAGCCGTAACCTGTGGATTTCCGTCCCTTGCTTACTGCTGGCGTTTTGCGTGTGGATGTTATTTAGCGCCGTAGCGGTGAACTTACCGAAAGTCGGCTTTAATTTCACCACGGAGCAATTGTTCATGTTGACGGCGTTGCCATCGGTTTCCGGCGCGCTGCTGCGTGTGCCGTACTCCTTTATGGTTCCCCTGTTTGGCGGACGCCGCTGGACGGCATTCAGCACCGGTATCCTGATCGTCCCATGCGTATGGTTAGGTTTTGCTGTGCAGGATACCACCACGCCATTTAGTACCTTTATTATTATCTCCTTACTGTGCGGTTTTGCCGGTGCGAACTTTGCATCAAGCATGGCGAATATCAGCTTCTTCTTTCCAAAACAAAAGCAAGGCGGTGCGCTGGGTCTGAACGGTGGTCTGGGCAACATGGGCGTCAGCGTAATGCAGTTGGTTGCTCCGCTGGTGGTCTCACTGTCAATCTTCGCTGCATTTGGTAGCCAGGGCGTTGAGCAACCGGATGGCACGCAATTGTATCTGGCAAACGCCGCATGGATTTGGGTTCCGTTCCTCGCTGTGCTGACGCTGGCTGCATGGTTTGGTATGAACGAACTGGCAACCTCAAAAGCGTCATTGAAAGCGCAATTGCCGGTGCTAAAGCGCGGGCACCTGTGGATCATGAGCCTGTTGTATCTGGCAACCTTCGGGTCATTTATCGGCTTCTCAGCCGGTTTCGCGATGCTGTCAAAAACGCAGTTTCCTGAGGTACAGATCCTGCATTACGCCTTCTTTGGCCCGCTGATTGGCGCGCTGGCGCGCTCAGCTGGCGGTGCAATTTCTGACCGTCTGGGCGGAACTCGCGTGACGCTGGTGAACTTCGTGCTGATGGCTCTCTTCAGTGCCTTGCTGTTCCTGACGCTGCCAACCAATGGCGTAGGGGGCAACTTTACCGCTTTCTTCGCGGTGTTCCTGGCGCTGTTCCTGACGGCCGGTCTGGGCAGTGGTTCAACCTTCCAGATGATCTCCGTTATCTTCCGCAAACTGACGATGGACAGAGTGAAAGCGGAAGGCGGGTCAGAAGAGAAGGCGATGCGTGAAGCGGCAACCGACACTGCGGCTGCGCTCGGTTTTATCTCTGCCATTGGCGCGATTGGCGGCTTCTTTATCCCCAAAGCATTTGGTACTTCCCTGGCGTTAACGGGCTCACCTGTTGATGCGATGAAAGTCTTTGTGATCTTCTATGTCGCCTGCGTGGTTATCACCTGGGCGGTGTACGGACGTCATTCTAAAAAGTAAAAAAGTGGTATACACAAAATCATTCGAATTGCGTCAAGGCGGCAAGTGAGAAATCCCCAGGAGCTTACTGTAGTAAGTGACTGGGGAGAACGAGCGCAGCCAACGCAGAGGCAGTTTGAAGGATGAAGTGTAGGTTGATTATCCATTGCGCGGCGTTAGACCGCGCTTTTTTTTGCCTGCTATTAGTTACAACATACTCTTGTGTTGTGACATGACAACATCCTGTGAGAACGGTGCTCGCAATATGCCTGGCAGGGGGGATACCCCTTAATACCCACTTATAAAGAATTTAACATTTGCATGATAAGTGGATTTTAAAAAATTATTTAAATTCAATGTGTTAATTGATTCACTGATATCCTACTTAGGGGGTATGTGAAAAACGCCCCTCATTTTTCATCCCTGTCTGCCTTGATCGTTATCAATTCTCACGCCCTTTCAGAGCGTTACCTTCGCTGGCAAATAAGCAATGTCGATTTATCAGAGAGCCGTCAGGCTCCTACAGGAGAAAACCGATGAGTAAATTCCTGGACCGGTTTCGCTACTTCAAGCAGAAGGGCGAAACCTTTGCCGATGGGCACGGCCAGCTTCTCAATACCAACAGGGACTGGGAGGACGGATATCGCCAGCGTTGGCAGCATGACAAAGTCGTGCGTTCAACCCACGGCGTAAACTGCACCGGTTCATGCAGCTGGAAAATCTATGTGAAAAATGGTCTGGTGACCTGGGAAACCCAGCAAACTGACTACCCACGCACCCGTCCAGATATGCCAAACCACGAGCCTCGCGGCTGCCCGCGTGGTGCGAGCTATTCCTGGTATCTCTACAGCGCTAACCGTCTGAAATACCCGCTGATGCGCAAACGTCTGATGAAGATGTGGCGTGAAGCCAAAAAACTGCACAGCGATCCGGTAGATGCCTGGGCATCCATTATCGAAGACGCCGACAAAGCAAAAAGCTTCAAACAAGCGCGTGGTCGTGGCGGCTTCGTTCGCTCCTCCTGGCAGGAAGTCAATGAACTGATTGCCGCTTCTAACGTGTACACCATCAAAACCTATGGTCCTGACCGCGTCGCAGGCTTCTCGCCGATCCCGGCGATGTCGATGGTTTCTTACGCATCCGGCGCACGCTATATGTCGCTGATTGGCGGTACCTGCCTGAGCTTCTATGACTGGTACTGCGACCTGCCGCCGGCTTCTCCGCAAACCTGGGGCGAACAGACCGACGTCCCTGAATCCGCTGACTGGTACAACTCCAGCTACATTCTTGCATGGGGTTCTAACGTCCCGCAGACCCGTACTCCGGATGCGCACTTCTTTACTGAAGTTCGCTATAAAGGCACCAAAACGGTAGCGATTACGCCGGACTACGCGGAAATCGCCAAACTGTGCGACCTGTGGCTGGCGCCGAAGCAGGGGACCGATGCGGCGATGGCAATGGCGATGGGTCACGTCATGTTGCGCGAGTTCCACCTCGATAACCCGAGCCAGTACTTCACCGACTACGTTCGTCGTTATACTGACATGCCAATGCTGGTGATGCTCGAAGAGCGCGACGGCTATTATGCTGCTGGTCGTATGCTGCGTGCAGCGGATCTGGTTGACTCTCTGGGCCAGGAAAATAACCCGGAATGGAAAACCGTCGCTATCAACAGCAACGGTGAAATGGTTGCGCCAAACGGTTCAATTGGTTTCCGTTGGGGCGAAAAGGGTAAATGGAACCTCGAGCAGCGCGACGGTACATCGGGCGATGAAACCGAACTGCAACTCAGTCTGCTCGGTAGCCAGGATGACATCGCTGAAGTCGGCTTCCCCTATTTTGGCGGCGAAGGTACCGAACACTTCAATAAAGTTGAACTGGAAAACATTCTGCTGCACAAATTGCCGGTTAAACGTCTGCAACTGGCCGACGGTTCTACCGCGCTGGTGACGACCGTTTACGATCTGACCATGGCCAACTACGGTCTGGAACGCGGTCTGAACGATGAAAACTGTGCAACCAGCTACGATGACCTGAAAGCGTATACGCCGGCATGGGCAGAGAAAATTACCGGTGTATCGCGCGCTCAAATCGTGCGCATCGCCCGCGAATTTGCGGATAACGCCGATAAAACGCACGGTCGTTCGATGATTATCGTCGGTGCAGGTCTGAACCACTGGTACCACCTCGATATGAACTATCGCGGCCTGATCAATATGCTGGTGTTCTGCGGCTGTATCGGCCAGAGCGGCGGCGGTTGGGCCCACTATGTCGGCCAGGAAAAACTGCGCCCGCAAACCGGCTGGCAGCCGCTGGCGTTTGCGCTGGACTGGCAGCGTCCGCCTCGTCATATGAACAGCACCTCTTACTTCTATAACCACTCCAGCCAATGGCGCTATGAGACGGTTACCGCACAGGAATTGCTGTCCCCGATGGCAGACAAATCCCGTTATAGCGGTCATTTGATTGACTTCAACGTTCGCGCTGAACGAATGGGGTGGTTACCGTCTGCACCGCAGTTAGGGACTAACCCGCTGCGTATCGCTGAAGAAGCGCAGAAAGCCGGCATGACGCCGGTGGATTACACCGTTAACGCCCTAAAAGACGGTTCTCTTCGCTTTGCGGCGGAACAGCCGGAAAACGGCAAAAACCATCCGCGTAACCTGTTTATCTGGCGTTCCAACCTGCTCGGATCTTCCGGTAAGGGCCACGAGTACATGCTGAAGTACCTGCTGGGTACTGAACACGGTATTCAGGGGAAAGATCTCGGCCAGCAGAGCGGCGTGAAGCCAGAAGAAGTGGAATGGCAGGACAACGGACTGGACGGCAAGCTGGATCTGGTGGTGACGCTGGACTTCCGTCTGTCGAGTACCTGTCTGTATTCCGATATCGTGCTGCCGACCGCAACCTGGTATGAAAAAGACGACATGAATACCTCGGATATGCATCCGTTTATTCATCCGTTGTCTGCCGCCGTTGACCCGGCCTGGGAATCGAAGAGCGACTGGGAAATCTATAAAGCCATCGCGAAGAAATTCTCTGAAGTGTGCGTGGGCCACCTCGGTAAAGAAACCGACGTTGTTACGCTGCCGATTCAGCACGATTCCGCCGCTGAGCTGGCGCAGCCGCTGGACGTGAAGGACTGGAAAAAAGGTGAGTGCGACCTGATTCCTGGCGTTACCGCGCCGCACATCATGACCGTAGAGCGTGATTATCCGGCAACCTATGAACGCTTTACCTCCATCGGCCCGCTGATGGAAAAAATCGGTAACGGCGGGAAAGGGATTGCCTGGAATACCCAGAGCGAAATGGATCTGCTGCGTAAGCTCAACTACACCAAGGCTGAAGGCCCGGCGAAAGGCCAGCCCTGGCTTAATACCGCCATTGATGCCGCCGAGATGATCCTCACCCTGGCGCCGGAAACTAACGGTCAGGTAGCCGTTAAAGCCTGGGCTGCGCTGAGTGAATTTACCGGTCGTGACCATACGCATCTGGCGCTGAATAAAGAAGACGAAAAAATTCGTTTCCGCGATATACAGGCGCAGCCGCGCAAAATTATCTCCAGCCCGACATGGTCAGGCCTGGAAGATGAACATGTGTCTTATAACGCCGGTTATACCAACGTTCATGAGCTGATCCCATGGCGTACGCTGTCTGGTCGCCAGCAGTTGTATCAGGATCACCAGTGGATGCGTGATTTCGGTGAAAGCCTGCTGGTTTACCGTCCGCCAATCGATACCCGTTCAGTGAAAGCGGTGATCGGCGAGAAGTCTAACGGTAACCCGGAAAAAGCGCTCAACTTCCTGACGCCGCACCAGAAATGGGGTATCCACTCCACCTACAGCGACAACCTGCTGATGCTGACATTGTCGCGCGGTGGTCCGATCGTCTGGATGAGTGAAACGGATGCGAAAGACCTGGGGATCGAAGATAACGACTGGATCGAGGTCTTCAACAGCAACGGTGCATTAACTGCCCGCGCTGTTGTCAGCCAGCGTGTGCCGGCCGGGATGACCATGATGTACCACGCGCAGGAACGTATCGTTAACCTGCCGGGTTCAGAAATCACCCAGCAGCGCGGCGGGATCCACAACTCGGTGACCCGTATTACGCCGAAACCGACCCACATGATCGGCGGCTATGCACAGTTGGCCTACGGCTTTAACTACTACGGCACCGTCGGTTCAAACCGCGATGAGTTCGTCGTTGTACGTAAGATGAAGAACATTAACTGGTTGGATGGCGAAGGCAATGACCAGGTACAGGAGAGCGTAAAATGAAAATTCGTTCACAAGTCGGCATGGTGCTGAATCTTGATAAGTGCATCGGCTGCCACACCTGTTCAGTGACCTGTAAAAACGTCTGGACCAGCCGTGAAGGTATGGAGTACGCCTGGTTCAATAACGTGGAAAGTAAGCCTGGCGTCGGTTTCCCCAATGACTGGGAAAATCAGGAGAAATGGAAGGGCGGCTGGATCCGTAAAATCAACGGTAAACTGCAACCGCGCATGGGTAACCGTGCGCTGCTGCTGGGTAAAATCTTTGCTAACCCGCATCTACCGGGTATGGATGACTACTACGAGCCGTTTGATTTCGACTATCAGAATCTGCACACCGCGCCGGAAGGCAGCAAAGCGCAGCCGATTGCCCGCCCGCGCTCGCTAATTACTGGTCAGCGGATGGACAAAATCACCAGCGGTCCGAACTGGGAAGAAATTCTGGGCGGCGAATTCGAAAAACGCGCCAAGGACCAGAACTTCGAAAACATGCAGAAGGCGATGTACGGCCAGTTCGAAAACACCTTCATGATGTACCTGCCGCGCCTGTGCGAGCACTGCCTTAACCCGGCGTGTGTGGCGACCTGCCCGAGTGGTGCTATCTACAAGCGTGAAGAAGATGGCATCGTGCTGATCGACCAGGACAAGTGCCGCGGCTGGCGTATGTGCATCACCGGCTGCCCGTACAAGAAGATTTACTTCAACTGGAAGAGCGGGAAGTCCGAGAAGTGCATTTTCTGCTACCCGCGTATCGAAGCGGGTCAACCGACCGTTTGCTCCGAAACCTGTGTTGGCCGTATCCGTTATCTCGGCGTACTGCTGTATGACGCAGATGCGATCGAAAGCGCGGCCAGCACTGAGCACGAAAAAGATCTGTACCAGCGTCAACTGGACGTGTTCCTCGATCCGAACGATCCGGCTGTCATTGAACAGGCGCTAAAAGATGGTATTCCACTGAGCGTCATCGATGCTGCACAACAGTCTCCGGTTTACAAAATGGCGATGGACTGGAAGCTGGCGCTGCCGCTGCATCCGGAATACCGCACGCTGCCGATGGTCTGGTACGTGCCGCCTTTGTCACCGATTCAATCTGCCGCCGATGCGGGCGAGCTTGGCAGCAACGGCATTCTGCCGGATGTAGACAGTCTGCGTATCCCGGTTCAGTACCTGGCGAACCTGTTGACCGCTGGCGACACTCAGCCGGTACTGTTGGCGCTGAAACGTATGCTGGCAATGCGTCACTACAAACGTGCGGAAACTGTTGACGGAAAAGTTGATACCCGTGCGCTGGAAGAGGTGGGATTAAGCGAAGCGCAGGCACAGGAAATGTATCGTTACCTGGCGATTGCTAATTACGAAGATCGTTTCGTGGTGCCAAGCAGCCATCGTGAACTGGCGCGTGAGGCATTCCCGGAGAAAAGCGGTTGTGGCTTTACCTTCGGCGATGGTTGCCACGGTTCTGATACCAAATTCAATCTGTTCAACAGCCGCCGCATCGACGCTGTTGATGTGACCAGCAAAACGGAGCCGCACCAATGATTGAACTCGTCATTGTTTCGCGTCTGCTCGAGTACCCGGATGCTGCCTTATGGCAGCATCAGCAGGAGCTTTTCGATGCACTCGCGTCATCTGAGAACCTGGATAAAGAGGATGCCCAGACCCTGGGCGTTTTCCTGCGCGATTTAACCGCGCAGGACATGCTGGATGTACAGGCCGCTTACAGCGAACTGTTTGACCGGGGCCGCGCCACATCGCTGCTGCTGTTTGAACATGTCCACGGGGAGTCCCGCGATCGCGGTCAGGCGATGGTTGACCTGATGGCACAGTATGAACAGCACGGTTTGCAGCTCGACAGCCGTGAACTTCCCGATCATCTGCCGCTGTATCTGGAATACCTTGCGCAGTTGCCGAAAAGCGAAGCGTTAGGTGGTTTACAGGATATCGCGCCGATTCTGGCTTTGCTCAGCGCTCGCTTGCAACAGCGTGAAAGCCGTTATGCGGTGCTGTTTGATCTGCTGCTAAAACTGGCAAATACCGTTATCGACAGCGACAAAGTGGCTGAAAAAATTGCGGATGAAGCGCGTGATGATACACCGCAAGCGCTTGATGCGGTCTGGGAAGAAGAGCAGGTGAAATTCTTCGCCGATCAGGGGTGTGGCGAGTCGGAAATCTCCGCTCACCAGCGTCGTTTTGCCGGGGCCGTTGCGCCGCAGTATCTGAATATCACCACCGGAGGACAGCAATAATGCACTTCCTGAATACGTTCTTCTTTGACATCTATCCGTACATCGCGGGTTCTGTCTTTCTGATCGGCAGTTGGCTGCGTTATGACTATGGACAATATACCTGGCGCGCGGCGTCCAGTCAGATGCTGGATCGCAAAGGGATGAACCTGGCGTCAAACCTGTTTCATATCGGGATCCTGGGCATTTTTGCCGGGCACTTTCTGGGCATGTTGACGCCGCACTGGATGTACGAAGCGTGGCTACCGCTGGAAGTGAAACAAAAGATGGCTATGTTTGCGGGCGGCGCCTCAGGCGTGATGTGTCTGGTCGGCGGCGTGCTGCTGCTGAAACGTCGTCTGTTCAGCCCACGCGTGCGGGCCACCACCACTGGTGCGGATATTCTGGTGCTGTCCATTCTGGTTATCCAGTGTGCTCTTGGCCTGCTGACTATTCCGTTCTCCGCTCAGCATATGGACGGTAGCGAGATGATGAAACTGGTGAACTGGGCGCAAACGGTGGTGACCTTCCACGGCGGCGCGTCTGAATATCTGGATGGCGTGGCGTTTATCTTCCGCATGCACTTGGTGTTGGGTATGACGCTGTTCCTGCTGTTCCCGTTCTCGCGTCTGGTGCACATCTGGAGCGTTCCGGTCGAGTATCTGACCCGCAAATACCAGATTGTACGCGCGCGTCACTAATCGGTTATCAGTGTAAGACAAAACCCTGCTCCGGCGGGGTTTTTTTATGCCTGTTTGCCGGATGACGGCGTAACCGCCTTATCCGGCCTACGCAGACGTCAGCTCTCTGTAGGCCTGATAAGCGCAGCGCATCAGGCCTATTGCGGGCACGATAGGGCATTGCAGTTGGATTGGGTGTCGATGCTTTATGAAAAGATGGTGGTGGGGGAAGGATGACTCCGCGCTGTGCGTTTCGCCCTTCGGGTCGTTGCCTGCGGCAACGCTTTCTCGCTGACGCTCGAACCGAACCTTAATCGAAGCTTCTCATCCTTCCCGCATGGGCAGAATATAGTGCAATAAGGTTTGATTTTGCTGAAGTGCGACAGGGAAATGATGGTGGTGGGGGAAGGATTCGAACCTTCGAAGTCGATGACGGCAGATTTACAGTCTGCTCCCTTTGGCCGCTCGGGAACCCCACCAGGGGTATACTTATTTTTGAGAACTTACAAGAATGAATGGTGGTGGGGGAAGGATTCGAACCTTCGAAGTCGATGACGGCAGATTTACAGTCTGCTCCCTTTGGCCGCTCGGGAACCCCACCACAGGGTAAATTCATTATGCTGCTTGCATTCTATAGCGGGAAGGATTATTCGGAGCTAAAGCTCCTCACCCTTCGGGCCGTTGCCTGCGGCAACGTTCTCTCACTATCGCTCGAGTCGAACCTTGAAGTCGATGACGGCAGATTTGCAGTCAGCTCCCTTATGATCGCTCGGGAACCCCACCACGGGGTAATGCTTATTACTGGCCTGCTTCTGTTGGAAGCGGGGCGCATCATAACAGATGATGCGCCCCTGTAAAGTATTCCGTTGATAAAAAAGAACTGGTTGCCTGATTTTTACGCGTAAAGATGTAAAGGTAACCAATTAAATTATCAATCGATTACAGAATGATCGTTCGGTTACCATAAACAAATACGCGTTGAGCCAGAACCTGATACAGCGCGCGACTTAATACATTTTTTTCAACGTCACGGCCGGCACGCATCATGTCTTCTGCGGTGTAGGTGTGATCAACATGAATTACGTCCTGCATAATGATAGGGCCTTCATCGAGGTTATCATTCACATAGTGGGCCGTTGCGCCAATGATCTTCACCCCGCGCTCGTAAGCCTGGTGGTATGGGCGAGCGCCAATAAATGCCGGCAGGAATGAATGGTGAATATTGATAATCTTATTCGGGAAGCGTGAAACAAAGGTCGGCGTCAGTACGCGCATGTATTTTGCCAGCACGACATAATCAGGTTGGTGCGCGTCGATAGCATCGGCCATTTTCTGGTCGTGTTCGTCACGGGTTAAACCTTCGTGACTGACCAGTTCAAACGGAATATCAAAGCGCTCAACCAAAGGACGCAGCGTCTCGTGGTTACCGATCACCGCAGCGATTTCAACATCCAGCCCGCCATAATTGGCCTTCATTAACAGATCGCCCAGACAATGCGCTTCCTTGGTCACTAAAATAACGATACGGCGGCGTCCTGCCGGCGTTAATTCACGGATGGAACCATCTGGTAAGGCGCTATCAAGATCGGCAAGCAGCGTGACATCATTAAAAATGCCCTCCAGCTCGGTACGCATAAAAAAGCGCCCGGTACGGTGGTCCACGAACTCATTATTCTGCACGATATTCAGTTCATGCTTGTAACAGATATTTGTAATGCGCGCGATCAGACCTTTTTGGTCCGGGCAAATAGTACGCAGCACTTTTCGTTGTAATGAATGCATTTGCAGCGGTGATCCTATTGAGAATGTTTGCAAAATTGATACTGTCGGGCGTTGATTAGCCGCAGCACTTCTTAAATTTTTTACCCGAGCCACAAGGGCAGGTGTCGTTTCGTCCAATTTGAGGGCGTGTACCGTCTATATAGTACCACTGACCGTTTTCTTTTAAAAAACGAGAGCGTTCGATAATTGCGCCAGTTTTTCCCTGTTCAGAAAACCGCGCGACAAAACTGACGTAGCCAATATTTTCTGAATCTGCCGTGTGTTGCTCAAAAACGGTCAGCCCCAGCCATTCGGTATGCGTAAATCCTGCGATAATGTCGTCACGAAACGCAGCGGCATGGCAGTCCGGATGCCAGGTCTTGATAAGGTAATCTGCGTCTTTCATCACAAAAGCGCAGTAACGAGAACGCATGAGGTGTGACGGCGTAGGTGCTACTTGCGCGCCGGACACATAACGGTAGCAACATAGGCTATACTCGACAGCGCTACCACAGGGACAAAGCTGAGACACAAAGTACTCCCTGGAATAAAAAAACGGCGTAAAAACGCCAGGGTGGCACTATGTTAACTGAGCGGTAGCGATGTTGCTACGTCTGCAAGCCAGGGGAAGTTTGTACGTACAATGAGAAAAATTAAAATTGGGCTGGCGCTAGGTTCCGGCGCGGCGCGCGGCTGGTCGCATATCGGCGTGATTAAAGCCCTTAAGCATATGGGGATTGATGTTGATATTGTGGCAGGGTGCTCCATTGGTTCGCTGGTTGGCGCTGCCTACGCCTGCAATAAGTTGCCTGCACTCGAACAGTGGGTTTGTTCATTCAGTTATTGGGACGTCTTACGCCTGATGGATCTCTCCTGGCGCAGAGGAGGACTACTGCGCGGAGAACGTGTGTTCAACCAGTACCGTAATGTCATGCCGGTAGAAGCGATTGAACAATGCACACGCCGTTTCGCAACTGTTGCAACCAATTTAAGTACGGGTCGGGAACTCTGGTTCACCGAAGGTGATTTGCACCTGGCTGTCCGGGCATCCTGCAGTATTCCTGGTCTGATGTCCCCTGTAGCGCATAATGGCTACTGGTTGGTCGATGGCGCGGTGGTGAATCCCGTCCCCGTTTCCCTGACGCGTGCGCTGGGCGCCGATATCGTTATTGCGGTCGACCTGCAACACGATGCGCACCTCATGCAGCAAGATTTACTCTCCTTCAACGTCAGTAGCGATGCTGAATCAGGCGATGGCGCTGACGAACTCTCATGGCATGGCCGTCTGAAAGAGCGTCTGAGCAACATTACGGCGAGGCGGACAGTGACCGCGCCGACGGCGATGGAGATCATGACAACCTCTATTCAGGTTCTGGAAAATCGTCTGAAACGTAACCGTATGGCTGGTGACCCGCCTGATATCCTGATTCAGCCGTTTTGTCCGCAAATATCCACGCTGGATTTCCACCGCGCCAGTGCAGCAATTGCTGCCGGGCAGTTGGCGGTTGAGAAGAAAATGGATGAGCTTCTACCTCTGGTGAAGACCAACGTCTAGGCATTTTTTATCAATACTTAAGTTAAATCTGACAGGCGTGAGTAGCAATAGCATGCCACTATTTATTAAAGCCAGTCAGGGGGGAGAATATGACGCAGCCATTGGTCGGAAAACAGATTCTTATCGTTGAGGATGAGCCGGTATTCCGCTCACTCATGGACTCATGGTTTTCCTCTTTGGGAGCGACAACGGCGGTGGCCGGCGATGGGCTTGAAGCACTGGATTTACTTGGCCATTTTACGCCTGACTTGATGATCTGCGACCTGGCAATGCCACGAATGAACGGTCTTAAACTGGTTGAGTATTTACGAAATCGGGGCGATCAAACGCCAATACTGGTGATTTCAGCGACGGAAAACATGTCTGATATAGCCAAAGCGCTGCGACTCGGTGTGGACGACGTTCTTCTGAAACCGGTGAAGGATCTTAATCGTCTGCGAGAAACGGTTTTTGCGTGCCTGTATCCCAATATGTTCAATTCGCGGGTTGAAGAAGAAGAGCGGCTGTTTCGCGACTGGGATGCCATGGTGGACGATCCTGCCGCTGCAGCAAAGCTGTTGCAGGAGCTACAGCCTCCTGTATCGCAAGTGATTTCACAATGTCGCATAAACTATCGGCAATTGGTTGCCGCCGATCAACCGGGA
The DNA here is from genome assembly GCF_026719375.1 of Citrobacter sp. W9. Taxonomy (NCBI): domain Bacteria; kingdom Pseudomonadati; phylum Pseudomonadota; class Gammaproteobacteria; order Enterobacterales; family Enterobacteriaceae; genus Citrobacter; species Citrobacter sp. W9. The sequence goes on along the minus strand of NZ_JAPPTE010000013.1, from coordinate 108,539 downwards.
CTGGTGCTGGATATTGCGCCGCTGTCGGATCACGACCTTGCTTTTTATTGTCTGGATGTCACGCGGGCAGGGGATAATGGCGTGCTGGCCGCATTATTACTGCGAGCCCTATTTAACGGTTTGCTGCAGGAGCAACTGACGCAACAAAATCAGCGGCTGCCAGAGTTAGGGGCATTATTGAAACAGGTGAACCATTTGCTGCGTCAGGCTAATTTACCCGGCCAGTTTCCCTTGCTGGTAGGGTATTACCACAGCGGGTTAAAAAACCTGATTCTGGTATCAGCAGGACTGAATGCGACATTAAATACCGGTTCCCATCAGGTACAAATCAGCAATGGCGTACCGCTGGGAACGCTTGGCAATACCTATCTTAATCAGTTGAGCCAGCGCTGTGAGTCATGGCAGTGCCAAATTTGGGGGGCGGGTGGTCGCCTGCGCCTGATGTTGTCTGCGGAATGAACAATTGAGCGAGGGAGGAATGAAATTGCTTCACCTCCCTCATGCTGCGAGTGCTACTATCAGCGCCAGATTTATTCGTATTTGTCTTAATTATACCGACGTGCGTCCTTTTCAGACCAGAGGCTTACCGCTGTACTGATATACTTGGATGCGATACAGATTGATGAACACGTTCAATACATGAACAGTCCAGGAGAGTTTTAAATGGCTGCTATTAATTCAAAAGTCAAAAAGGCCGTTATCCCGGTTGCGGGATTAGGAACCAGGATGTTACCGGCTACGAAGGCAATCCCGAAAGAGATGCTACCGTTGGTTGATAAGCCATTAATTCAGTACGTGGTAAACGAATGTATTGCTGCGGGTATCACTGAAATTGTACTTGTAACTCACTCGTCTAAAAATTCCATTGAAAACCACTTCGATACCAGCTTTGAGTTAGAAGCTATGCTGGAAAAACGTGTAAAACGTCAGTTGCTGGAAGAAGTGCAATCTATTTGTCCGCCGCATGTCACTATTATGCAGGTACGTCAGGGGCTGGCTAAAGGTCTGGGTCACGCAGTATTGTGCGCGCACCCGGTTGTTGGCGATGAACCGGTTGCGGTTATTCTGCCAGACGTAATTCTGGATGAATATGAATCAGATTTATCCCGTGAAAACCTCGCCGAAATGATTCATCGTTTTGATGAAACCGGCAGCAGCCAGATTATGGTCGAGCCCGTAGAAGATGTTACCGCTTATGGCGTAGTGGATTGTAAAGGCGTTGAATTAGCGCCGGGCGAAAGCGTGCCGATGGTTGGTGTTGTTGAAAAGCCGAAAGCGAATGTTGCGCCATCTAATTTGGCAGTCGTGGGCCGCTATGTTCTCAGTGCGGATATCTGGCCTCTGCTGGCAAAAACGCCTCCGGGAGCGGGTGACGAAATTCAGCTCACTGACGCTATCGATATGCTGATTGAAAAAGAAACGGTTGAAGCCTATCACATGAAGGGCAAAAGCCATGACTGTGGTAATAAGCTGGGCTATATGCAGGCGTTCGTTGAATATGGTATTCGCCATAATACCCTCGGAGCTGAATTTAAAGCCTGGCTGGAAGAAGAGATGGGTATTAAGAAGTAACCACCAGTAATTATCAGGTCAGAGCGGCGCTGTTAATCCAGCGCCGTTTTTTTTATACCTAATCCGGGTAGGGGCCATGCGAAGTACAGGTAAAAAAAATCCCGCCAGTGGCGGGATTTTAAGCAAACCATTTCTGAATTATTCCTTGATCAGGAAATCGTCCAGTTGTTTACCTTGTTCTTCCATCGCTTTTTTGATCACAGCCGGTGTACGACCCTGGCCAGTCCAGGTTTTAGTTTCACCGTTTTCGTCAACATAGCTATATTTAGCCGGACGCGCAGCGCGTTTAGCTTTGGTGCCAGATTTAACAGCAGCCATGCTATTCAGCAGCTCGTTCGGATCAATACCGTCAGCAATCAGCATTTCACGATATTGTTGCAGTTTACGAGTACGTTCTTCAACTTCAGCAGCGGCAGCGCTTTCTTCTTCACGACGCTCGCTAACTACAACTTCTAATTTTTCCAGCATTTCTTCAAGCGTTTCCAGAGTACATTCTCTTGCCTGCGCACGAAGAGTACGGATGTTGTTCAGAATTTTAAGTGCTTCGCTCATTGTAGTAATCTCAAACTTATATTGGGGGTGGTTTGTTGAGCTAATAATAGAGCGATAATTTCAGTTGTGCAATAGCCAGGAATGTAAGGAATTCAAAATTGCGCTTTATTTAGTATCAGAATTAATTCCTCTGTCTTAAATTCTCCGTGATGTTGGGCATAAAAAAGGCTTATTGGCGGGGGGGCTTCTCAACGGTTGAGAGTAAAAATTCAAGATTCAGGTCACATTTTATCGTGTTCAAATAGTATCACTTTGCAGTGATTTCAACCTTTTGTATTAGTTTTGCTTACGTGAATTCGCTATTACATGCGGCGGTGGGGCGATTCAATAACAATAAGGGAACGGTTTCTTAATTGTCGACCCTTGATAAGCGAGGCCGATCAATTTCATGAGCACTATTTGTGAAAGAATGTGTATATACGGTTCAGCCCCAGCCTGTTTGGGTTAAGACGTCGCGCTATCATACTCCCAGCCATAAAGAGCACCAGCATTCTCTGGTTATTAAGGCGGCACTGAGCGAATCGGTACGCTTCTTTATACGTCTTTCGGGGCAACGCTGCACCGACATGTTCGTGAAATATGCTACAATCCCGCCCATATTTATTTCCCCAGATGAGGGCCTACGGTCAATGGCACAGCTATATTTTTACTATTCTGCAATGAATGCCGGTAAGTCGACTGCATTGCTGCAATCTTCGTACAATTATCAGGAACGTGGAATGCGCGCTGTAGTATATACAGCGGAAATTGATGACCGTTTTGGCACTGGAAAAGTAAGTTCACGTATAGGTCTGTCGTCACCTGCAAAATTGTTTAACCAAAATTCATCATTGTTCGAAGAGATTCGCGCCGACAATGCGCAGCAAAGAATTCACTGTGTACTGGTTGATGAGTCTCAGTTTCTGACGCGACAACAGGTTTATGAATTATCTGAAGTTGTCGATCGGCTGGATATTCCCGTGTTGTGTTACGGTTTACGCACCGATTTTCGTGGTGAGCTATTCTGCGGCAGTGAATACCTGCTTGCGTGGTCAGATAAGCTGGTTGAATTAAAAACTATTTGCTTCTGTGGCCGTAAGGCCAGCATGGTGCTACGTCTTGATCAGGCCGGAAGACCTTTTAACGAAGGCGAGCAGGTGGTTATAGGCGGAAACGAGCGCTATGTGTCGGTATGCCGTAAGCATTATAAGCAAGCGCAGTCTGAAGGCTCTCTGACGGCAATACAAGAACGACACAGCCACGATTAACCCTATGCGCTTCTGGGCGCTTATAAACACAGGGTAGGCCACAACCATTCATGCGTGTCTCTACCCTGTCACACGCTCTTCTGACGCCATCCTGGCTTCCTCCCTGCAAGTAATCTTCACCAGGCCATATCTCACAAGTGGTTGAGTCAGGTATTACCTGATTTTGGTCGTGTAAGGTACAAAAAAAACGGTCCCGAAAAGGGACCGTTTATAGTCAGACTAAAACTTTTCTGAAGGAATTAAGCGGATTTCTTCGCTTTTTTCTCAGCTTTCGGTGCAGCTACTGCTTCAGCCTTAGCGGTGGTTTCACCTTCGCTGTACTCACGGCCGTAGTAGGTATCCAGCAGAATCTGCTTCAGCTCAGCAATCAGCGGATAACGCGGGTTAGCACCAGTACACTGGTCGTCAAACGCATCTTCAGACAGTTTGTCAACGTGTGCCAGGAAGTCAGCTTCCTGCACGCCAGCTTCACGGATAGACTTAGGAATACCCAGTTCAGCTTTGATTTCGTCCAGCCAGCCCAGCAGTTTCTGGATTTTCGCGGCAGTACGGTCGCCCGGTGCGCTCAGACCCAGGTGGTCGGCGATTTCAGCATAGCGACGACGCGCCTGCGGACGGTCGTACTGGCTGAATGCTGTCTGTTTGGTCGGGTTGTCGTTCGCGTTGTAACGAATAACGTTGCTGATCAGCAAGGCGTTCGCCAAACCGTGAGGAATGTGGAACTGAGAACCCAGCTTGTGCGCCATGGAGTGACATACACCCAGGAAGGCGTTCGCAAATGCGATACCGGCGATGGTCGCTGCACTGTGTACACGCTCACGGGCTACCGGGTTCTTGGAACCTTCGTGGTAGGACGCTGGCAGGTTTTCTTTCAGCAGTTTCAGCGCCTGCAGAGCCTGACCGTCAGAGAACTCAGAAGCCAGTACGGAAACGTAAGCTTCCAGAGCGTGAGTAACGGCATCCAGACCACCGAACGCACACAGGGACTTCGGCATATCCATCACCAGGTTGGCATCGACAATCGCCATATCCGGGGTCAGGGCGTAGTCAGCCAGCGGATATTTCTGACCGGTTGCATCGTCGGTCACAACCGCAAACGGTGTTACTTCAGAACCGGTACCGGAAGTGGTGGTGACGGCGATCATTTTCGCTTTCACGCCCATTTTCGGGAACTTGTAGATACGTTTACGGATATCCATAAAGCGCAGCGCCAGTTCTTCGAAGTGGGTTTCCGGGTGTTCGTACATAACCCACATAATTTTCGCGGCGTCCATCGGGGAACCACCACCCAGCGCGATAATCACGTCTGGTTTGAAGGAGTTAGCCAGCTCAGCGCCTTTACGAACAACGGTCAGAGTCGGGTCAGCTTCAACTTCAAAGAACACTTCGGTTTCAACGCCAGCCGCTTTCAGAACAGAGGTGATCTGGTCAGCATAGCCATTGTTAAACAGGAAGCGGTCGGTCACGATCAGCGCACGTTTGTGACCATCAGTAATCACTTCATCCAGCGCGATTGGCAGAGAGCCACGACGGAAGTAGATAGATTTCGGAAGTTTGTGCCACAACATGTTTTCAGCTCGCTTAGCAACGGTTTTCTTGTTGATCAGGTGCTTAGGACCAACGTTTTCAGAGATGGAGTTACCACCCCAGGAACCACAACCCAGAGTCAGGGAAGGTGCGAGTTTGAAGTTGTACAGGTCACCGATACCACCCTGAGAAGCAGGGGTGTTAATCAGGATACGCGCGGTTTTCATCATCTGACCGAAGTAAGCAACGCGTTCTGGCTGGTTATCCTGGTCGGTGTACAGGCAAGAGGTATGACCGATACCGCCCATCGCAACCAGTTTTTCAGCTTTGTCCACTGCGTCTTCGAAGTCTTTCGCACGATACATAGCCAGCGTCGGAGACAGTTTTTCGTGAGCAAACGGTTCGCTTTCGTCAACAACCTTAACTTCACCAATCAGAATCTTAGTGGTTTCTGGTACGGAGAAGCCTGCCAGTTCAGCAATTTTGTAGGCTGGCTGACCAACGATAGCGGCGTTCAGCGCGCCATTTTTCAGGATAACGTCCTGAACAGCTTTCAGCTCTTTGCCCTGCAGCAGGTAGCCGCCGTGAGTGGCGAAACGCTCACGTACTGCGTCGTATACAGAGTCAACCACGACAACAGACTGTTCAGAAGCACAGATTACGCCGTTATCGAAGGTTTTAGACATCAGAACAGATGCAACAGCACGTTTGATATCAGCGGTTTCGTCGATAACAACAGGGGTGTTACCTGCGCCTACGCCGATTGCCGGTTTACCGGAGCTGTATGCCGCTTTAACCATGCCTGGACCACCGGTCGCAAGGATCAGGTTGATGTCCGGGTGGTGCATCAGCGCGTTAGACAGTTCTACGGAAGGTTGATCGATCCAGCCGATCAAGTCTTTCGGCGCGCCAGCAGCGATTGCCGCCTGCAGAACGATGTCAGCAGCTTTGTTAGTGGCATCTTTAGCACGCGGATGCGGAGAGAAGATGATGGCGTTACGGGTCTTCAGGCTGATCAGAGATTTGAAGATAGCAGTAGAAGTCGGGTTAGTGGTTGGAACGATACCGCAGATGATACCAATCGGTTCAGCAATAGTAATGGTACCGAAAGTGTCGTCTTCAGACAGCACTCCACAGGTTTTTTCATCTTTGTAAGCGTTGTAAATGTATTCAGAAGCAAAGTGGTTTTTAATCACTTTATCTTCGACAATGCCCATGCCAGATTCGGCAACGGCCATTTTCGCGAGAGGGATTCGAGCGTCTGCGGCAGCCAGAGCGGCGGCGCGGAAGATTTTGTCAACCTGTTCTTGAGTGAAACTGGCATATTCACGCTGGGCTTTTTTTACGCGCTCTACAAGTGCGTTAAGTTCAGCGACATTAGTAACAGCCATAATGCTCTCCTGATAATGTTAAACTTTTTTAGTAAATCATCTGCTCGATACGAGAGTATAGACAGACCGACGAAAATTTGTGTAACGGTTTGAAAATCAAACGGTTAATTAACGTCCACTTTACCTTGATTTACTAAAAGAGCTTATACGCAAGCGCCAGATAACTTTTACGCTTTACCTCCAGGGGACGTAAGCAAGGTTACTCACTTCTGAGTAGTAATTGCGTGATCTGGATCAAGATTTCGCAAAGCTGACACCTTTCAGCAGGCCCTTTTAGCGTTTCTCGGTAAGTGTTAAAAAATTGAGGTGATGAATGCTAATCACATTAGCATATTTAATACATATTAATAACACTAAGTATTAGTAGCGTATTTACGTAGATATACGCAGATAGAAGGTGAAGTATGCTGACAAAAGGCGTATCTTCAGCGCGGATTTTTCCAATTTTTATGACTCATTTTATCCGGCTAACGCTTCGGAGCTAACCGTGATCCAAACGCTATTTGATTTTCCTGTTTATTTTAAATTTTTTATTGGGTTATTTGCCCTGGTTAACCCGGTAGGGATCATCCCGGTCTTTATCAGTATGACCAGCTACCAAACTGCGGCTGCGCGAAACAAAACCAATCTCACGGCAAACCTGTCGGTCGCTATCATCCTGTGGACTTCGCTGTTCCTGGGCGACGGTATCCTGCAACTTTTCGGTATCTCTATAGATTCGTTCAGGATTGCCGGCGGTATTCTGGTTGTGACTATCGCGATGTCGATGATTAGTGGCAAACTTGGCGAAGATAAGCAGAACAAACAGGAAAAATCAGAAACCGCCATTCGTGAAAGCATTGGCGTGGTGCCGTTGGCATTGCCCCTGATGGCGGGACCGGGGGCAATTAGCTCGACCATCGTTTGGGGGACGCGTTACCACAGTGCGATTAATCTGTTTGGCTTTTTTATCGCGATTGCGTTGTTTGCCTTGTGTTGTTGGGGGCTGTTTCGCATGGCGCCGTGGTTAGTGCGCTTGCTGGGGCAAACGGGGATCAACGTTATTACGCGTATTATGGGGCTGTTACTCATGGCCTTAGGGATTGAATTCATTGTTACTGGTATCAAATCCATTTTCCCCGGTTTGCTTGCCTGATATTCCTTCTTCACTATAAACGGAGCCGCTGTTGGCTCCGTTTCCTTTCATTATCAGTAAAACTTCTCACTAAAGTTGATAATCAGCATAACAGTAATGAAAAATGCTGATGGTTAACGATTTAGTTATTCATTGATTTTATGGATATAACACTCAGCACTGCGTCAGAGGGAGCACGATATTGCTGTTATTTTATTAACATCATACTCTGGGGCTTGCTGTGGGATTATCGAAATGTTATTAGTTATTTCAGCGTTTTTTTTAGATGAATGTGCTAATTAATAATCAATTGTTAAATTTATGTGCATTTTGGCATCGTGTTGATACCGGACAGGGACGTCAACTATGCCCATCAGCCAATCCATTGATTATTAATGTTTTATTGCCATGAATTTTCATTCGTAAGCCTTTGTCAGCGAGATTTATTTCTAATAAAAGAGAATTGGTTAACAAATTTGTAAAATGTATTGGCGGTGAAGAAACGCATTTGGTACTTTCCGGCCAGGTATTTTGCAGAAGAATTGACGTTGATGAGAATGATTTTCACTTGTTTTCTCTCAACAGGCTAATAGCGTGTTTCCGGCAGGGGAGACACGTAGATAATCGACGCAAGGCGGTCGTACGAATCGCCAGAATAAATAAAGTCGGTGATAGCAAGCAGTAAAACAATAAACCACCTGACGGCAGAAAATCTCCGGTGCCGTACAGGGATCCTGACAGGATTAACAGTCTGGTTAAAAAACCAGCCATAATAATGAGGGAGTACAAACACAATGACGAACATCACTAAAAAAAGTTTAGTAGCTGCGGGGATCCTCACTGCGCTAATCGCTGGAAATGTGGCCACGGCGGCAGTTGTGCCAGCGGGTGTGCAGCTTGCTGAAAAGCAGACTCTGGTGCGTAATAACGGTTCGGAAGTTCAGTCTCTCGACCCACATAAAATTGAAGGGGTGCCGGAATCCAACATTAACCGGGACCTGTTTGAAGGTTTATTAATCAGCGATGTCGATGGCAAACCATCGCCGGGCGTGGCTGAGAAATGGGACAATAAAGATTTTAAAGTCTGGACGTTCCATCTGCGTAAAGATGCTAAATGGTCTGACGGTACACCTGTTACCGCGCAAGATTTTGTGTACAGCTGGCAACGTTTGGCTAACCCAAATACTGCCTCACCGTACGCCAGTTATTTGCAGTACGGTCATATCGTCAATATTGATGACATCATCGCCGGTAAAAAGCCGGTCACCGATCTCGGTGTGAAAGCGATTGATGATCATACTTTTGAAGTAACCCTGAGCGAACCTGTTCCTTATTTCTACAAACTGCTCGTGCACTCTTCCGTTTCACCGGTTCCTAAAGCCGCCGTTGAAAAATACGGCGATAAGTGGACTCAGCCCGCCAACATTGTCACTAACGGCGCGTATAAACTGAAGGACTGGGTGGTTAACGAGCGCATTGTGCTTGAGCGTAATACCAACTACTGGGACAACGCCAAAACCGTAATTAACCAGGTGACCTACCTGCCAATTTCTTCTGAAGTGACTGACGTTAACCGCTATCGCAGCGGTGAAATCGACATGACCTATAACAACATGCCGATCGAGTTATTCCAGAAACTGAAAAAAGAGATCCCGAACGAAGTTCACGTTGACCCGTATCTGTGCACCTATTATTACGAAATCAACAACCAGAAAGCACCGTTCAACGATGTTCGTGTTCGTACCGCTCTGAAGCTGGCGATGGATCGTGACATCATCGTCAACAAAGTGAAAAACCAGGGCGACCTGCCTGCCTATAGCTTTACGCCTCCTTACACCGATGGCGCGAAACTGGTTGAGCCAGAGTGGTTCAAATGGTCACAGGAAAAACGTAATGAAGAAGCGAAGAAACTGCTGGCTGAAGCCGGTTATACCGCTGAAAAACCGTTGACCTTTGACCTGCTGTATAACACCTCAGACCTGCACAAGAAGCTGGCTATCGCCGCAGCTTCTATCTGGAAGAAAAATCTGGGCGCTAACGTCAAGCTGGAAAACCAGGAGTGGAAAACATTCCTCGATACGCGTCATCAGGGCAACTATGATGTTTCACGTGCGGGCTGGTGCGCGGATTACAACGAACCAACTTCCTTCCTGAATATGGTGCTGTCCGACAGCTCCAACAACACTGTTCACTATAAGAGCCCTGCATTTGACAAGCTGATTGCAGATACCCTGAAAGTGACAGATGAAGCGCAGCGCAGTGAGCTGTATTCGAAAGCGGAGCAGCAACTGGATAAAGATTCTGCGATTGTACCGGTTTATTACTATGTTAACGCCCGCCTGGTGAAACCATGGGTTGGCGGATACTCCGGTAAAGACCCGATGGATAATATCCATGTAAAAGACTTGTATATTATCAAGCATTAATGGCAAGACGTGGGGCAATCAATTTTGCCCCACAGTGTCTTTTTTCATCGCACTATTCACACCTCTTCGAATGAAAAGGGGGATACCCTAAATAATTCGAGCTGCAGGAAGGCGGCGACGCAACGAATCCCCGGGAGCTTACGAGTAGTAAGTGACCGGGGGGAGTGAGAAAGCCAACGCACCTGCGACTGGAAGTATGACGGGTATAAAGGCACACGCCGGAAGGTACGGGTTATGTTGAAATTTATATTACGTCGCTGTCTGGAAGCGATTCCGACGCTGTTTATTCTTATTACGATTTCATTCTTTATGATGCGCCTTGCGCCGGGAAGCCCATTCACCGGGGAACGCGCATTGCCGCCAGAAGTGCTGGCTAATATTGAAGCGAAATATCATCTCAATGATCCCATCTCCACACAGTATTTCAGCTACCTGAAACAACTGGCACATGGCGATTTTGGGCCATCCTTTAAATATAAAGATTACACGGTTAACGACCTTGTCGCTTCAAGTTTTCCGGTGTCAGCGAAGCTTGGCGCAGCGGCCTTTATTCTGGCGGTGCTCGTCGGCGTTAGTGCTGGGGTGATCGCCGCGCTGAAGCAAAATACGCGCTGGGACTACACGGTAATGGGGGTCGCGATGACCGGGGTGGTTATCCCCAGTTTCGTCGTTGCTCCCTTATTGGTCATGATATTCGCCATAACGTTGAAATGGCTGCCCGGCGGTGGCTGGAACGGCGGGGCGTTGAAATTTATGATCCTGCCGATGGTGGCGTTATCGCTCGCCTATATCGCCAGTATCGCCCGTATTACCCGCGGCTCAATGATTGAAGTGCTGCACTCAAACTTTATTCGTACCGCGCGCGCCAAAGGGCTGCCGATGCGGCGGATTATTTTCCGCCATGCGTTAAAACCTGCGCTGCTACCCGTGCTGTCTTATATGGGACCGGCATTTGTCGGCATAATCACTGGTTCAATGGTCATTGAAACCATTTATGGTTTGCCGGGCATTGGGCAACTGTTCGTCAATGGCGCCTTAAATCGCGATTATTCGCTGGTCCTGAGTCTGACCATTCTGGTCGGTACGCTGACTATCGTGTTTAACGCGATTGTCGATGTGCTGTATGCCGTTATCGATCCGAAGATTCGTTACTGATACTGGAGCTCGCTATGATGTTAAGTAAGAAAAACAGCGAGGCGCTGGAGAATTTCAGTGAAAAGCTGGAGGTCGAAGGTCGCAGCCTGTGGCAGGACGCGCGTCGCCGATTTATGCATAACCGCGCGGCGGTGGCAAGCCTGGTGGTGCTGGTGATTATTGCGCTGTTTGTGACGCTGGCACCAATGCTGTCGCAGTTTACCTACTTTGATACCGACTGGGGAATGATGTCCAGCGCGCCGGATATGGAGTCCGGGCACTACTTTGGCACCGACTCATCAGGTCGCGACCTGCTGGTGCGTGTGGCGATTGGCGGGCGCATCTCGCTGATGGTTGGCATTGCCGCCGCGTTGGTGGCGGTCGTGGTTGGCACGCTGTATGGTTCTTTGTCGGGTTATCTCGGCGGTAAAATCGACTCGGTAATGATGCGCCTGCTGGAAATCCTCAACTCCTTCCCGTTCATGTTCTTCGTGATCCTGCTGGTGACCTTCTTTGGACAAAACATCCTGCTGATTTTTGTCGCTATCGGAATGGTTTCCTGGCTGGATATGGCGCGTATCGTGCGTGGACAAACGCTGAGTCTGAAGCGCAAAGAGTTTATTGAGGCGGCGCAAGTCGGTGGGGTGTCTACCGTGCGCATCGTTATCCGTCATATTGTGCCAAACGTATTGGGGGTTGTGGTGGTCTACGCCTCGTTGCTGGTGCCCAGCATGATCCTGTTTGAGTCTTTCCTGAGTTTTCTGGGATTAGGGACGCAGGAGCCGTTAAGTAGCTGGGGCGCATTGCTGAGTGATGGCGCCAACTCAATGGAAGTATCGCCATGGCTGTTGCTGTTCCCGGCCGGTTTCCTGGTGGTTACTTTGTTCTGTTTTAACTTTATTGGCGATGGCCTGCGTGATGCCCTCGACCCGAAAGACCGTTAAGGAGCGCCGCCATGAGCGTAATTGAGACCGCAACCGCGCCGCTCGCGCAACAACAGGCTAACGCACTGCTGAACGTTAAGGATCTGCGCGTGACGTTTGCCACCCCCGATGGCGATGTTACTGCAGTAAACGATTTAAACTTTTCCCTGCGAGCCGGAGAAACGTTGGGTATTGTGGGTGAGTCCGGTTCGGGCAAATCGCAAACGGCGTTTGCCCTGATGGGGCTGCTGGCGGCGAATGGCCGTATCGGAGGTTCCGCTACGTTTAACGGGCGTGAAATATTGAATTTACCGGAGCACGAGCTGAACAAACTGCGCGCCGAGCAAATCTCAATGATTTTTCAGGATCCGATGACCTCTCTGAATCCGTACATGCGGGTCGGAGAGCAACTGATGGAAGTTCTCATGCTGCACAAAGGCATGAGTAAAGCAGAAGCGTTTGAAGAGTCAGTAAAAATGCTGGATGCGGTGAAAATGCCGGAAGCGCGCAAGCGCATGAAAATGTATCCGCATGAATTCTCTGGCGGAATGCGTCAGCGCGTAATGATCGCCATGGCGCTGCTGTGCAGACCAAAATTATTGATCGCCGATGAGCCGACTACCGCGCTCGATGTTACGGTACAGGCGCAAATTATGACGCTGCTGAATGAACTGAAAAGTGAATTTAACACCGCAATTATCATGATCACCCACGATCTGGGGGTTGTCGCCGGTATTTGTGACAAAGTGCTGGTGATGTACGCCGGACGAACCATGGAATATGGCAGTGCACGGGATGTCTTTTATAAGCCCGTTCATCCGTATTCAATTGGTTTGCTGAATGCCGTACCGCGTCTGGACGCCGAAGGGGAAGAGATGTTGACTATCCCGGGCAACCCGCCGAACCTGCTGCGTCTGCCAAAAGGCTGTCCGTTCCAGCCGCGCTGCCCGCATGCGATGGAAATCTGTAGCAGTGCCCCACCACTGGAGGAATTTAGTCCGGGCCGTCTGCGCGCCTGCTTTAAACCGGTGGAGGAACTGGTATGAATACGGTCACCGAACAACGAAAAGTACTCCTTGAAATTGCCGATCTCAAAGTCCATTTCGACATTAAGGATGGTAAGCAGTGGTTCTGGCAACCGTCGAAATCCCTGAAAGCGGTTGATGGCGTCACCCTGCGATTGTATGAAGGTGAAACCCTTGGCGTGGTGGGGGAATCCGGCTGCGGAAAATCGACCTTTGCCCGGGCGATTATCGGTCTGGTGAAAGCCACTGATGGAAAGGTCGCCTGGCTGGGGAAAGATTTGTTGGGTATGAAACCTGATGAATGGCGGGAGGTGCGCAGTGATATCCAGATGATTTTCCAGGATCCGCTGGCGTCATTAAACCCGCGTATGACCATTGGTGAAATTATTGCCGAGCCGCTGCGGACTTATCATCCGAAACTGCCGGGGCAGGAAGTCCGTGACCGCGTGAAGGCAATGATGATGAAGGTTGGGTTGCTGCCAAACCTGATTAACCGTTACCCGCATGAGTTTTCCGGCGGCCAATGTCAGCGTATCGGTATTGCCCGCGCGCTGATTCTCGAACCGAAACTGATTATCTGTGATGAACCGGTTTCTGCGCTGGACGTATCCATTCAGGCCCAGGTCGTCAACCTCCTGCAGCAGCTACAGCGTGAAATGGGGCTGTCATTAATTTTCATTGCCCACGACCTGGCGGTGGTTAAGCATATCTCCGATCGCGTACTGGTGATGTATCTCGGACACGCAGTGGAATTAGGCACCTATGACGAGGTGTACCATAATCCGCTGCACCCCTATACCAAAGCGCTAATGTCTGCTGTGCCGATCCCCGATCCGGATATGGAAAGGAACAAAGTTATCCAGTTGCTGGAAGGCGAGTTGCCGTCGCCGATTAATCCTCCTTCGGGCTGTGTGTTCCGTACGCGCTGCCCGATTGCCGGACCAGAGTGTGCAAAAACACGCCCGGTTCTAGAAGGCAGTTTTCGACACGCCGTTTCCTGCCTGAAAGTAGACCCGCTATAATCGTGAGGGCTGACAAAGGTCAGCCCTTCTTTTTGGTGAGGTATTTGTGTCTGGCTTAGTTTCTTCTGTTCGCCGTACGCTTTATCGTACATTATTTGATTTAGACACACGCTCGGGGCGCCGTTTTGAAGGTATGTGCGCACTGTTCGCGCTGCTCAGCGTGATTGTTATCTTCGTTGAGTCCGGGGTCGGGACGCAATACCATTTGACCTTTGAGGAGTGGCGCGTATTTGTCTGGCTGGAAGTCTTTATCACTCTGGTCTTTACTCTCGAATATCTGTTGCGATTATGCTGCTGGGCTAATCCCGCTAAATATGTATTTAGCTTCTGGGGGATTATTGATCTTGCCACCATTCTGCCACTGTATGTGATGTGGTTATGGCCGGAAATCAGTCTGAGTTATGTTTTCGCCTGGCGGGCGATGCGTGTCCTGCGTGTACTGCGAATTCTCAAACTGCTGCGCTTTATGCCTTCTCTGCGTATATTCTGGAGCGCAATAAAAAGCGCGCGTCATCAGCTAATCTTGTTCTATTCATTTATTGCCATTCTGATGATTGTATTCGGCGCGCTAATGTATCTGATTGAAGGACCCAAATATGGTTTTAGTACGCTGAATGCATCAGTGTATTGGGCCATCGTCACGGTAACCACCGTCGGCTATGGCGATATCACGCCCCACACGCCGCTCGGGCGCATGGTAGCGTCAGTGCTGATTTTGATCGGTTATTCCGTGATTGCGATCCCGACAGGTTTGATAACGACGCATATGAGCAGTGCGTTCCAGCATCGGCAGAATCAGCGTAAATGTCCGCAGTGTCAGCAAAGTCAGCATGAGCACAGCGCGCAGTTTTGTAACCGGTGCGGAAGCAAATTACCGGGCTAAAAGTAAAAAAGCTGCGAGAGCAGCTTTTTTTAATTATTCGCGCCAGAGAATGTGGCAGAGCTTGTGATCTTTTTCGCGACACAACAGAACGCGGGCAAAAATATCGTTAATCTCGCCGTCTTCTGTATCTGCCAGACCAATCACCACTTCGGCAAAGAAGTCAGGATTCAGGTCAAAATCGACGTGTTCCTGCCAGTCTTCCGCCGGGTCAAATAATTCTGCACCGCCGCGCTCTTCAAACTGCAAATTGAACAGAATGATATCTGCCGGATCGAGGTTGTCCGCAGCCAGTTCGAGAAAAATATCGTAAGCCTGCTCAAGCGTTTCGTCTTCGGTCAGGCGGTTGTTCAAATCCATATCCATAATGACTACCTGTTTACTGTCTGATTGGCACGTTTTACAGCAACGGGCTAAAGAAGTAAAACAGTCGCTCGGCAATCCGCTGCCAGAGTGGTCGTTTTACCCACAAACGAGCGTCAAGAAGGCGTGAACGAGAAATATAATCATCCTGCACTGCGGCGAGGTCGCCTCCGAATCCTGCGTCATCAATAACCAGCGTGATTTCAAAATTCAGCCACAAACTGCGCATATCCAGGTTAACGGTACCGACCAGACTCAGTTCGCCATCAACCAGTACGCTCTTGGTGTGCAGCAAGCCGCCTTCGAACTGATATATTTTGACGCCCGCAGCCAGCAGCTCGGTGAAAAAGGCCCGGCTTGCCCAGCCAACCAGCAGGGAATCATTCTTACGCGGAAGAATGATACTGACGTCTACCCCACGCTGTGCGGCCGTACAGATCGCATGCAGTAAATCATCGCTGGGGACGAAATAGGGCGTGGTCATAATTAAATATTCACGCGCCGAATAAGCAGCAGTTAATAGCGCCTGATGGATCAAATCTTCAGGGAAACCTGGTCCCGAGGCGATAGTGTGAATGGTGTGACCGCTGGCCTGCTCAAACGGCATGATATTGACGTCCGGCGGCGGGGGTAAAATGCGTTTCCCGGTTTCAATTTCCCAGTCGCAGGAATAGACGATGCCCATCGCGGTGGCAACAGGTCCTTCCATTCTCGCCATTAAATCGACCCATTGACCCACGCCCGCATCCTGCTTAAAGAAGCGCGGGTCGACCATGTTCATGCTGCCGGTATAAGCAATATAGTTGTCGATCATCACCATCTTACGGTGTTGGCGCAGGTCCATCCGGCGCAAAAACACACGCATCAGGTTAACCTTGAGGGCTTCGACGACTTCAATACCCGCGTTACGCATCATCGCCGCCCACGGGCTGCGGAAGAATGCCACGCTGCCCGCAGAGTCCAGCATCAGGCGGCAGTGAACGCCTCTTCTGGCGGCCGCCATTAACGACTCGGCAACCTGATCGGCCATACCTCCCGGTTGCCAGATGTAGAACACCATCTCGATATTATGACGCGCCAGTTGAATATCACGGATCAGCGCCTGCATCACGTCATCGGAACTGGTGAGCAGCTGCAGTTGATTCCCCTTAACGCCGGCGATTCCCTGACGACGCTCGCACAGCTTAAATAATGAAGAAGCAACGCTGCTGTTTTCCTGTGCGAAAATATGTTCACAGGCTTTGAGGTCGTTCAGCCATTTGGCCGTGGAAGGCCACATTGCCCGGGCGCGTTCGGCGCGGCGTTTACCCAGGTGGAGTTCACCGAAGGACAGATAAGCTATGATCCCTACCAATGGCAGTATATAGATGATCAACAGCCATGCCATTGCGGAGGGCACTGCGCGTCGCTTCATTAGAATGCGTAATGTGACGCCAGCAATGAGTACCCAGTAACCCAGAATGACCAGCCAACTCACCACGGTGTAGAAGGTTGTCATAAATTTAAAAATCCTTTTGAAAGCGTATTGTTAAGAGTTTACGCATCAGGATAAATCTGGCAAATAAAAACACGGGAAAACCACTGGCCTGCATTCGGTGTGGCGTTATAATGGCCGCTCAGTGACTGGAAGAGTAGTTAACATGAAGCGTAGTAGAACGGAAGTGGGACGCTGGCGGATGCAGCGTCAGGCTAGCCGCCGTAAAGCACGTTGGCTTGAAGGACAATCGCGTCGTAATATGCGTATCCATAGCATCAGAAAGTGTATTCTGAATCATCAACGTAACTCGTTGCTGTTTGCAATCCACAGTATCTGATCTCAAAAGGGCACCGCTGGTGGTGCCCAATGTCTGCTTTCGTTCTGTTTTTAAAATACTTTCTTGTACGGTTTTACTGAAACCTGCGCGTAAACGCCTGCTGCGACATAGGGGTCGGCTTCTGCCCACGCCTGCGCTGCTTCTAAAGATTCAAATTCTGCAATCACCGTCGAGCCGGTAAACCCCGCGACACCCGGATCGTTACTGTCAACTGCTGGCATCGGTCCTGCCGTGAGCAGTCGTCCTTCGTCATGCAGGAGTTGCAGACGGGCCAGATGAGCAGGGCGCACGGAAAGGCGTTTGTCGAGAGAGTCTGCGATATCTTGAGCATAAATAACGTACAGCACGGGTAGAGCTCCTTAATCGGTAAAAGTCGTTAATTACGTTATTGGAAAGGCATGCCAACTGCAACGTAAAGATAACGGATTTGTTAAGACCACATTGTGATGAAGGTTTTTTTACATAAAATCGTGTTTTAAATGCGGCTTACTGCCCAGGTCTTATTGAATATGATTGCTATTTGCATTTAAAATCAGGGCCTGGTTTTTTAACTGAAACGATTATGACTTCAATGACCCTTGATTTACCTCGTCGCTTTCCCTGGCCAACGTTACTTTCCGTCGGCATCCATGGTGCTGTAGTGGCGGGTCTATTGTATACCTCGGTACATCAGGTTATTGAACTGCCTGCGCCAGCGCAGCCGATCTCCGTTACCATGGTCGCGCCTGCCGATCTCGAACCGCCTCAGGCCGTTCAGCCGCCGCCGGAACCCGTCGTTGAGCCAGAACCGGAACCAGAGCCAATCCCGGAGCCGCCAAAAGAGGCGCCGGTAGTGATTGAGAAACCGAAGCCCAAGCCTAAACCGAAGCCAAAACCGGTGAAAAAAGTGGTAGAGCAGCCCAAACGTGATGCTAAACCCGCAGAGCCGCGCCCGGCATCCCCATTTGAAAATACGGCGCCTGCGCGTCCAACGACCAGTACTGCGCCGGCAACCAGTAAAGCAGCGGTAAGTGCGCCAGCAGGTCCTCGCGCTTTAAGCCGTAATCAGCCGCAGTATCCTGCGCGAGCGCAAGCGCTACGCATAGAAGGTCGTGTTAAAGTTAAATTTGATGTGACGCCGGATGGCCGTGTTGAAAACGTGGAAATTCTGTCCGCGCAGCCGGCGAATATGTTTGAGCGTGAAGTGAAAAATGCGATGCGCAGATGGCGCTATGAGGCCGGGAAACCGGGTTCCGGACTGGTAGTGAATATCGTGTTCCGTCTGAACGGCGCAACGCAGATTGAATAAGGCGCAGGCCGGATTTGGCGGTTCGCCGCCCTCCGGCAATAAGCAATGAATTGAGTGATTGCCGGAGGGCGATGCTATCGTGACTTATCAGCCCAGGGTAGGGATCGGGCGTGGCTTACCGTCTTTATCAACGGCAACATAGATAAACAGGGCTTCGGTGGCTTTATAGCGCTGGCCGATAGGTTCTGAAGCAACTTTCTTCACCCAGACTTCAATATTAATGCTGATCGAGGTCGTCCCGCGTTTTACGCAGCGCGCATAGCAACAAACCACATCGCCTACGGCAACCGGGCGTAAAAAGCTCATTCCTTCAACGCGCACCGTTACCACACGACCATGTGCGATCTCTTTGGCCTGAATAGCGCCACCTATATCCATTTGTGACATCAGCCAGCCGCCAAAAATATCACCGTTCGCATTGGTATCGGCAGGCATAGCCAGAGTGCGTAAAACCAGTTCACCCTGGGGAGTATTATTCGTTGTTGTCATTGTTGAACCGACTATAGAGAAAGATTACAGGCGCGATGCTACTAGAATTTGCGCGTTGAGAACAGAGGGATGCGGCGTGGGAAGTGGAAGTAAGCCGGGTTAGCGGTAATGAGGAACGTGAGGGGATAAAAATTCGCCAGATCGGCTGATCTGGCGGACATGTATTACGATTTATCTTCCTGCGGCAGATGGCGGTAAATATAGACACCGCTCAGCAGCGTAAAGAATAAGGTCAGGGCTGTCAGGCCGAATACTTTAAAGTTGACCCAAATATTCTGCGGCAGCCAAAAAGCGATATAGATATTCGCCAGGCCACAGAGAATGAAAAAGACGGCCCAGGCTAAATTAAGCTTCGACCAGACCTGCTGCGGCAGGGTCAGCTCTTTGCCTAACATGCGCTGAATTAGTGGTTTTTTCATCACCCACTGGCTAACCAGCAGCGCACCGGCAAACAGTCCGTAAATCACCGTAACTTTCCACTTAATGAATTCATCGTTGTGGAAGAAGATAGTCAGGCCACCGAACACGGCAACCAGAACAAAGGTGATTAACGCCATCTTCTCGACCTTGCGGTAGCGAACCCAGCTGTAAATCAAAACCACAGCCGTCGCGACAATCAGTGCCGAGGTCGCCGCGTAGATGTCGTAAAGCTTATAAAAGGCAAAAAAGACAACCAGCGGTAAAAAATCAAGAAACTGCTTCATTCTTCATTCCGTCATCAAAAGCACCAGGCCTGCGCCCGGTATGCGTTCAGGGTTTATTGGCGAATCAGCATGTACAGGCGGAACAAATAGATCAGCAACACGGCGGAGATCATATTGCTCAGCGTATTCGCCAATACCGCGCCTACGTTCGGCGTAAGTACCGCAAAACTTGGCGCAAAAAGCAACAGCAGCGTTTTAGCCAGCAGCCAACCGATCACTGCCGGCGCGACCAGTCGCATATTAGACCATGCCAGACGCATACTGTTGCGCATTGCGGCAAAGACACCCATTTTATCCTGTACCAACATCACCGGTGCGAGAGCTAACAGGATGGCCAGCAGAATACCGGGTACGACCACCAGCATAATACCGATTTGCACCAGCAGAGTAGTCAGAAAAATCAGAATAAACAGCTTGGGCAATACTGGCGCACTGGCGCCGATGGCGCGTAATGCGCTGACCCGATGACCTGCTGAAATCAGCTGAATCATCAGGATGATACCTCCCGCGAGGATGGCATTACCAATCAGGCCTGAAAATGTCGACGCCGCGGAAGCGCGTAGCAGAATTTGCTGTTGCTCCGGGGTCATATTTTGTACCAGATCGAACAGACCCACGCTACTGGTTAACTGATCCCCTTCACTGAGCTGCGCAATTTGTGCGTCACTGGGAGAAAAGGCATGCCCTAACACCACTGTGATAAACGCGCACAACAACGATACCAGCAAGATGGTAATGAATTGATTACGGAAAAAGTTTCCCGTGTCACGGTAAACGGATTTCGCCGTGATAGACATGCACTCTCCTTGAGTTTTGCAGGTGTTCATTTGCGGGCAATTGTACCCTGGATAACTCTACAGTGGCAGCATCGCGCGATGTATGGAAAGGCATATCTTTGTAAAGCTCCGGTAATTTTTGGCTATCACTTCAGCGTTATGCAGGAGCGCTGGTTGTTCTCTGCGCATCATGGGTAAATAAGCAACGTTTGCCCTCAGCAGGTATCGGATACTTGCATGGCGAAAATATATCAAAATTGATCTGAATTAATTTAACCAGGATTTTGAATGCAAGTTCTAACTTAATCTGGATCAATAAATGTTAAATTATTAAAGTCAATGTGATCCAGGTAAGATCACTTATTACTCCAATGTGGGTATATTTGTTCCGCTTTTATAACCATAACGATGGAGCGGACATGAAAAAATTAACAGTTGCAGCA
This sequence comes from Citrobacter sp. W9, assembly GCF_026719375.1. Lineage (NCBI taxonomy): Bacteria > Pseudomonadati > Pseudomonadota > Gammaproteobacteria > Enterobacterales > Enterobacteriaceae > Citrobacter > Citrobacter sp. W9. The sequence continues at coordinate 87,849 of NZ_JAPPTE010000013.1, read as the reverse complement.
GTGGCTTTAACAACTCTTCTCTCTGGTAACGCATTTGCGCATGAGGCTGGAGAATTCTTCATTCGTGCGGGTTCTGCCACCGTCAGGCCGACGGAAGGCGCGGGGGGGACGCTGGGAAGCTTAGGTGGCTTTGATGTCAGTAATAACACCCAACTGGGTCTGACATTCACCTACATGGCAACCGACAATATCGGTGTTGAATTACTGGCAGCCACGCCGTTCCGTCACAAAATTGGGACTGCCGCGACGGGCGATATTGCCACTGTTCACCACTTGCCACCGACGTTAATGGCGCAGTGGTACTTCGGTGATTCCAGCAGCAAACTGCGTCCTTATGTTGGTGTTGGTGTGAACTACACCACCTTCTTCGACGAAGGCTTTAACAACAACGGTAAGGAAGCCGGATTATCGGACCTGAGCCTGAAAGATTCCTGGGGTGCGGCAGGGCAAGTCGGTATGGACTATCTGATTAACCGCGACTGGCTGATTAACATGTCGGTCTGGTACATGGATATCGATACGACAGCGAAGTACAAATCTAATGGCGCAGTTCTTCCTCAAGCCCGTTATAGCGACAGTGTTCGTCTCGATCCGTGGGTGTTTATGTTCTCTGCGGGTTATCGTTTTTAAATTTTTTTGCAAAACCTTTCGGCAAAACTGGTCATTTGATGACCAGTTTTGCCAACTCTTCAGCATTAACGAACATCATTCCAATGGTATTTTTTACCCGTTGTGTCCATGATGAAAATCTCCTTTTGGTAGTTTATTAACCAGGATTTCATAGACTTTTTCGCGTTGCCCTGACGATGGATGCCAAGCCACAATTCTGCAAGAGAGTTAAGATCATCGGCAGACCACGGCGTATTATAATCTCCAGTGAACTTTGTTTTCTCATCGACTAAATGGCTGTACCAAATATACATCGGGATTTGTAATGCCTCTTTCGGCGGTCTAACACCACCATGAGAATAAACCACCGAGCGAGCAGGATCACGGATCAGCGCATGATCGGAAAAATACATTACTGATGAGCGAGTGTTTTCCAGTGCATTGAATATATTACCCATCAGTTCATCAGTATAGCGAATTGAGTTATCATAACAATCGTCAGCTTTACTCTGGCCAAATAAGACAGTATGATTTTCTGGAAAACGTTGACAGGAAGGTTCATGACTGCCATATAAATGCAGGACAATAAGTTTCTTACCTGGCTTCTGCAATGCCTTATGTAATAACGGCAACAACGCCTCATCATAGCCATATTCTATCCATTCATGCTGATGTGCATTCATGGCAATCCCGGTAATTATATTGTTATGCGCCCCTCCATTTCCCTGGCGACTGTACCAGTATGTATCATAGCCAGCCTGGTTGGTGATATTAATAATATTATCGCTGTAATTACGCGGGTGACGGGCTTGCACTGAGTCAGCAGTAAGTGCCAGGGGGACGGCCATGATTGTTACCGGTGCAGGCGCAATCGCGTTATGAAACAGTAAAAGTTGCTGCTTTTGTTTGATAAGTTCAGGGGTGGTATCCCTTGTGTATCCATATATCCCCATATTTAATGCACGCGCAGATTCCCCGACGATCAGTATATAGTTTTCGATCCCTGTATCAGTTACTGTTATCTTATAATTGGGAATGTTTGTACCGATATCAGAAATTATGGCGTTATCTTGCATAGCCTGCATGAACTCTTTTCCGGTACTTACTGGAGTAGAGCGGATGACTCGTTGCACCAGACTTTCAACATTGCTTTTCCTTATCTGGTGGAGGTAAGCTTGCGAAAACAAAAAGAAAATTATTAAGCCCAAAATAACTATTGGGTAGTGACGAAATCGATAGGGTACAGGTCTCGCGCCAGTGTTTATAGAGTAAATAAAAAACATTACAAGTGTAAAGAACGTAACACAGTCGCGCCAATATAATCTCAGCATCGCTATTGCTTCACTGGGAGTTGTGTTCAAAACACTTAACGCAAATCCATAACTGAATTCTGAGTTGTAATTATTCCAGGCATGCAATTGAAGAGTGATATCAGCTGCGACGGGTATTAAAATTAAAGCAGCCAGAATATTTCTGAAAAAGACATACTGTAGGCATCGTAATGAAAGCATGATCATGAAAAACACAAGCGTCCGATTAATCACAGTGTTATATTTTGCAGTTAGTATATTAACACTAGCAATAATTAACACAGAAATAATTAGCGGAATAATTTTAAGTGGGCGTAAACCACTTCTGACCATTTGAAGGTTAAATTGGATAGACATGATTTTTAATTTATGGACCCAGATATCCTGACAAACAAAATATGTTTTAAACATAAGAATTTTCTTCTTATGTGCTATTATTGTTTACTTATGCAATTATTGAGGGTGAATAAGTTACATGTAGCAACCTCACAGACCTGTCTCAGGTGTGATCGCCGTTATGTCGTTTTATTCAATGCTATTTAGTCGTTATCCTGTGGTTTGATCCCTTTGGCTTTCTGAATATTTTTAAAAGATGAATTTGAGTTAAGTGCAAATAATCCCGGAGCATCCTGCATTTATAAACAACTAATTCACACGTTAATAACATGACCTAAGTGAAATTATTATGGTCTTGCAAAAATAACGCTATTACTCTGATACTATAATGATTTTAGTCTTGATGAGCCAATGTAATATTCACATTTAATATGATATCTATGTAAATCATTACTAAAACTTTATGGTATTGATGCGTTCAGCGTTTCGCTGCTCATCTCTTAAACATTGCAAACAACGGCAACATCTCAGATCGAATGTGGGATGGGCAGAGCTATTCGCTACCTATGAATATGTTCTGTAAAAATACGAGGATACCGTGCCCGGTTTCAGCCATAACTGTGAAGGCTGTGATTAAGAGTTGCCCCCTGAATCGTCAGTGGCGTATTTCTCTTCTTCGATGTAATGCTACTCTTTAAGCAAACTGGCTTTGAAGGTATTGACGATGCTAACCCGCCATCAACTCCAACAAAAAATCACGCTTCTGGAACCGTTCACCGGCGATGATACGGCCGAGTTTGCCGTAAGCGTGGCTCGTGAGCTGCTGAATTACATGGATAAAATGGAGATTCTGGAGAAACTTATGGCCACTCCGGTTAAACTGCCTTATTGCAGCGCCAGCCCGGTTTGTGAGATTGAAGCGGGGTACGCCGCTGGTGTGAACGACTGCCGTGAGGCTATCCGTCGGGCAGGGTATCCCATTGAAGGCGATGCTTAGTTTGCATTTATGTTAACAAATATGTGCTTTTGTTGTATAAATCGGTAACTTCAGCGCGCGCAACGGCGAGCTTTTGACTCATCAGCGAAGGGGCGGTAAATATTCTCAATCAACGTACAGCGCAGTTATGCAACAACATAAACGGGTAACCGGTTTGGCAATATGTTAACTAGCAGGGTGGACTCGTGAAGATTGTGCAGGATAAGCTCAGAAACAGGCAGGCATTGCTGGTATCAGGGCTCATTACGTTGATATTTACTTCGTTATTTCTGTTTATTATCTATGAGCAGCGGATAGCGGCAGCCAGTGAAGGTGTTAATCGCCTGCAAGCGCGCATGATGGACATTTTTAACGATAACGAGCTGATCGCCGACGCGATTGGCGAGCGCTATCACCATATCAAAACGGGCGAGCAATGTGGCGAAATTTCACAATTTGTTCGCCGCAATGAAGATGAATGGGGCATTAACGCCGACCCAAAGCGGCTGCATTCGGCGACGGGGACAATTATTGCCCAGCGAACCAGTCATAATGCGTTGTGTATGTATACGGCGGCGGAGTTTATTCGCGGGATGGTCAATGAGCTAAACCCGGGGAGCTTCGATGCGCATCGTTACATTATCGCCAAAAACTCAGATTATTTTTACTGGTTTATGGCTTCCGATTCGCGCAATTTCAGCTTCTCCAATTCTGAAATGGCGCGGGATATCACCAACTTTTTCTATCCACCTGTCGATTTCTATACCCGACTGTTGCAAAAAAACGTCAAAAACAAAGCCCTTAGTTCAACGAACTTCTATACCGATAAAATTACCGGTGAAAAAGCTTACAGCGTGGTGAGCTATATCTACGATCTGTCGGGTAAAGAGATATCAGACCAAATCGTGGCCTATCTGGTCTATGACCATTCAAAGCCGGAATTGCAGGAAGCGTTGGCTCAAGCCTTTGACTACCACCTTCCACCTGAGCTGAATGTGGAGTTGGTGAATTTGACCAACAATGAGAGCCTTTGTTTATCCGGTAGATGTACAGGCCAGTCCCGCTATATGGTGCGCAACTTTTCGGAGAAATATGCGCTGCACTATTCGCTGTCATTAGGCCGTTTTATGGTGCGTGATTCGCATGCCGGAATTGTGATCCTGCTGGCGCCGTTCTTCTTCGTCATCATCAGTTTCTCACTAAAATCCTGGCTGAATGAAAGCGACCTCAAGGTTTATATCGACACGCTGACCGGTTGTTTTAATCGCCGAATTCTCGACATCATCAAGCGTCGTGATTTATCGCACTGCTCGGTGGTGTTACTGGATTGCAATAAGTTCAAGGCTGTCAATGATACCTGGGGCCATGCGGCAGGTGACCGGGCGCTGCAAATTATCGCTAACAGAATGCTGTCTAACACCCGAACCAGCCACGATATTGTGATTCGTACCGGCGGGGATGAGTTTATGATCCTGCTGTTTCGCTCGCAGGCAAGTGACGCTATCGCCATTGCTCAGCGTATTAGCGGGCAGGTGACCAGCCATGTGTTTGTGGTGGACGGTCATACCGTGCCATTGTCAGTGTCGTGGGGGATTGCGGAAGTGAACGGCGAGCTGGATGTGGCAATTCAGAATGCGGATAACGCCATGTACAAAATGAAGAACACCAAAGAAGGGTAAAACCGCCAGAAGTCTCTGGCGGTTGATTTAGCTTAGTAAGGCGTGGCCGCTTTCATCGCGCTGACAAAGGCTTTCAGCTCAGCCAGCATCTGCTCAGGTGCGGCAACATTCTTCTCAATGATTTTCACAATCGCTGAGCCGGAAATTGCCCCGGCAGCACCGGCTTCAATCGCGCCGGTGACCTGGTCAGGCGCAGAGATACCAAATCCCTGTAATGACGGAGGAGCACCGTATTCTTTCAGTTTTTCAACCAGATGATGGAGCGGTAACGCCGCACGATTTTCAGCACCGGTCACGCCAGCACGTGAAAGCAGATAGGTATAGCCGCGACCGTAAGAAGCAATCTGGCGGAGCAGTTCTTCATCAGCGTTAGGGGGGCAGATGAAAATAGGTGCAATGTTGTGGCGGAGTGCCGCAGTTCTAAATGGTCCAGACTCCTCAACAGGCACATCTGCCACCAAAACAGAATCCACACCGACTTTCTCGCACTGAGCGTAGAATTCGTCAATACCCTTGCTGAATACCAGGTTGGCATACATCAGCAGACCAATTGGAATGGTAGGGTGTTTCTGACGAATCAATGCCAGCATCTCAAAGCATTGTGACGGTGTCACGCCCGCGGCGAATGCCCGCAGTGTGGCTTCCTGTATGGTCGGACCGTCCGCCAGCGGATCGGAGAATGGAATGCCTAGCTCAAGCGCATCGGCACCGGCTTCAATCAGCGTATCAATGATTTTCAGTGACTGCTCAACCGACGGATCGCCCAGGGTTACGAAGGGGACAAAAGCACCTTCTTTGCGGTCCTTCAACTGTGCAAAAAGATTTTCGTAACGTTCCATCAGATTTCCCCTCGCGCTTTCAGAATATCGTGTACGGTGAAAATGTCTTTGTCGCCGCGACCGGAGAGATTTACCACCAGTAACTGCTCTTTTTCCGGATTTTCACGCATCATTTTCAGGGCGTGTGCCAGGGCATGGGAGGACTCCAGCGCCGGGATAATCCCCTCATGTAAACACAGCGTTTTGAAGGCTTCCAGCGCTTCATCGTCGGTGATTGAAACATAATCGGCGCGACCGATGCTGTTCAGGTATGCATGCTGCGGCCCGACAGACGGGAAATCCAGACCTGCGGAAATAGAGTAAGACTCTTCAATCTGTCCTTCTTCGGTCTGCATCATCGGGGATTTCATGCCAAAGTAAATTCCGACACGACCGTGTTTTAACGGTGCGCCGTGTTCACCGGATTCGATCCCGTGACCGCCTGGCTCTACGCCAATCAGACCGACGCTGGTTTCATTAATAAAATCGGCAAACATACCAATGGCGTTAGAACCACCGCCCACGCAGGCGATAACAGCGTCCGGTAAACGACCTTCTTTTTCCAGGATCTGCGCTTTTGTTTCTTCGCCGATCATGCGCTGGAATTCACGTACAATGGTCGGGAAGGGATGCGGTCCTGCCGCCGTCCCGAGCATATAGTGCGCGGTATCGTAGCTGCCAGACCAGTCGCGCAGGGCTTCGTTACAGGCATCCTTCAGCGTTGCAGAACCGCTATGAACAGGAATGACTTCTGCCCCCATCAGACGCATACGGAAAACGTTAGGCGACTGACGCTCAACGTCTTTCGCGCCCATATAAATACGGCACTTCAGACCCAGCAGCGCACTGGCTAGCGCCGATGCGACGCCGTGCTGACCTGCGCCGGTTTCGGCGATGATTTCCGTTTTCCCCATACGCTTCGCCAGTAACGCCTGACCCAACACCTGGTTAGTTTTGTGCGCGCCGCCGTGCAGTAAATCTTCACGCTTAAGATACAGCGTGGTGTTGGTCCCGTGAGTAATGTTCTGGCATTTTGTCAGCGCGGTTGGACGACCAGCATAGTTTTTCAGCAGATCGGTAAACTGCGCCTGAAACTCAGGATCTTTTTGCGCGCTGACGAAAGCTTCTTCCAGTTGACGCAGAGCAGGCATCAGAATTTGTGGCACATACATACCGCCAAATTCACCAAAGTACGGATTGAGTAATGTTGTCATGTCCTTTTCCTTAATATGCGCGCAGCGTCTGAAAGACCGAAGCCAGAAGTCGTGCATCTTTGATGCCCGGCTGTGACTCTACGCCAGAATTAAAATCGAGCCCGGCACAGCCGGTTTTTGCCGCATTGACACAGTTATCAGCGCCAAGTCCGCCAGCCAGTAAAACGTTTTCCAGCGATTGCCCGCCTAAAAGCGACCAGTCGAAGCGTTGACCGCTACCACCCTGGCCGTTGTCGAACACGTATTTATCGACATGCTGATAATTCCGGTCTGGCAACGTTTCGCCAACACTCAGCGCTTTCCAGATTTGCACCTGTTTGGGCAGCGCATCGCGCAGCGCGTCAACATAGGTCTGATCTTCGCTCCCATGCAGTTGCACCGCAGTCAGTCCCAGGGCCAACGCTTTATCGCGCACCTCGGTAATCTCGGTGTTGCGGAACACGCCGACATACTGTAATGGCGCGCCGCTCATCACTTCCCGCGCCTGCTCAACGCTAACTACGCGCGGAGATGAGGGCACGAAAATCAACCCGCCATATATGGCGCCCGCTTCATATGCCGCGTTTGCATCCTGAGCCCGGGTCAAACCGCAGACTTTGTTCTCGCCAAGCAGAACCCGACGCACAGCGGCGTGCAGGTCATCATGCGACATCAGCGCAGAGCCAATCAGAAAACCGTTGGCGAAGTGGCTGAGTTCGCGTACCTGGCCGTAGGTATTAATACCGGACTCGCTGATGACGGTTACGCCATGGCCCAGACGTGGCGCCAGTTGGCGGGTGCGATTCAGATCAATCGACAGGTCACGTAAATCGCGGTTGTTAATACCGACGACTTTCGCGCCAAGCGCAATCGCGCGTTCCAGTTCTTCTTCGTTGCTGACCTCGGTCAGAACACCCATTTTCAGGCTATGGGCCACGGCGGCGAGTTGTCGATATTGCTCATCCTCCAGTACTGACAGCATCAGCAGGCAGGCGTCCGCCTGGTAGAAACGCGCCAGGTATATCTGGTAAGGATCGATAATAAAGTCCTTACACAGGATGGGTTGCGACGCGATACGGCTGACGATGGGCAGGAAATCAAAGCTGCCCTGGAAATATTTTTCATCGGTCAGTACGGAAATCGCTGAAGCATAATGTTTATACACGTCCGCAATCTGTGCCGGGTCGAAGTCATCACGGATCACACCTTTCGATGGCGAGGCTTTTTTGCACTCCAGAATAAAGGCGGTACGTGCGCCTTGCAGCGCATCGTAGAAATCACGAGTGCTGGGTTGTACGTCATTCTGAAAGCTGGCCAACGGTTGTTGTTGTTTACGGGCTTCTACCCAAATCGCCTTGTCAGCGACAATTTTCGCTAAAACGGTTTGCATCATTTACCCTCTTGCTGCCAGCGCAGTAACACGGTCGTAGGCCGCGCCGCTACGCAGCACATTAATCACGGTTTGCGCATTAGTTTTTAAATCTTCTTCACCGTGCAGGCGCATTAACATGGCGACATTCGCGGCAACGGCTGCTTCGTGAGCGGCTTCACCTTTACCTTGTAACAAGCGACTAAGAATGTCACGGTTTTCTTCCGGCGTACCGCCCGCCAGCTGTTCCTGATGGTACGGCGTCAGGCCAAAGTCTTCCGCCGTCAGTTGATAACTCTTGATTTCGCCATCATGCAGCTCTGCCACAATAGTCGGCGCATGCAGCGAAACTTCATCCATGCCGCCGCTGTGTACGACCGCGGCACGCTGATACCCCAATACGCGCAGCGTTTCGGCAATCGGCAGCACCAGTTCCGGGCTGTAAACGCCGATCAGCGCCAGCGGCGGATGCGCCGGGTTAATTAACGGACCGAGCACGTTAAACAGCGTGCGGGTTTTTAACTGTTGGCGTACCGGCATGGCGTGGCGAAAACCGGTGTGGTATTTCGGTGCAAACAGGAAGCACACGCCGAGATCGTCAAGCGCCTGACGGGATTTATCGGCGTTCATGTCCAGATTAATGCCAAATGCCGCCAACAGATCCGAAGAACCCGATTTACTGGAGACGCTGCGGTTGCCGTGTTTGGCCACTTTCAGTCCACAGGCCGCCGCAACAAAGGCGCTGGCCGTGGAGATATTGATACTGTTGCTGCCGTCGCCGCCGGTACCGACAATATCGGCAAACAGATAATCAGGACGCGGGAACGGGGCGGCGTTTTCCAGCAGCGCGGTTGCCGCGCCGGCAATTTCATGCGGGTGTTCGCCACGAATTTTCATGCTCACCAGGGCCGCAGCGAGCTGTTCCGGCTTCAGTTCACCGCGTACTACGGCCGAGAACAGTTGGTGGCTTTCCTGTTGGGACAGCGTCTGAGCCTGATACAGTTTCTCCAGAATAGGTTGCAGCGTATTGGTCTGTTCGAGTTTCTGTTGCGCCCATGCCAGCGTTTGCTCCAGCAGAAGCGCGCCCTGGGTGGTGAGGATCGATTCCGGATGGAACTGGAAGCCACACACGCGGTCGGTATCGTGACGGACCGCCATCACCATGCCGTTAAAGTGGGCGTTGATGGTCAAACCGGCTGGAACGTTGCTGCCAACAAGCGAGTGGTAACGCGCTACCGGCAATGGATTTGCCAGACCGCTGAACATTGCCTGACCGTCATGTTCAATACTGGATGCTTTACCGTGCAGGATCTCTCCGGCCTGACCGACGTAGCCGCCGTAGGCTTCAACAATCGCCTGATGCCCCAGACAAATACCGATAATCGGCAGCTTACCGCGCAGGCGGGTTAACAGCTCCGGCATGCAGCCCGCTTCGCTTGGCGCACCGGGTCCCGGAGAGAGCATCAGCACCGGGTTTTTCATGGTTGCTAAGCGGTCAATTAACGTCTGGGCCGGAATATGGTTGCGGTAAATCACCACGTTGTGACCATTAGTACGCAGCTGATCCGCCAGGTTATAGGTAAATGAGTCGATGTTATCGAGCAGCAGAATGTCAGCCATTAGAAGGTCTCCTGTGCGTGGTGCGCGGTGGCGATAGCACGTAAAACCGCACGCGCTTTATTACGGGTTTCATCGGCTTCAGACTGCGGTACAGAATCCAGAACAATCCCGGCACCAGCCTGTACGGTGGCAATACCGTCTTCCACGAGTGCGGAACGAATCACAATACAGGTATCCAGATCGCCATGGGCGGTAAAGTAGCCTACCGCGCCACCATAGCTGCCACGGCGACGACCTTCTGCCTCGGCGATAAGCTGCATGGCGCGAACTTTCGGCGCGCCGCTTAGCGTGCCCATATTCATACAGGCGCGGTACGCATGCAGCACATCCAGATCGCTACGCAGTTCGCCGACCACGCGGGAAACCAGGTGCATCACGAAGGAGTAGCGATCCACTTTGGTCAGGTCAGCAACGTAGCGGCTGCCCGGCGTGCAGATGCGCGCCAGGTCGTTACGCGCAAGGTCAACCAGCATCAGGTGCTCGGAAAGCTCTTTATGATCGGTACGCATCTCCAGCTCGATACGGCTGTCGAGATCGCGGTCCAGCGAGCCATCCGCACGGCGACCACGCGGACGCGTCCCGGCAATCGGGTAGATTTCAATCTGCCGGCTGGTGGCATCATATTTCAGCGAGCTTTCCGGGGAGGCGCCGAACAGCGTGAAATCGTTGTCCTGCATGAAAAACATATACGGGCTGGGATTACTTTTCTTCAGCACATAGTAGGCCGCCAGCGGTGACGGGCAGGGCAGTGAGAATCGGCGGGACGGAACCACCTGGAAAATCTCGCCTGCGCGAATAGCTTTTTGCATCCCGCGCACCACAGCGCCAAATTCTTCATCGCTCTGGTTACATTCGCAGCGCATCTGCGGAATTTCTGTCACGGGCAGTGGCGGAGCGGGCTCGGTAAGCTGCTGGCTCAGTTGCGCCAGACGAGCGTTCAGACGCTGTTTTTCGCCATCGCTGGGGGTAAATACGCTGGCCTGAATGCGGGTACTTTTCTTTTGGTGGTCGATGACCATCAGCGTTTCAGCCAGATAGAAGCAGTAGTCCGGGCAACGGTTACCTGCTTCAAGCTGAGGTAAATCTTCAAAACCGGCGACCAGGTCATAGGAAAACAGACCGCCGAAGAACATCGCTTCACGTTCTTGCGCAGGGACGTTGACCAGTTCCTGCAATAAACGGAAAGCATCAAATACGGAAAGGGAACATAAGCGGGCGTCTTCATCCAGCAACGGGCTTACATTGGGAAATTTCAAATGGCGTATGTTCGGCTGTTGTTCGTTTTCAACGCCAGCAGGCAGCGCTGCATCCAGCAGGGGCAGCAGCGATGCGCCGTTCGCGGAGAGCGCCTTAATAGTGACAGTGTCACCCAGGGCGGTGATGCGTAACGCGCTGTCGACCAGCAACAGGCTCTTCAGATCATCTTTGCTGTTGATATCTGCAGATTCAAGCAGCAGTGTCGCTGGACGAGCGCCACATACCTGATGAAACAGCGCCGTCGGATTCTCACGGTAGGCGGCATCGCAGGTAAGCAGTTCGAGTGTCGGTTTTGGTGTTTGCATCGTTGTTCTCATTAATTTTGTTCAAAAAAAAGCCCGCTCAGTTGGCGGGCCGGGTATCTGGTTGCATATTGCAGACGTAAGACACTGCCCGAAATCAGGAAGTGCGCCACCAACCGTGCAGAACAAATGTTGCTTTCATCTCAGATACCTTCTTCATGTGAACTTGCGTACTAGTTAACTAGTTCGGTAGGGTAAAGTCAACACCTGATTTCAGTAAATTTGTCGAAACCGCTATGATGGGCGTGTTACGACATTTATTGAAATGGGAGCCGCCTTGAGCGACACGAATTACGCAGTGATTTATGACCTGCACAGTCATACTACAGCCTCCGATGGGCGATTAACCCCTGAAGCCTTAGTACACCGTGCGGTAGAGATGCGAGTCGGCACACTGGCGATCACCGATCATGACACCACGGGCGGTATTGCGGCGGCAAGAGAAGAAATTTCACGTTCGGGTTTAGCGTTAAATCTGATCTCGGGCGTCGAGATTTCAACGGTGTGGGAAAATCATGAGATCCATATTGTGGGTCTGAATATAGATATTTCTCATCCATTGATGTGCGAGTTTTTGGCGCAACAAACGGAGCGCCGTCAGCAGCGCGCGCGCCTGATTGCTGAACGACTCGACAAAGCGCATATTCCCGGCGCATGGGAAGGCGCGTTGCGTCTGGCAGATGGCGGGGCGGTCACGCGGGGACATTTTGCGCGTTTTCTGGTGGAATGCGGAAAAGCCACGACTATTGCAGATGTTTTTAAAAAATACCTTGCCCGTGGGAAAACCGGTTACGTTCCGCCGCAGTGGTGTACAATAGAACAAGCTATTGATGTCATTCATCATTCTGGCGGTAAGGCAGTTCTGGCTCATCCGGGGCGGTACGATCTTAGCGCTAAGTGGCTGAAAAGACTGGTTGCATACTTCGCTGAACACCGCGGTGACGCGATGGAAGTGGCGCAGTGCCAACAGTCTCCCAATGAACGCACCCATCTGGCGACGCTTGCGCGCCAGCATCAATTGTGGGCATCGCAAGGATCTGATTTTCATCAGCCCTGCCCGTGGATTGAACTGGGTCGTAAACTCTGGTTGCCCGCAGGCGTAGAAGGCGTCTGGCAACTTTGGGAACAGCCTGAGATTACAGAGAGGAAAGTATGAGCCAGTTTTTTTATATTCATCCCGAAAACCCGCAGCAGCGGCTGATCAATCAGGCCGTTGAAATCGTGCGTAAGGGCGGGGTGATTGTCTATCCAACCGATTCCGGCTATGCGTTGGGCTGCAAAATTGAAGATAAAGGCGCAATGGAGCGCATTTGTCGCATTCGCCACCTGCCGGACGGACACAACTTTACGCTGATGTGCCGTGACCTGTCCGAACTGTCGACCTATTCGTTTGTCGATAACGTGGCTTTTCGTTTGATTAAAAATAACACGCCGGGCAACTACACCTTTATCCTGAAAGGGACGAAAGAAGTGCCGCGTCGATTGTTGCAGGAAAAACGTAAAACCATCGGCCTGCGTGTGCCGTCGAATCCGATTGCGCTGGCGCTGCTGGAAGCGCTGGGCGAACCGATGCTTTCTACGTCGCTGATGCTGCCGGGCAGTGAATTTACCGAATCTGACCCGGAAGAGATTAAGGATCGTCTGGAGAAGCAGGTGGAGTTAATTATCCACGGCGGCTATCTCGGCCAGCAGCCGACCACGGTCATCGATTTAACTGACGATTCTCCGGTGGTCTTGCGTGAAGGCGTCGGCGACGTTAAACCTTTCTTATAAGGGCGCGAACCGCTATACTACGCGGCCTTAAAATGGCGCTGACTGGCGCCGTTGATTCTCCTGTTCGACGCCTGTGAAGGCGACATCTAAAGGAAGCTCTATGAGCGAAAAGTTACAAAAAGTGCTGGCGCGCGCCGGCCACGGTTCTCGCCGTGAAATTGAAACCATTATTGCCGCGGGCCGTGTGAGCGTTGATGGCAAAATTGCCACGCTCGGCGATCGCGTTGAAGTGACGCCGGGTCTGAAAATCCGTATCGACGGCCATCTGATTTCGGTTAAAGAGTCTGCGGAACAAATCTGTCGCGTCCTGGCCTATTACAAACCAGAAGGTGAGCTGTGTACCCGTAACGATCCGGAAGGTCGTCCGACCGTGTTTGATCGTCTGCCAAAACTGCGCGATGCGCGCTGGATTGCCGTGGGGCGTCTGGATGTGAATACCTGCGGTTTACTGTTGTTCACTACCGACGGTGAACTGGCAAACCGTCTGATGCATCCAAGCCGTGAAGTTGAGCGTGAATATGCGGTGCGTGTGTTTGGTCAGGTTGATGACGCGAAACTGCGCGATCTGAGTCGTGGCGTACAGCTGGAAGATGGTCCGGCGGCGTTTAAAACAATCAAGTTCAGCGGTGGTGAAGGGATCAACCAGTGGTACAACGTCACGCTGACCGAAGGACGTAACCGTGAAGTACGTCGCCTGTGGGAAGCTGTAGGCGTGCAGGTAAGCCGTCTTATCCGTGTCCGTTACGGCGATATCCCGCTGCCGAAAGGCCTGCCGCGTGGCGGCTGGACGGAGCTTGATCTTGCGCAGACCAACTATTTACGTGAACTGGTGGAGCTGAAGCCGGAAACGACCTCTAAAGTTGCCGTCGAGAAAGATCGTCGTCGGATGAAAGCAAATCAGATCCGTCGTGCGGTGAAGCGCCACTCACAGGTCGGCAGCAGCCGTCGTCCGGGCGGTCGCAGCAACAACGGTTAATCATGACCAGGCCTGATAAGCAAAGCGCCATCAGGCGTTAGCGTGGAGCCGGATGCGGCGCAAGCGCCTTATCCGGCCTGCTGTCAGTAATCAATTCCCATCTGAGCTTTCACGCCCGCTTCAAACGCGTGCTTAACCGGGCGCAGCTCGCTGACCGTATCTGCTAACTCAAGAATATCGCGATGACATCCCCGACCGGTGATGATCACCGTTTGATGGGCTGGGCGCGCATTTAAGGCATTGATAACCTCTTCAAGCGGCAGATAGTCGTACGCCACCATATAGGTCAGTTCGTCCAGGATAACCATATCCAGTTGAGCGTCAGCCAGCATTCGCTTTCCATGTTCCCATACGGCCATACAGGCTGCGGTATCCGACTCGCGGTTTTGCGTGTCCCAGGTAAATCCTGTCGCCATAACCTGAAACTCTACGCCATGGGGTTCGAGTAAGTTTCGTTCACCGTTTGGCCAGGTACCTTTAATAAATTGCACCACGCCGACTTTTTTACCATGGCCCACCGCGCGCGTGGCGGTCCCGAACGCTGCGGTGGTTTTACCCTTACCGTTTCCGGTGAACACGATAATGATCCCGCGCTCATCCTTTGCAGCGGCAACGCGGGCATCAACCCGCTCTTTAACGCGCTGCTGGCGTTGCTGGTAGCGTTCTTCACTCATTGAGCTATTCCTGGTTTACGGCCCGGTTGGGCATCGAAAGTCATACCGGTTTTACGGCGGCTGTCATCGCCCATCAGCCACAGATAGAGCGGCATAATATCGGCGGGAGTTTTCAATTTTTGCGGATCTTCAGTTGGAAATGCGCTGGCTCGCATGCCGGTACGCGTACCGCCTGGATTGATACAGTTTACGCGCAGGTGACGGTTCTGATATTCATCTGCCAGAACCTGCATCATGCCTTCGGTAGCGAATTTGGACGTGGCATACGCTCCCCAATTGGCGCGTCCCTGGCGACCGACGCTGGAAGAGGTAAAGACCAGCGATCCGGCATCGGATTTCAGCAATAGCGGCAGCAATGCCTGGGTCAGCATAAAGGTGGCATTCACATTTACCTGCATGACATCTTGCCAGACCTGCGGATTTTGTTCGCTCATCGGACAAATATCACCCAGTAATCCGGCATTATGGAGAACACCATCCAGACGTGGAAAATGTGCGGCAATGCGCTGTGCAAGCTGGTGGCATTCTTCAGACGTACAAGTGAGCAGATCCAACGTGAACCAGTGTGGCTGCGTACCGTTTTCATCGGCAATAGTGCGGGCAACCTGGCGCAGTTTTTCTTCGTTACGCCCAAGCAGAATCACGGTCGCGCCGTATCGCGCATAGGTCTGTGCGGCTTCACGTCCGATACCATCACTGGCACCGGTAATCAGAATAATGCGGTCCTGTAAAAGGTCTTGTTTAGGTTGGTAATGCACGGCTACTCCTCGGCAACGCTCTGGCCTTCTCGTTCGCGATAACGTTTCGGCTTTATGCCTTAAACCCTGTTCTTTTTCAATCAGCCAAAGGCAATAACACCGCAAAATGAACGCTTTGTCATGCTTTTTGCTGATTCTGCGCCAGGATGGATGAAGCAAGACGAGTTAAGCAGCCTGTTGTACACTGAGCGGAAATAGCGTTGTTTAACCAAGGTGGGTCTCGTGGAATTGTTGTCTGAATATGGGCTGTTTTTGGCAAAAATTGTCACTGTCGTGGTGGCTATTGCGGTAGTTGTGATGCTGATTGTGAACGCGACACAACGCAAGCGTCAGCGCGGGGAACTGCGGGTTATTAACCTCAGCGAGCAATATAAAGAGATGAAGGATGATCTGTCGCTGGCGTTACTGGACGGGCATCAGCAAAAATTCTGGCATAAGGCGCAGAAAAAGAAACAGAAACTGGAAGCAAAGGCAGCCAAGGCAAAAGCGAAGCTGGGAGACAGTACATCATCTGATAAACCACGTGTATGGGTGCTGGATTTTAAAGGCAGCATGGACGCCCATGAGGTCAGCGCGTTACGTGAGGAAGTGACGGCGGTGTTGGCGGTCGTTAAACCGCAGGATCAAGTGGTGGTTCGCCTGGAAAGCCCGGGCGGTGTGGTCCATGGTTATGGTCTGGCTGCGTCGCAGTTACAGCGTTTGCGCGATAAGCAGATTCCGTTGACCGTAACGGTGGATAAAGTCGCCGCGAGCGGTGGATATATGATGGCCTGCGTAGCCGATAAAATTGTCTCAGCGCCGTTTGCTATTGTCGGCTCTATTGGCGTCGTGGCGCAGATCCCGAACTTTAACCGCTTTCTGAAGGGGAAGGATATTGATATCGAACTGCACACCGCCGGGCAGTATAAGCGTACGCTGACGCTGCTGGGTGAAAACACGGAAGAAGGGCGGCAAAAATTCCGCGAAGATCTGAATGAAACCCATCACCTGTTTAAAGATTTTGTGCAGCGCATGCGTCCGACTCTGGACATTGAACAGGTGGCCACCGGCGAACACTGGTTTGGGCAACAGGCGCTGGCAAACGGGCTGGTGGATGAAATCAATACCAGCGACGAAGTGATTCTCGGGCTAATGGAAGGTCGCGAAGTGTTAAGCGTTCGCTATATGCAGCGCAAAAAACTGATGGATCGCTTTACCGGGAGTGCGGCCGAGAGCGCCGATCGTTTGCTACTGCGCTGGTGGCAGCGAGGACAGAAACCGCTGATGTAAAATTGTCATTGCCGGATGGTGATGCTAAAGCATCTTATCCGGCCTTGAGGATCGTAACATCCCGGGCCGGATAAGGCGGAGCCGCCATCCGGCAAATCATTTCTTGTATTAATCGATCAAGTGATACTTTTCAGAAAGTACGTGCGCCAGGTGCTTAAACATATTAAACACCGCCGTACTCTTGGGCGTCGGAAGCCCTTGTTCGTCTAAAAAGTAATCTCCGCTGAAAACCAGCACGCCATTTCGCTGCGTAACGCCGGTGGCGACAATTCCCGCCAGCGTGTCCTCATGCTCACGAATGATTTTGTTGGCTTCAATCAGCAGCGTTTCGCGATCGATAGGTTGCGTGTCTTTATGCATTATTTACTCCTTAAACAAGGACATTAGTCTACGCCGAGCCCGGCTTATGGGCAAATATTCCCTGACATAAATGAAGGTCTTACGTCGGGGTTGCAACTGGCGGGATTTGTTTTTGCATGCTAATAAAGTTGCGTAACGCATTTTATCAGGTACAGTGTGACGCTTTCGTCAATCTGGCAACAGATTTGCTTGACATTCGACCAATACTTCGTCGTGCTATAGCGTTTGTGAGCAAAAAAGCCTGTTAACTCAGTTACATGAGAGTTACATTACAAGCGCGAAAAAGTTTAAGGGGTTGATATCCGCCGACGCAGAGACCATATCAATGTCTCGTCGCCAGTGGAAGGTGAATCAACGTGCGACGCATTCTGGAAGAATCAAATTAGGTAAAGGTGAATATGGGTAAAGCTCTTGTCATCGTTGAGTCCCCGGCAAAAGCCAAAACGATCAACAAGTATCTGGGTAATGACTACGTGGTGAAATCCAGCGTTGGTCATATCCGTGATTTGCCGACCAGTGGCTCAGCAACTAAAAAGAGCGCCGACTCAACCTCCACCAAAACGGCTAAAAAGCCCAAAAAGGATGAACGTGGCGCTCTCGTCAACCGCATGGGTGTTGACCCGTGGCACAACTGGGATGCGCGCTATGAAGTGCTGCCTGGTAAAGAGAAAGTTGTTTCTGAACTGAAGCAACTGGCTGAAAAAGCCGACCACATCTATCTCGCAACCGACCTTGACCGCGAAGGGGAAGCCATTGCATGGCACCTGCGGGAAGTGATCGGCGGCGATGACGCACGCTACAGCCGTGTGGTGTTTAACGAAATTACTAAAAACGCTATTCGTCAGGCGTTTGAAAAACCGGGCGAACTGAACATCGACCGGGTTAACGCGCAACAGGCGCGCCGCTTTATGGACCGCGTGGTGGGCTATATGGTGTCGCCGCTGCTGTGGAAAAAAATTGCGCGTGGTCTGTCAGCAGGCCGCGTACAGTCGGTTGCCGTGCGTCTGGTGGTTGAGCGTGAACGCGAAATCAAAGCATTTGTTCCAGAAGAGTTCTGGGAAATTGGTGCTGACACGACCACGCCTCGAGGCGATGCGTTGCCGCTTGAGGTGACGCACCAGAATGATAAACCGTTCCGCCCGGTCAATCGGGAACAAACGCTTGCCGCTGTCAGCCTGTTGGAAAAAGCGCGCTATAGCGTCCTGGAACGTGAAGATAAACCGACCAGCAGCAAGCCGGGCGCGCCGTTTATTACCTCCACGCTACAGCAGGCTGCGAGCACGCGACTGGGCTTTGGCGTGAAGAAAACCATGATGATGGCGCAGCGCTTGTATGAAGCGGGCTACATCACCTATATGCGTACTGACTCAACCAACCTGAGCCAGGATGCGGTGAACATGGTTCGCGAGTACATCAGCGATAATTTTGGCAAAAAATATCTGCCGGAGAGCGCGAACCAGTACGCCAGCAAAGAGAACTCTCAGGAAGCGCACGAAGCTATCCGTCCTTCCGATGTCGCCGTACAGGCGGAATCGCTGAAAGACATGGAAGCTGATGCGCAAAAACTGTACCAGCTGATCTGGCGTCAATTTGTTGCCTGTCAGATGACGCCGGCGAAATACGACTCCACCACCTTAACCGTGGGCGCGGGTGATTTCCGCCTGAAAGCGCGTGGTCGTATTCTGCGTTTCGATGGCTGGACCAAAGTGATGCCTGCATTGCGTAAGGGCGATGAAGATCGCATCTTACCGGCCGTGGATAAAGGCGATACGTTGACGCTTGTCGAACTGACGCCAGCGCAACACTTTACCAAACCGCCTGCACGTTTCAGTGAAGCCTCGCTGGTTAAAGAGCTTGAAAAGCGGGGTATTGGTCGTCCATCAACGTATGCGTCGATTATTTCCACGATTCAGGATCGCGGCTATGTTCGTGTTGAGAACCGTCGCTTCTATGCTGAAAAAATGGGTGAAATCGTCACCGATCGTCTGGAAGAAAACTTCCGCGAATTGATGAACTACGATTTTACCGCGCAGATGGAAGACAGCCTCGACCAGGTGGCGAATCACGAAGCCGAATGGAAAGGCGTACTCGACAACTTCTTCACCGATTTTACTCAGCAACTGGATAAAGCCGAAAAAGATCCTGAAGAGGGCGGTATGCGTCCGAACCAGATGGTGCTGACCAGTATTGATTGCCCGACCTGCGGACGCAAGATGGGTATTCGTACCGCCAGCACCGGCGTTTTCCTCGGCTGTTCCGGCTATGCGCTGTCGCCGAAAGAGCGTTGCAAAACCACCATTAACCTGGTGCCGGAAAACGAAGTGCTGAACGTGCTGGAAGGCGACGACGCGGAAACGAACGCTCTGCGCGCCAAACGTCGCTGCCAGAAGTGCGGTACGGCGATGGACAGCTACCTTATCGATCCTAAGCGTAAGCTGCATGTATGTGGTAATAACCCGACCTGTGACGGCTACGAGATCGAAGAGGGTGAATTCCGCATCAAGGGTTATGACGGTCCTATCGTTGAGTGCGAAAAATGTGGTTCTGAAATGCACCTGAAAATGGGGCGTTTCGGTAAGTACATGGCGTGTACCAACGACGAGTGCAAAAACACTCGTAAGATCCTGCGTAACGGTGAAGTCGCTCCGCCGAAAGAAGATCCGGTTCCGCTGCCGGAACTGCCGTGTGAAAAATCTGACGCGTATTTTGTGTTACGTGATGGCGCGGCAGGTATCTTCCTGGCGGCAAATACGTTCCCGAAATCACGTGAGACCCGCGCGCCGTTAGTGGAAGAGCTGTACCGCTTCCGCGATCGTCTGCCGGAAAAACTGCGTTATCTGGCAGACGCGCCGCAGACTGACCCGGATGGCAACAAGTCCATGGTTCGTTTCAGCCGTAAAACCAAGCAGCAATACGTTGCCGCTGAGAAAGACGGTAAGGCGACCGGTTGGTCAGCGTTCTTTGTTGACGGTAAATGGGTCGAAGGGAAGAAATAACGGTATTCCGCCTGAATTTCTCCTTAAAGGGTCGCGTAAGCGGCCCTTTTTGTTTCTGACGTATTATTTTTTGTCATGCCTATACAGCTTACATAGAAATGATATAGTGGTTATAGTTAACACGTTTTTTATTATTAAATCGTATTAGCAGTGCTAACGAGCCTGCTCTGAAACGATGATCTGATGGCATAAATCGGGATGGCTTGACATGAAATTACAGCAGCTTCGCTACATTGTTGAGGTGGTGAACCACAACCTTAATGTCTCCTCAACGGCGGAAGGGCTTTATACCTCCCAGCCAGGCATCAGTAAGCAAGTTCGTATGCTTGAAGATGAACTTGGCATCCAGATTTTTGCCCGTAGCGGCAAGCACCTGACGCAGGTTACGCCAGCGGGGCAGGAAGTCATCCGTATTGCGCGTGAGGTTCTGTCGAAGGTGGATGCCATTAAGTCGGTGGCCGGCGAACATACCTGGCCGGACAAAGGCTCGTTATACATCGCGACGACCCACACGCAAGCACGTTACGCACTGCCAAACGTGATTAAAGGTTTTATTGAGCGTTACCCTCGCGTCTCTTTGCACATGCACCAGGGATCGCCGACGCAAATCGCCGAAGCGGTATCGAAAGGGAATGCAGACTTTGCCATTGCGACAGAAGCCCTGCATCTGTATGACGATTTGGTGATGCTGCCTTGCTATCACTGGAACCGCTCGATCGTCGTGACGCCGGATCATCCGCTGGCGGGAAAAGCGTCCGTTTCTATTGAAGAGTTAGCGCAGTATCCGCTGGTCACCTACACCTTCGGTTTTACCGGGCGTTCGGAACTGGATACCGCGTTTAACCGTGCGGGTCTGGAACCGCGTATAGTATTTACCGCGACCGATGCCGATGTCATTAAAACCTATGTGCGTCTGGGGCTTGGGGTGGGGGTGATTGCCAGCATGGCGGTTGATCCCGTCTCCGACCCTGATCTTGTACGTGTTGACGCGCACGATATCTTCAGTCATAGCACCACCAAAATTGGTTTTCGTCGCAGCACGTTTTTACGCAGTTACATGTATGATTTTATTCAACGTTTCGCGCCGCATCTGACGCGAGATGTGGTGGATACTGCGGTAGCGTTGCGTTCTAACGATGATATAGAAGCCATGTTTAAAGATATTAAATTGCCTGAGAAATAATACCGGCTGTTACCTCGTCGGTATCCTTCTGCATAAAGCGATACCGACGGGAGACGCTGAATTAATCGATAATTTACAGTGAATAAATTAACCATATATAGTTTATGGAAAAGTTTCTCTAAAGTAGTTTCAAATTAGTCAGCTTGCCAAAAATTCCTTTCAAATATTGATAACCGATCAAACAATCGATTTATTTATCAGGACGAGTCTGAAAATTAACTGGCTTTTTTTTGCCTTTTTTATTAGGATTCCTCCTATCTGATGATTAATTGTACCGATTGTTTGGTGCCTAAATGATAAGTGATTTCGATAGTATGAGGTTAGCGATGCCTTCAGGAAACCAGCCAGCACGCAGGGATCCCGTGATGAAACGTAAAGCCTGGTTTGCTGTTTTTCTCGGCTCCGCAGTGTTCTGGATTGTCGTCGCGCTCGTGGCCTGGCAAGTGTGGGGGTAGGTCATGTCCGCACCGGAACAACATATCACCGTGACGCCAGCTCCCCATGAAAATGAACCAGATAGCAATACCGGCGCAGAGAATGGGCCGGAAATCCCCACCTCCTGGACGCTTTCCCCTGAACAACGCGCGTTTATTGATCTGTTTACTGATGATGAACAGAAACAGTAATTAATACGAATTTTATCGTCATTATTATTCGTCCTCTGTCTGATATCTCGTATGACTTATTGCGTACAATCGCGATGTCCACTCTAATCAGCATATTATCGACTACCAACATGCCTGTTACACATTAACGCTATCAACTTCCGCTCTCGAATCTTCCCCGCGTATTTCACACCGCACTCCGCTCTTCCGATGTTTACACTTTTATCAATTTGAGTTGTTATCAAAGCGTTACATTTTGTTTGTGTTATCTTTAATACTAACCCTGAAGAAAATCAGGGGATCTAACCCTGTCATTTAAGGAGGAGCTATGTCGTCGACCCTACGCGAAGCCAGTATGGACACATTGCAGGTTAATGATAAAACCTACCGTTACTACAGCTTGCCTCTGGCCGCACAAACTCTGGGTGATATCACCCGCCTGCCCAAATCGCTAAAAGTTTTGCTGGAGAACCTGCTTCGCTGGCAGGACGGAAATACCGTTACCGAAGACGATATTCATGCGCTGGCGCGTTGGCTGAAAACCGCGCATGCCGACCGTGAGATTGCCTATCGACCCGCTCGCGTTTTGATGCAGGACTTTACTGGCGTACCCGCAGTGGTCGATCTGGCCGCTATGCGCGAAGCGGTAAAACGTTTGGGCGGGGATACGGCAAAAGTGAATCCGCTTTCGCCAGTGGATCTTGTCATTGACCACTCCGTAACGGTGGATCGTTTCGGTGATGATGACGCTTTCGAAGAGAACGTCCGTCTGGAAATGGAACGTAACCATGAGCGCTATGTGTTCCTGAAATGGGGACAGCAAGCATTCAGTCGCTTCAGCGTTGTGCCGCCGGGAACGGGGATTTGCCACCAGGTTAACCTTGAGTATTTGGGTAAAGCCGTCTGGAGCGAATTACAAAACGGTGAATGGGTGGCTTATCCGGATACGCTGGTCGGTACCGACTCCCATACTACGATGATAAATGGTCTCGGTGTGCTGGGCTGGGGCGTCGGCGGCATTGAAGCCGAAGCCGCGATGCTGGGCCAGCCGGTCTCTATGCTTATCCCTGACGTGGTGGGCTTCAAGCTGGTAGGTAAACTGCGGGAAGGTATCACCGCGACCGATCTGGTGCTGACCGTCACCCAAATGCTGCGTAAGCATGGTGTGGTTGGGAAATTTGTTGAATTCTATGGTGATGGCCTGGATACCTTACCGCTGGCCGATCGGGCAACCATTGCGAACATGTCGCCGGAATATGGCGCAACCTGTGGTTTCTTCCCGATTGATGACATCACGCTTGAATATATGCGCCTGAGCGGACGCAGTGAGGAGCAGGTCGACCTGGTCGGCGCTTATGCTAAAGCGCAGGGGATGTGGCGTAACCCAGGCGATGAACCTGTATTTACCAGTTCGCTGGAGCTGGATATGGGCAGTGTGGAAGCGAGCCTTGCCGGACCGAAGCGTCCGCAGGATCGAGTGGCACTCGCAGATGTCCCGAAAGCGTTCTCGGCGAGTAACGAGCTTGAGGTGAATAGCTCGCTAAAAGATCGTCAGCCAGTGGATTATACAATGAACGGGCATCAATACCTGTTGCCGGATGGCGCGGTGGTGATTGCGGCGATCACCTCCTGTACCAACACCTCTAACCCAAGCGTATTGATGGCGGCGGGGCTGCTGGCGAAGAAAGCGGTTACGCTCGGTCTGAAACGTCAACCCTGGGTTAAAGCCTCGCTGGCGCCTGGCTCTAAAGTCGTTTCTGACTATCTGGCGCAGGCCGGGTTCACACCGTATCTTGACGAGTTGGGCTTTAACCTCGTGGGTTATGGCTGTACCACCTGTATAGGTAATTCCGGACCGTTGCCCGATCCTATTGAGACAGCTATCAAAAAAGGCGATCTCACGGTCGGCGCAGTGCTTTCCGGCAACCGTAATTTTGAAGGACGCATCCATCCGCTCGTCAAGACGAACTGGTTGGCGTCTCCGCCGCTGGTAGTCGCCTACGCGCTGGCGGGGAATATGAATATTAACCTGACGAAAGATCCGTTAGGTCATGACAGAAAAGGCGATCCCGTTTACCTGAAAGATATCTGGCCAACTGCCCAGGAAATCGCTCGAGCCGTTGAGCAGGTCTCTACCGCGATGTTCCATAAAGAGTATGCCGAAGTATTTGAAGGCACGCCGGAATGGAAAGCGATTCAAGTTGATCGGGCTGACACCTATGGCTGGCAGTCTGACTCGACCTATATCCGTTTATCGCCGTTCTTTGATGGTATGCAGGCTACGCCGGATCCGGTACAGGACATTCATGGCGCACGCATTTTGGCGATGTTAGGCGACTCGGTGACCACCGATCACATTTCTCCTGCCGGTAGCATTAAAGCGGATAGTCCGGCCGGTCGGTATCTACAAAGCCACGGCGTTGAGCGCAAAGACTTTAACTCCTACGGTTCCCGCCGCGGAAACCATGAAGTGATGATGCGCGGTACTTTTGCCAATATACGTATCCGCAATGAGATGGTGCCTGGCGTGGAAGGCGGAATGACGCGGCATTTACCGGGGACGGAAGTGGTAGCTATCTATGATGCGGCCATGCAATACCAACAGGAGAATGTTCCGCTGGCGGTTATTGCCGGTAAGGAATATGGTTCTGGCTCCAGTCGTGACTGGGCTGCGAAAGGCCCACGCTTGCTGGGTGTGCGCGTGGTGATTGCTGAGTCCTTTGAGCGAATTCACCGTTCTAACCTGATCGGCATGGGGATTTTACCGCTTGAATTCCCACAGGGGGTTACGCGTAAAACGCTGGGATTAACCGGTGAGGAAGCGATTGATATTACGGATCTGCAAAACATTAAACCGGGGGCGACAGTTCCGGTAAGTTTGACCCGTGCGGATGGGCATAAAGAGGTGATTTTATGCCGTTGCCGCATCGATACCGCGACGGAGTTAACGTATTACCAGAACGACGGCATTCTGCACTACGTCATTCGTAATATGTTGAACTGACATGTAAAAAGCCTGCGTGAGCAGGCTTTTTTCTGTACCGGGTAAATGGAAATTATTTATTTAACAAATGGCCCATTTTCGCGGCTTTGGTATCCAGATAATGTTCATTATTCGGGTTACGACCCACAATCAACGGCACGCGTTCAACGATATTGATACCCGCCTCGGTCAGAATTTCCACTTTCTTCGGGTTATTGGTCAACAAACGTACCTCGTCAACGCCCAGCAGCTTGAACATGTCCGCACACAGTGTGAAATCACGCTCATCTGCTGCAAAGCCTAACTGATGATTGGCTTCAACGGTATCATAACCCTGGTCCTGCAGCGCATAGGCGCGGATTTTATTTAACAGTCCAATGTTGCGCCCTTCCTGACGATGATAGAGCAGAATGCCACGCCCTTCTTCGGCAATATGCGACAGGGCTGCTTCGAGCTGGAAACCGCAATCGCAACGCAGGCTAAACAGCGCATCGCCAGTCAGACACTCAGAGTGGACACGCGCCAGGACAGGCGTTTGGCCTGTAATATCGCCAAAAATCAGTGCGACATGATCGTGTCCGGTTGCCAGTTCTTCAAATCCCACCATCAGGAAATCACCCCAGGGGGTTGGCAGTTTGGCTTCTGCCACACGTTTAAGCTGCATGTAATTCTCCAGATTATGCTGGCACTGTCGTGCCGTCGCCTGTTGGCTTCTGTTCTGTATTGCACTATTTTGCCATAAGCCAGCGATGTTCACCTAATTGCGACAACGGATTCGCTTTTGGAATGGCACAAAATTGTCAATTTTCCCGGCGTGCGCATTTTTCAGTTATGATTGTGAGACTTATCAACGAAAGGAGAGGCAATGCTTTCAATTGCAAAGCGCACCGCAGTCGGCGCCGGACTGCTGCTTATCATGCCGGTTGCTGTATGGGTATCAGGCTGGAACTGGCAACCTGGGCATAATGTCTGGTGGTTAAAATCCCTGTTCTGGGTAACGGAAACGGTGACACAGCCATGGGGGATTATCACTCACGTAGCGCTCTGTGCATGGTTTTTATGGTGTCTGCGTTTTCGTCTGAAAGCGGCGATAATGCTGTTTACGATCCTGGCGGCAGCGATTTTAGTTGGGCAGGGCGTGAAGTCATGGGTTAAAGACAAGGTGCAGGAACCGCGGCCATTTGTCGTATGGCTGGAAAAAACGCACCATATTCCGGTGGATGAGTTCTACACTTTAAAACGTAAAGATCGCGGGAACTTAGTCAAAGAACAATTAGCCGAACAGCGGGACGTGCCAACGTTTCTACGTAAGCACTGGCAAAAAGAAACAGGATTTGCTTTTCCCTCCGGGCATACAATGTTTGCTGCCAGTTGGGCTTTGCTGGCGGTAGGATTGCTGTGGCCGCGCAGACGTACGCTGACTATAGCATTCTTACTCATCTGGGCGACGGGTGTGATGGGGAGCCGCTTGCTGCTGGGAATGCACTGGCCCCGTGATTTGGTGGTCGCAACGCTGATTTCCTGGCTGTTGGTGACCCTGGCAACCTGGCTTGCGCAGCGGATATGCGGGCCCTTAACACCGCCAGTGCAGGAGACAAAAGAAATCGCGCAGCGTGAGCAAGAAAGTTAGCTATGATTGATTTTTCGAATTTTGCCCTTAAATCAGAAGGCATAAAGCGCTTTTCCATTTCGCACTCGGTGTGAAAATGGTAATTTAAAGGGCTCAACGCGGTAAGTTGGACACGATTTATTCGCTTAAACCACATAACGGGAAGTAATGTGAAATATTTACTCATTTTCTTACTGGTGTTGGCGATTTTTGTTATTTCGGTGACATTAGGTGCGCAAAACGATCAACAGGTTACGTTTAATTACCTGCTGGCTCAGGGTGAGTATCGTATCTCTACGCTGCTTGCTGTATTGTTTGCCGCAGGTTTTGCGATTGGTTGGCTAATTTGCGGTCTTTTCTGGCTGAAGGTTCGAGTGTCTCTTGCGCGCGCCGAACGTAAAATCAAACGACTGGAAAACCAGCTTGCGCCTGCGACCGACGTTGCGGTACCCGCCGATTCGTCGGTTGTAAAGGAATAATTATTTATGTTGGAGTTGTTGTTTCTGCTTTTACCTGTAGCCGCTGCCTATGGGTGGTATATGGGTCGCAGAAGTGCGCAACAAACAAAGCAGGATGAAGCCAACCGACTTTCCCGTGACTATGTCGCCGGGGTTAACTTCCTCCTGAGCAACCAACAAGATAAAGCGGTGGATCTGTTCCTCGATATGCTGAAAGAGGACACGGGCACCGTTGAGGCTCATCTCACCCTCGGAAACCTGTTCCGTTCGCGTGGTGAAGTCGATCGTGCAATCCGCATCCACCAAACGCTTATGGAAAGTGCCTCGCTGACATACGAACAGCGCTTGCTGGCAGTGCAACAACTGGGCCGCGACTACATGGCCGCAGGCCTGTATGACCGTGCGGAAGACATGTTCAATCAGCTTACTGATGAAACAGATTTTCGCGTTGGGGCATTACAACAGTTGCTGCAAATTTATCAGGCAACCAGCGAATGGCAAAAAGCCATTGACGTTGCAGAGCGTCTGGTAAAGCTTGGCAAAGACAAACAACGCATTGAGATAGCGCATTTCTATTGCGAACTGGCGTTACAGCAAATGGGCAACGACGATATGGATCGTGCCATGACGCTGTTGAAAAAAGGGGCGGCAGCAGACAAAAA
This sequence comes from Citrobacter sp. W9, assembly GCF_026719375.1. Lineage (NCBI taxonomy): Bacteria > Pseudomonadati > Pseudomonadota > Gammaproteobacteria > Enterobacterales > Enterobacteriaceae > Citrobacter > Citrobacter sp. W9. The sequence goes on along the minus strand of NZ_JAPPTE010000013.1, from coordinate 60,074 downwards.
CAGCGCCCGCGTTTCCATTATGATGGGGCGCGTATATATGCTGAACGGCGATTACTCCAGGGCGGTTGAAAGTCTGCAACGGGTGATTTCTCAGGATAAAGAGCTGGTCAGTGAAACGCTGGAAATGCTGCAAAGCTGCTACCAGCATCTGGGCAAAAACGATGAGTGGGCAGAGTTTTTACGCCGTGCGGTTGAGGAAAATACCGGTGCCGCCGCTGAACTGATGCTTGCAGATATCCTTGAGGCGCGTGAGGGAACTGATACCGCTCAGGTTTATATTACTCGTCAGCTGCAGCGTCATCCTACGATGCGTGTATTCCACAAGCTGATGGATTATCATCTTAACGAAGCAGAAGAAGGGCGCGCCAAAGAGAGCCTGATGGTGCTGCGCGATATGGTCGGGGAGCAGGTACGTAGTAAGCCGCGCTATCGCTGTCAAAAATGCGGGTTTACCGCTTATACGCTGTACTGGCATTGTCCATCCTGCCGTTCATGGTCAACCATTAAACCTATTCGTGGGCTTGATGGGCTGTAATTTTTAAAAAAGCTTCAACTTAGTTACAACATCCTTATAGGGTGTAATCGTCCCATCATCAACCTCCACAGCCGGTTCGCCTGGCAGAAATGTAATCGCGCCTGTTAATTTTCTATTGCCGCAGGTAGAATGCACGCCGTTTACCCATTTTGCGCCACCGGTGGCGCCCATCCTCAGGAAGGTCTGGTCATGACGTTTACTGCTTCATCTTCTTCTCGTGCTGTTACTGATTCTCCTGTCGTTGTCGCTCTTGATTACGCAAATCGTGATAAAGCATTAGCTTTTGTCGACAGAATTGATCCTCGTGATTGCCGTTTGAAAGTGGGCAAAGAGATGTTCACGCTTTTTGGACCTCAGTTGGTTCGCGAACTACAACAGCGCGGTTTTGACGTCTTTCTGGATTTGAAATTTCATGATATTCCCAATACAACTGCACATGCCGTAGCTGCGGCTGCCGACCTTGGCGTGTGGATGGTTAACGTACACGCCTCTGGCGGGGCGCGCATGATGACGGCAGCCCGTGAGGCCCTGGTGCCTTTTGGTAATGATGCGCCATTGCTGATTGCTGTGACGGTGCTGACCAGCATGGAAGCCAGCGATCTGGCCGATCTCGGTGTGACGTTGTCACCTGCGGAGCATGCTGAAAGACTGGCGCGTTTAACTCAACATTGCGGGCTGGACGGAGTCGTATGCTCTGCCCAGGAAGCGGTACGTTTCAAACAGGCGTTTGGACAGGCATTTAAGTTAGTGACCCCGGGTATTCGTCCTGAAGGCAGCGAGGCGGGCGATCAGCGTCGTATTATGACGCCAGAGCAGGCGCAGTTAGCCGGTGTGGATTACATGGTGATTGGTCGTCCGGTCACGCAGTCTGCCGACCCGGCGCAGACGCTGAAGATGATCAATGCCTCTCTGAAACGAGGTGTGTAAATGAGCGATTCAAACTCTCGCCTGGTCTATTCAACCGACTCCGGACGCATTAATGAACCGAAGGTCGCCCCTGAACGTCCAAAGGGTGATGGTATTGTCCGCATTCAACGCCAGACCAGCGGTCGTAAAGGCAAGGGCGTGTGCCTGATCACCGGTATTGATCAGGATGATGCGGAACTGGCTAAATTAGCCGCGGAACTGAAGAAAAAATGTGGTTGCGGTGGGGCGGTAAAAGATGGCGTGATTGAAATTCAGGGCGATAAACGTGACCTGATAAAATCATTGCTGGAGGCCAAAGGCATGAAAGTCAAACTGGCTGGCGGTTAATAAAAAAGCCACGGAGATAATCCGTGGCTTTTTAAAATACAGAGCTGAAAAAGTAAACGTTTAATTATATCGAGCCGGTCAACCGTAAATTATTTACCTACCTGATGGCCAATAATACCACCAACAGCAGCACCACCCAGCGTACCCAGCGCGCTGCCATCGGTCAGGACTGCACCACCTACTGCACCCGCACCGGCACCGATAGCGGTATTGCGATCGCGTTTGGACCAGTTAGAGCAGGCGCTCAGAGACATTGCCAGAGTAAGCGCCAGAATGGCTGCGGTCATTTTTTTGCTCGTTACTAACATAATACTTTCTCCTGAATTATTGATTCACGGAATCCAGTGTTCTTTAAGGATAGCGTTAAATCGCGACTATCAAAGATATTTCCGTGAAACCGTTTAGCGAAGGCATGACAACCAATATCCTGCAGTTGGATGTTCGCTCCTGTTATATCGCTAATATTAATTCTACGAGTTTATCCTGTTAACAACAGGTAAAAAGTCTTAATTGGGTTGTCAGATAACTCTCAGAGAGGAGATGATTTGCCTGCCGACAAATCATCTTGCGCAGCCATTATGCGTTGGTATCAATGATATTGACGGTTAATCCTGAATGCTCAAGCTGCATTTGTACGCTGGCGCTGAGCTTAGAGTCCGTCACGACGCGACTGAATCGCGCTAAAGGCCCCAGGGTATAAGGATGAATGGCGTCAAATTTTGAGCTGTCGGTAAGCACAATAACCTCTGCGCCTTTCTCCAGTACCGCATTAACCACATCAGAACGCATCATATCGCGTCCGGTGAAGCCGGTTTCTGCCTGCCAGCCATCAATGCCGATGAAGGCCTTACTGAAGTGTACCTGCTGGATAAACTGGCGAGTCAGGGGGCCGACCATGCTCTCACTTTTCTTCTGATAAATCCCGCCGAGGAGAATCACTTCACAGGGTGTTTCTTTGAGCAGGTGAGCGATGTAGCTGCTCACCGTAATGATAGTGACATCTTTTTGCTCCGCCAGGGTTCTTGCCAGGAGCGCATTGCTGCTGCCATTCTCAATGAATACTGACTCGCCGGGGCTGACCAGTGATGCAGCGAATTCGGCCAGCTCACGTTTTAGCGTGAAATTGGTCATCATGCGTGTTTCCACATCATCGCTGTTCAATGAAACAGCAAATCCGTGCGCACGGCGTAAATAACTCTGTTTTTCCAGCGTATTCAGATCCTGTCGAATCGTCACTTCTGAAACGCCGGTGATTTTTGCCAGATCGGCGACGCTCATCTGACCTTTATCGGTCACCATCTGCAAAATGGATTGTTGTCGGGAATTCATAGTATTAATTTTTATAGCAATATCGTATCGGAAAATAAACGGAAGTCTGCTGATAGCAGTAACATCAAGAGAGCGATGTCATCAGATCTCCCACGGAGCTTTCTGTTTAGTTGACAAAGATTGAGTATCTTCTTTGACTGTGTTTAACAGTTCAGCCTTCAGAATTTCGAGATTGTGGATGGCTGAGTGGTAATCACCTGCAACGAGGATATCCAGCACGGTATCAATGCGTTCGGCCAGACGCTGAGCGTCGATATCAGACATGGTCATCATCCAAAGGGCAATAGAGTTTGAATTTCATGATGCAGAATTTCATGGCAAAAGAGAAGGGAAAAATAGTATTAACCTGAATGATTGAAGAATATTATATATTCTGTGATTACATACAGATAGAATCATCACGTATTGTCCATTTATGGCTATTTTCTCCGAGGAATCTTTCTGCATTATCGCGTTTTTTTATTCAGGTGTCGTCGATACCATCGTTCAAACGCAGCTGCAGGCATCGGCTTGGCGAATAAAAATCCCTGACGCTCATTGACGCCGTTCTTGGTCAAAAACGCATCCTCTTTTGCACTTTCAACGCCTTCGGCGATGACCTGCAGGTTGAGCGCTTGCGCGACCGCGACAATGGCCCGCACCAGCGACTGTGAAATAGGTTGCTTGTGCACATCTCTGACAAAGGTTTGATCCAGTTTTATCGCATCAAGCGGGAAGCGGGCCAGTTGAGATAGCGACGAATAACCGGTGCCAAAATCATCCAAATGGATTTGTGCCCCCAACTGACTAAATTGCTGAATAACGGATAGCGCCAACTGCTCATTTTCAATCAAACTGCTTTCCGTTAATTCAACATCGATCGGGCAGTATTCAAAGTTGAGATCGTGAAGCACCTGCTTGAGAGCGGTAAATAGCGTCTGGTCGGCGAGCTGGCGCGCAGACACGTTTACCGCCACGCGTAGATTTATCCCCTTGGCACGCCATTTTGCCACCTGGCGCACGACGTCCAGAATAACCCATCGACCGAGCGGAACGATGAGCCCTGATTCTTCGGCGTAGGAGATAAACTCCAATGGCGGTATGAGACCACGTTCCGGGGACTGCCAACGAACCAGAGCCTCCAGACTACGAACTTCTCCGCGCCAGGTTATTTTTGGCTGATAGTGGATAACCAGTTGATCGTTTTCCAGCGCCTTACGCAGATTGGTATCCAACCACAAATATTCAAAAACCCGTTGATTCATTTCCGGTGAGAAGACGCAAAACTGACCACGACCGCCTTCTTTTGCTGTGTACATGGCCGTATCCGCGTTACGGATGACGCTCTCGCCGTCCTGTCCATGCTGTGGCGCGAGAGAAATACCGATTGAACATCCGGTATAGACTTCTATCAGTCCAATGCGAAAAGGTTGGCGCAGGCGCGTCAGGATACGCGATGCCGTAGCCTCCAGCGCGCCCTGGGACGTTTCGGTGGCAAGGACAATGAATTCATCACCGCCAAACCTGGCCAGTAGCTGGTTGTCGTCGAGGCAACTGAGGATAGCCAGCGACACGCTTTGTAACAACTGATCGCCAAACATATGACCGTAGGCGTCGTTCACCTTTTTAAAGTTATCCAAATCGAGATAGACAATCCCAACCTGCGTATCGCCCGCGTTTTCAATAGCATTGCTGATCAGCTCGTGAATTGCGTTGCGGTTCGGTAAACCAGTGATGGAGTCGGTATTGGCCAATACCCGTAGACGTTCCTGCGCGCGGCGCTCTTCAGTAATATCGGTACCGGAACAGATCAGAAAAATTTCGTTCTTGCCGCTACCGTTATGCACAAACTTATTGCGGAACAGAAACAGACGCTGGCCTTTGCAGGTTTTAACCCAACGTTCGACCTCATAAGAGTTACCTTCGCGAAAAAACACCTCAATGTTGCGCCGTGAGGCTGCGGCCTCGCGCCGGCTCATAAACAGCGTGAAAACGCTTTGGCCAATCACTTCGCGCTCTTTGAGACCGGTGTACTCTTCGCACAGGCGATTAAAACGTTGAATGTTGCCCATACGGTCAAGAATGACAATGACGGAGTTAGCTTCAGAAACGACCTGCTCAGCGAAAGAGAGGCCGTGAGCCAGGTCGCGCGCGACGGAAGGGGTGTCATCCCAGGCGGATGCGCTTCCCGCCCATTCGCGCTTATTGATTTTCCTGCCGACCAGATGCACGGGAATGTCGTCATCTTCAATGGGAAGCGTCATCAACAGGCTCGATGTAATCACCGTCATTTCGCGAATGCGGTTGGCTTGCTCAGCTGACAATTCGATGGTCTGATCGACTGCTGACGCTTCGTCGATAGAGAAATGCAGGATGTTGCAATCCTCTGACAAACGCCAGTAGGGGTTATGAGTGCCCACATAGCTATACAACGTAACCCGCTCCCGGACGTCTTTCATGATGTGTACTATCCCGTTTAAAGCGCATAGAGCCTCAAAAGTATAGTTAGCCATGATTCATACAGGGTGACTATGGCTGAACGTATTGTTTTATTTATGTATTTATATGTAATGCAGAATCTAAAAAAAGCAAAGCTAGCGGAACTGAAAATAGTAAAAAATAAATTAGACCGGATGAAAGAAGTGTAGTGCGTGGTGGAGATTTGGGAGGGAAAAGAAAACGACCTTTCACAGAAAGAGAAAGGCCGTTAGCTTTATCAGTATTACACGGCTGGACGTGCGATAACGCTGCGGGTTTCCATCCGCACTTCGGCAATGGTTACATCAATCACATCCGTGACTTTGTAAACCACTTCACCTTTGATTTGTACGGTGCCGCTTTCCTGGCTGCATACCAGTTCGTCACGAACAGCATGCAGGAACGGGGCCGGAATAAATGCGACTGCGCCATTATCCACTAAACGTACTCGCATACCGCCGCGGCTGACGTCAATGATTTCGGCTGCGAAACGGACGTCGGTGCCGGCTTTGTCGCTCAAGAAGCGGGCGTATAACCAGTCACCCACATCGCGTTCAGCCATGCGGTTCAGACGACGACGTTCGGCCATTTGCAGGGTCGTATCATCCTGCGGACGGGCAATCGTTTCGCCTTTGATGACGGCCTTAAGCAGACGGTGGTTGATCATGTCGCCATACTTACGAATAGGAGAGGTCCAGGTGGCATATGCTTCCAGACCCAGCCCAAAGTGCGGACCTGGTTCGGTGCTGATTTCAGCATACGACTGGAACCGGCGGATACGGCTATCGAGGAAACCGGAAGGCTGCGCATCCAGTTCGCGGCGCAGTTTGCAGAAGCCTTCCAGCGTCAGGACCTCTTCGGCATCTACATGCATACCATGGGTTTTCAGTAGCGCGGCCAGTGCGTCAGCGTTTGCCGGATCAAATCCCATATGGACGTTATAAATTCCAAAGCCCAGCGTGTCGCGAAGAACGCGTGCAGCACAAATATTTGCCGCAATCATTGACTCTTCCACGATACGGTTAGCGATGCGACGCGGTTCCGCCACAATATCCAGCACTTCGCCTTTTTCACCGAGGACAAAACGGTAATCCGGACGATCTTTAAATACTAACGCGTGGTTGTGACGCCATTCAACACGGCTCAGACAAATACGATGCAGCAGACGGATTTGTTCAGCAATCGCGTCGTTTTCAGGCTGCCAGTCACCGATGCCTTCCAGCCAGTCGGAGACGTTGTCATAGACCAACTTCGCTTTAGACTCGATAGTCGCAGCGAAGAAGGTGATGTTGTCTTCAATCGTACCGTCGGCGGTAATGATCATGCGGCAAGCCAGAACCGGGCGTACTTCGTTCGCGCGCAGAGAACAGAGATCGTCAGACAGTTCACGTGGCAGCATCGGGATATTGAATCCCGGCAGATAGTTAGTGAACGCACGAATCTTAGCCGTTTTATCCAGTTTGCTGCCTTCTGCAATCCAGGCGGTAGGATCGGCAATAGCAACGGTTAACTGTAGCTTGCCATCGGCCAGTTCTTCAGCATACAGCGCATCGTCCATATCTTCGGTGCTGGCGCTGTCGATGGTGACGAAATTGAGGGCGGTCAGGTCCTGACGCACCAGACCTTCGTCCAGCATTTCGGTCGCAACGCCGTCCGGTGCTTCTTTTTCGAGATTATGGCGCGCCAGCGTGACCCACCACGGGACAAAGTGATCGTCCGCAAAAGTGATAAATTGGGTTAGTTCAGCGTAGAAGGTGCGATCGCCTTTCAGCGGATGGCGGCGCATTTCTGCCACGGCCCAGTCACCTTCTTTAAATTCATGCTCAACGCCACGGGTGGCGCGACAAGGGATCGCCTCTTTCAGTAACGGATGATCCGGCACAATAGACAGACGGTCATTTTTGCCCTGAACTTTACCCACGAAGCGCGTCAGGAAGGGTTCGATTAGCTCTTCCGGTTCAGCAGACTCACGATCTTTTTCCGTATGGATCACCGCAACAATACGGTCGCCATGCATCACTTTTTTCATCTGCGGCGGTGGAATGAAATAGCTTTTTTGTGCATCGACTTCCAGGAAGCCAAAGCCTTTTTCCGTGGCTTTTACCACCCCTTCAGCACGCGGCGTCTGGGAATGTAGTTGCTGTTTAAGCTGCGCTAGCAGCGGGTTGTCCTGAAGCATAATTGTCTATTTTCGTGGCTAAAAGAGCGGCTGACAGTTTTACGCGATTCTGTCAGTTGCAGCAAGCGCTCTTTAAGTAAGTGGATCGGTTAATACGTCTCGCCCAGCGCGATTTTCAAGCGATTTAACCATCCGCATAATCCACTCCAGGCCAGCAGGTTAATCGCCTGTTCTGAAGAGATACCCTGATCGAACAACGGTGTTAACAGTGCGGCGCTAAAGCGGTCGGGCGCTCGGGTGAGCCATTGTACCGCCTGCAGGGTGACGCGCTCAACCGGATGTCGTTGTTCCCAGCGCTGCAATTCACGTTCATCCTGACGAAGGACAGTGATGATGTCAGTTAATTCATATGCCGTATGCGCATGTTCATTAAAGCAGGACACGCTGCCGTTGATGCGTGATGTCATCAGGGTCGTCAGAGAAAATGCCCGCGTCGGCATATCGCTGCGTAGCGTGCTGGAAATCAGTGACCCAAGTAAATCTAAAACGGCAGGTGAATGTGCTAGCAGGGGGAGCAGCGCGTGCAGTTCGTTGGGATAATCCGCGCGCGGTTTCGCGCGGGTATGCAGCTGCTCGGGTTCTAATGGCGCAGCGTGCCAGCTGGCGTTGGTGGCGCTAAATGGCGAAGCGTGAGCGAATTGCTGTATATCGAGGCCCGGTATTCGACGTACCGGGTGAGCGCTGCAGGCCTGAAGTAATGCGACTACCCGGGCCTGAAAACCGACGAAGCCGATGATTTGATTCATCAATATGCTATCGCAGCTGGTCAGCCCGACCGCATCCAGGTGCTGACGGTCCCGCTCGCCGATCACAGCCGGTGAACTGGCGAGCTGGCGCGCATATTGGGTGATTTGCGCCAGTCGATGATTACTTTCGCGAGACGAATCAGGACCCGGCAGCGGCGTTAAGCGCGCGGCATAGTGATTACACAATCGCTGCACGCCATACACCTGAGCGACGGTCAGGGCTGTACTCATCCGTTCATAGGCGCTGAACGTATGCATCCGATCCAGTACGACGTGAGCAGGGAAAAGAAGTTGGGCAAGTTTACGGGCAGGGGTTAACCAGGATTGAAAGGGTAAAAGCACGTCATGAGGTATCGCCAGGTCCAGTAAAAAGCTGTCGTCAACATGAGCGGCCTCCGGCACCAGCGGCAGAACATCTTGCGGATACGTGCTGGATTGCGTCTCATGATACCAGTGGCTTTTGCCTACAATGCGGCGTTGTTCCATGGGCGTTCCTTGGTCTAAAAAGTGGCGACCCGGACACGTCGTCATACACCTACGCCGGATCGTTTGCGCTGCAATATCCTGACGTAAGCCGATGGGGGGATGAAAGATTGTTACGTGATAATAAATATCGGAAAAGTATATATGGCACAGGGCAGTGGAGGAGGAGGTGAAAATCATGGGCGACGGCAGGCCGCCCACAGAGGACTAAACGATTATTTCAGATCCAGCTCGTTCATCGCTGCAATGCTGAAGCCACCATCAACGTGAACGACTTCACCAGAGATGCCGGCAGAAAGATCGGAGCACAGGAATGCTGCAGAATTGCCTACATCTTCAATCGTCACGGTGCGGCGAATCGGCGTCACCGCTTCACAATGCGCCAGCATTTTACGGAAATCTTTGATGCCGGAAGCGGCAAGAGTGCGGATTGGACCTGCGGAGATGGCGTTCACTCGTACACCTTCAGGACCCATTGCGTTAGCCATGTAACGGACGTTGGCTTCCAGAGACGCTTTCGCCAGCCCCATCACGTTGTAGTTAGGGATTGCGCGCTCTGCACCCAGGTAGGATAGCGTCAGTAGCGCAGAGCCAGGGTTAAGCATAGAGCGGCAAGCTTTTGCCATCGCAACAAAGCTGTAAGCGCTGATGTCATGAGCAATTTTAAAACCTTCGCGGGTGACCGCATTCACATAGTCGCCATCCAACTGGTCAGCAGGCGCGAAACCGATGGAATGCACGAATCCGTCGAATTTCGGCCAGGAGTGGCTCAGTTCAGCGAACATCGCATCGATGCTGGCATCTTCGGCAACATCACATTGTAGTACGATGCTGGACCCCAGTTGAGCGGCAAATTCCTCCACTCGGCCTTTTAGTTTGTCGTTCTGGTAGGTGAACGCCAGTTCAGCGCCTTCACGATGCATTGCCTGAGCGATTCCCCAGGCAATGGACAATTTACTGGCAAGACCCGTCACCAGAAGACGCTTACCGGAAAGAAAACCCATAGCTTTAATCCTTATGGTCATTGCTTCTTCGTAGCAATCAATGCGTGATGATTGCCATCTCAAAAACGCGCGAAATTGGGCTGAAATTATATCCTACTCATTGTTCCTTTTAGAATGGTTATCACCCCTAAATGCCCCTTACCATTCATTGCAAATGGCGAGGATATTACTTCCCCTGGTTGTGCTTTGCCCGACCCGTATTGCATTGAAGACAATGAGAAAATACAAGGCTTTAAAGGCGCTAAAATGGTATTATTAAGGCGCTAGCTGATGTTAATAAACATAGCAAGGTAGGAACTTTCTTAAAACAAAAAACATGCATATATTCAGATTGTTATGATATATTGTTTTTATCGATCAATATCGATACATTGATCGATATTATTGATTGATTGTGATTAAAAGTGCATTATCAGGAAGTTATGATCAATTGGAGTGGTCTTATGCACTATCATTTCATCGCGGAACCGATGAGAGACACAACAAATAAGTTGCTGGGCGTGGAGATGATCGCCCGGTTTGCTGCAGATACGGTTCGCCCATTGCATGCAGATTTCGTCGTTTCAGCGTGGAATAGCGAACAAAAGCGTAATTTCATGCTCAAGCAAATTCAGTTAATTGCCGAAAAGCGTGATTGGTTTGAGAGCAACAATCTGCTCTGTACCCTTCATCTCATCGATGAAATGGCACTTCTGGCGATTGGTGATCCGGTCATCAAGTCGGCCCTACACGCAATGCCCTTTATTGCACTGGAACTGTCAGAGCGTTTTCTGTCGAGTACGATTTGCCTGAATAATCTGCTGATTAATTCACTCTGTGACGGCCCAAACGCGCTATGGCTGGGCGATCTCGGCTCCGGTAACGTCGGGGCAAGTCCGCTGGTTTGCGGTCATTTTGACGTGGTTAAATTGGATCGCGGTTTCTTCCTTGAACAGGTAGAAAAGCCGATGTTCCCGGTGCTTATCAAAAACATCCGGGAATATTGCGATCACGTTGCGGTGGAGGGGGTCGAAACATCACGACTTATCGATGACGTCAGCGCGGCAGGTGTCTGGGCGATACAGGGGAGCGTTTTTCCGTCAGTCGTTTTTCACGAGGTCGAGACACTGCTCTTACCCGGTGTTGGTCACTGATGGCGCAATTGCCCTCCGGTTTCGGAGGGCAGCGGCTTTGTTAGCGATCTTTCCGCCAGGCGTCGGCGGTGAGCGCCTCGCCAAAATGCCCTGCAATCAGACGACGAGTCAGCTCATGCAGCGGGGAGGCCAGAACATCCGCGGTACTGCCACGCTCAACAACTTCACCCTGATGCATGACTAATACTTGATCGCTAATGTGCTTCATCATGCCGATATGTTGAGTCACATAGATATACGAAATCCCCTGTTTTTCCTGTAATTCCAGCATCAAATTGATGAGCTGCGAACGCATCGACATGTCCAGAGAGGCAAGGGCCTCGTCGGCGATAATCACTTTAGGTCGTAAAATAAGCGCGCGGGCAAGCCCCAGACGCTGTTTTTGTCCCGGCGCCAACATATGCGGGTAATAGCTCACATGGTCAGGTAACAGTCCAACCATGCGCATCGTTTCTATAATCTGTTTGCGACGCTGTTCAGGTTCCAGGTCGGTGTTCAGACGCAGCGGGAAATCAAGGATTTGTGAAATACGCTGGCGAGGGTTAAGCGATGTTGACGGATCCTGAAAAATCATACGGATACGCTGACTACGGAATGAATAATCACCATACTGGAGCGGATGATCGTCAATCAGCAGTTCACCGCTGGTGGGTTCAATCATGCCAGCTAACATCTTTGCCAGCGTGGACTTACCGGAACCATTCTCACCAATGACCGCGAGTGTCTGACGTTCGCGCAGGGTAAAGCTGAGTGGCTTAACGGCCTCAACGGTCTGGCGGCGAAATAAACCCGTCCGGTAGCGAAAGGTTTTGCTCAGATTGCGAACTTCGAGCAGGGTTTCTACCATCTCACTCTCTCTCCATGTTCAGCGGGAAATGACAGGCGTAGAGATGATTCTTTGCTCCGGTCAGTCGTGGGGTTTCAATACATTCACGCTGAGCATAAGGGCAGCGCGGCCCCAGACGGCAGCCGATGGGTAATTGTTCCAGCAATGGAATCGCTCCTGGCATGGTATTCAGACGACTTTTATGCGGCATCGCGCTACCAAAATCAGGAATGGCGCGGATCAACGCTTGCGTATAAGGATGATGTGGAATCGTCACCAGATCTTTACTGGGCGCCGTTTCCACCGTTTGTCCGCAATACATTACGTTGATTTTGTCCGCCCACTGGCTGAGCATTTGCAGGTCATGGCTGATCAACAAAATGGTAGTATTACTGTTTTGGTTCAGCCGGGTCAGCAGGCGAAATATTTGCGCCTGGGTCGTTGGCTCCATCGCGTTCGTCGGTTCATCGGCAATCAGCAAGCGCGGCTGATTCGCCAGTGCAATAGCGATCATTACCTTCTGACACTCGCCGTCGGTCAGTTCATACGGGAAGCTGCGCATGGCATCTTTGTGATCTTTTATCCCGACGCGGTGCAAAAGCTCAATCGCCCGGCGTTTGCGCCAGCCGATGCGCTGCCACCAGCGCCCCTTATAGGTCCAGGCTGGAATATTTTGCATCAGCTGTCGTCCAATACGCTCGGACGGGTCAAGGCACGATTGCGGTTCCTGAAAGATCATGGAAACGTTATGACCGACCAGCTTGCGTCGTTCACGCGCGGAAAGGCGCAGGAGATCGATGTCATCAAAGCGCATACGGTCTGCGGTTACGCGCCAGTTATCTTTGGCGACGCCGCAAATAGCCTTGGCGATCAGGCTCTTGCCGGAGCCGGACTCGCCGACCAGTCCGCGGATTTCCCCCTCATTGAGAGTCATGCTGACACGGTCAACCGCTTTTACCCAGTCGTCGCCGGTTCTGAATTCAATGGTCAGGTTGCGGATATCGAGTAATGGCATTATTCCACCCCCGCAATAATTGCGCGGCGCACGCCATCACCCAGCAGGTTAACCAGCAGCACGCTTATCATGATCGCCGCGCCTGGCAGCATCACTGTCCACGGTGCGACATAAATCAGCTCCAGCGCGTCGCCGAGCATGGCTCCCCATTCCGGTGATGGCAACTGCGCGCCAAGGTCAAGAAAACCCAGCGCGGCGATATCCAGAATCGCCATCGACAGCGCACGGGTGATTTCAGTGATAAGCCCGGCGGTAATATTGGGCAGAACGGCGAACCACAGAATATTGAGCGTGGTTGCGCCATCAAGGCGAGCGGCAATAACATACTCTTTTTCCAGCTCGTCATGCACCATGCTGTAGACGGAGCGAACCATCCGCGGCAGCAGCGCCAGCCAGACGGCAAACATCGCGTGAGTCAGATGCGGACCGGCAAAAGCCACCACAATAATCGCCAGCAACAGTGAAGGGATCGACAGCAGGGTGTCCAGAATGTGATTGAGCACCGCGGAACGCAAACCGTGCGTTGCTCCGGCAACCACCCCCAGTAACAAGCCACACAGCGTGGCGGCGAGAGTTACGACAAACGCACCGCCCACGGTTGGGGCCGCACCGCTGAGCAGGCGACTTAAAACATCACGCCCCAGGTCATCAGTCCCGAGGAAGAAAGAGACTTCGCCATAGCGCGACCATGACGGCGGTAAAAGTTGATAGCCGAGAAACTGCTGGTCGATGCCGTAAGGCGCGAACCAACCACCAAAAATACACAGAATCGCCAGTCCCGCACAGCCATACAGGCCGATCATTGCGGTTGCATCGCCGTAAAAATTGCGCCATGCGGTGCGCAGCGTACCAGGTGGGCGCTTTTCGCTGTAGACGCTATCGTAAGGCATACCATTCCTTATGTTTCAGAGGGTTAGCCATAGCACCCAGAATATCAGAGATGACGTTAACGATGATAACCAGTGAGCCTATCACCATCACACCCGCCGAAATCGCCGCGTAATCCTGCTGGCGAATCGCGTTTATCAGCCAACGGCCAAGACCTGGCCAGCTAAAGACCATCTCGGTGATCATCGCCAGCGTCAGCATGGTGGAAAACTGTAACCCCAGGCGCGGGATAACCGGTGGGAGAGCGTTGTGCAGTACGTGACGGCGTAAAATCGTTAACCGTGACAAACCACGAGTAGCCGCCGCTTTAACATAGTTTTGATCAAAGACCTCAATGGTGCTGATACGCATCAGACGAATAACTTCCGTCGTCGGTGCAACGGAGAGCGTTAACACCGGAAGCACCATATGGCGGATCGCACTGACCAGCATTTCATCGCGCCAGGGCGAGTCGGTGATCCAGGCGTCGATAATGGCAAATCCGGTAACGGGCTTAACTTCGTAGAGCAGATCAAAACGCCCGGAAACGGGCAGCCAGCCGAGGGTCAGTGAGAAGAGCAACGTCAGCAGCAGCGCCAGCCAAAAAACCGGAATAGAAAAGCCCATCAGAGCCAATGCGCTGATGCAACGATCCTGCCATTTATTACGTGTTATGCCCGCCAACATGCCTATCGGGATCCCGACCATCAGTGCAAAACCAAAGGCCAGAATGCACAGTTCCATTGTCGCCGGAAAGACCTCTTTGAGTTGTTCTGAGATCAACTGGCCGTTAATACTGGACACACCAAAATCCCAGTGAATCAGGCCATTGAACCAGAATACCCAGGCGTTCCACAGCGATGCGCCCTGTAACGGCGCATGAGGTGTGAAGTAGCTCAGGCTGAACCCAATAAAAGTCAGGAAGAACAGGGTGACCAGCAGTAATAAAAAACGGCGCAGGGTGAAGATAATCATGGTTTTTTCACCTCGTCAGCCTTTTCCCTGGAAACCCCGGCAAAAGAAGCGTTGCCGAACGGACTGAGCACCAACCCTTTGATGTCATAGCGATAAGCCTGCAAACGAAGCGAAGAGGCCAGCGGCAGGATCGGCAACTCGCGCGCAAGAATATTTTGCGCTTCGTCGTAGGCATCAATTCGCGAGGAGAGTTGTTGCGAAGAGAGGGCTTTGCGCAAAATGCTGTCAAACTCCGGATTGCACCAGTGGGCAAAGTTGGTCTGTGAGTTAATGGCGGCACAACTGAGCATCGGTCGGAAAAAGCTGTCAGGATCGTTACTGTCAGTTGCCCAGCCGGACAACGTCAGATCATGGTTCATATCCATTAATCGCGCCTCCTGAAAACGACCTTCTACCGGGATGATCTTCACTTTCACACCCACCTGAGCCATATCAGCCTGAATCAGCTCTGCGGTTTTCAGCGGGCTTGGGTTCCAGGCCTGAGAACTGGTGGGGACCCAAAGTTGTAACGTCAGATTTTCCAACCCCAGCGCTTTTAATTGCTCGCGCGATTTTGCCGGGTTGTACTCAGTAATTTTAGCTTCGTTGTCATAAGCCCACGAGGCGCGAGGCAAAATAGATGCCGCGGTTTCCGCCGTACCGTAGTAAATAGATTGCATTAACCGTTGGTTGTTAATGGCAAGCGCTAGCGCATGTCGTACGGCAGGGTTGTTCAACGGCGGTTTATCCGTGTTGAACGCCAGATAGGCGATATTCATCCCAGGACGCAACGTCAAACGCAGTCGAGGATCATCACGCAATATGCTGAGCTGGCTGGCAGCCGGCCAGGCCAGCACGTCGCACTCGCCGGTCAGTAATTTCGATAAACGGCCGGTTCCGCCAGAGCCGAGATCCACCACGACTTGGGGCATCAAGGGGGTACCTCGCCAGAATTTTTCATGCCGTTGCAGGCGAATATATTGGCCTGCACGATTTTCTGAAAGTTGGTACGGACCTGTGCCGACGGGCTGACGGTCAAGTAATTCCTGGCGATCCTGTTTGGCTAATTTGGCGGCATATTCTGCCGACATCACCGAGGCATAATGTGTGGCAAGGTGCCACAAGAAGGAGGCGTCGGGTTGATTTAAGCGAAATTCAACGGTGTTGTTGTCCAGCTTGCGCACGCTTTGGACGTTATCGGCGAACTGCAGGCTGTCAAAATA
The DNA here is from genome assembly GCF_026719375.1 of Citrobacter sp. W9. Taxonomy (NCBI): domain Bacteria; kingdom Pseudomonadati; phylum Pseudomonadota; class Gammaproteobacteria; order Enterobacterales; family Enterobacteriaceae; genus Citrobacter; species Citrobacter sp. W9. The sequence goes on along the minus strand of NZ_JAPPTE010000013.1, from coordinate 44,069 downwards.
GGGAAAACTGCTGCCATTGATATTGTGCCACGGATGTTGGCGATCAAAGATGCGCTCGAAGGTAAATACCACATCGTCCGCATTCAGTTTGCGGGTGGGCGTGAACCAGGCTGTCTTTTGAAACGGAACATCGCGACGTAAATGGAAGCGGTAGGTTGCGCCGTTATCCAATACTTCCCAGCTTTCAGCCAGTTCTGGCACCAGACGATAAGTATAGGGATCGACATCAAGCAGTCGGTCATACAATTGGGCCGCTAATGTGTCTACGATGAGACCGCTGCTCGCTTTTTGCGGATTGAACGTATTGACCTGCCCGCTGACGCAATAGACAAAGCCACTGTCACGAATATCAGCGTACGAGGCCTGCTCAGGCGCAGCTGCAGCCTGACCACTCAGAAGTCCAGCCATCACGATCAGAGATGATAAAACCAGGCGCATAATTTTAAAGGGTTATATATAAAGAAGCTATCTTACTAATACTTAATGACATTTGCCATTACCGTTTGTGTTTGGGGGCTGCAGGGTTGATAACCGCGAATTCAACATCGCCAGTTGGTCAAAATTCATACCTGCTATCCACTTTGCATATCCTCTATTAGTTATCTTAGCATTTTCATGGCACCTCTGACTCGCTTAAACGCCGGATTCAATGGCGGGAGGTGTCTGACGGGAAAAATGAGTCTGTTGTGTGGGAGGAATGTCTGCAGAATCAGAGGAAAATAAACAAGAATGAGGCGGGAAGAGTGAATATCTTCCCGTATGTCGAATTACTTCTGGATTTTATTAACGCGTACCACCGGCGGTTGCATTTTAGCGTCAAGGCTACCGTTAATCCTGATCATTTGATCGGGTTTTACCGTTCGGCCATCAAAGACGGCAAGCGGAATAAGCGTATTGATCGTGCCGGTTTTGTCACGGAAGATAAACTTATCTCCTCCTTGATCCTCAATGAGATTACCCCGTAAAGAGATAGTCGCTCCGTCATGCATAGTTTTAGCTTGTTGGACGGTCATGATTCTTGCATCTTCAGTGCCGCGATATCCTTCATCCAGTGCGTGGGCAGGTGGCGGGGCGGTATCTTTTTTCAATCCACCATTATCATCGGCAAACGCTGATGGCAATAAAAAAGAACACAGTAAGGGGGCGAAAGATATTTTCATAGAGCCTCCATAGAAATTGATTTGACTTATTAAGTTTGGTTGCTATTTATTAATCTGGCGAGTGGGATAAGTCTCAAATGATAATTTTTCAATAAAACAAAGGATTGGTGTGATATAAGCGAGGCGGTGAAATGAACAGAGAGAAAGCCCATTTGCAAGGAGTGAAAGAGAGTCAGCGTTTTCTGAATTTTGAATCAGGCTTTCACAAGATTGGTTTTATCTGTTTGCTCTGCATTGTTTTACTTGCTACGGCGGGAGCGTTTTCCGGCGGGTATTTAAGTGAGGTAACGAGAAAAAACACCTTAAACACAACAGAGTTACAATTCGAAAAATTTGGTCGTTTGCAAACGGAATTTCAATTTAAAATCTCCGGACAGAAGCATGATTCTGTGAACATGACGTTGCGCATTGGCGGCGATTTCAACAAATTTTATGAGATGGAAAATATTTGGCCGCAGCCAGACAGCATGTACAGCAAGGGTAACGATCTTTACCTTGTCTACAATGATTCTGAAGCAACGCAGGATTTTACTGTCTGGCTGCAGGTTACGCCCGTGAAGCCAGGAAGTGTAATGAGTTTTCTCCAGCTAAATGGCGAACCTGAAATCCGCTTCAGACAATTTATTTATCCTTAGGAGGTGGGTATGGAGATGGTCTTCCGGGCATTAGCCATTTACCTTATTTTGCTGGTGGTTTTCAAAATAGCCGGTCGCCGGGCATTGTTACAAATGACCAGCTTCGATCTGATTTTATTACTGATTATCAGTGAAGCAACTCAGCAAGCCTTATTGGGTAATGATTTTTCGCTGACCGGCGCCATGATCACGATTGTCACACTGGTTACTATTGATATTCTGTTTGGTTTTATTAAGAAAAAGGTAGGTGGGGCAGAATCTGTACTGGATGGCTCTCCGGTTATCCTGCTTGATCATGGGATCCCTTTATTGGATAAAATGAAGAAAGTGGATGTTTCTCTTGACGATATATTAGTCGCAGCACGACAAAATCAGGGGATTACCGAATCCAGTAAAATCAAGTATGCCATTCTGGAACGTAACGGACATATTTCTGTCATTCCTGAAGAGAATTAGCGAGGCGGTAATGAACACGGAGTACAATGACGCAAAAACATGCAATGAACTGACGAAACGGGTTGCAAAAACGCTTATTGATCGCGGTTTAACGTTGACTACCGCAGAATCTTGTACAGGAGGAAACTTGGCCGCCGCGCTTTGTGCACAGGCGGATACCGCAGAATTTTATGATATCGGCGTTATAACCTTTAGCGATCGCGCCAAGCAGAAAATGCTCGGCGTACGGGCCAGTACGCTGGAGAAATATAGCGCCGTTAGTGAGCAAACGGTCAGTGAGATGTCTGTAGGGATACGTGAGCAAGCCGAAACCGACATCAGTATAGCCATTAGCGGATATGCGGGGCCGGAGGGTGGGGAGGATGGTACTCCCGCAGGAACGGTGTGGTTTGCGTGGAATTTCCGCGGGCGGATAAAAACAAAACGGGAATATTTTTCCGGGGATTGCCAGGACGTTATAGAAAAGGCGGTACGTTTTAGCCTGGCGGTATTGGTTGAAGAAGTTTCAGTCTGGAAGAACAAATAAATAAACCAGGACTTATCCGAGTAAATATCTCAACGCAATGTGAAGTTATCATCGTAAGGACCAGGTTAATATTTGGCAAAAATTAAGTTGTGGGTAAATTATAAAGGTCATGTCATTCATTTTGTTCTACGCTTATTAGTCTTTGCGATGAATGATGACTCATGAGAGGTGATTGAATGACTGACCTAAATAAAGGAAAACAGACCACCAATAAAACTAATTCAGAACGTTTTCCGCAGCCGCCTTTTCCACATCAAAAACAACCTTTTCCGGGTCTGGCTGGAAAAATGCAACCGCGTCCCGATCATGGCGAAGAAAGCTACCAGGGAAGCGGCAGGTTAAATGGTCGCAAGGTATTAATTACCGGAGGTGACTCAGGTATTGGGCGTGCTGTTGCCATTGCTTATGCCCGCGAAGGCGCCGATGTCGCGATTAATTATTTACCTGAAGAAGAGGACGATGCGCGTGAGGTTGTCGAATTGATAAAAAAAGCAGGGAGAAAAGTCGCGGCGATTCCCGGTGATATTCGTGACGAAACTTTCTGTAACCATCTGGTAAAACAGGCGGTAGAAGCGCTGGGAGGGTTGGATATTCTGGTGAATAACGCCGGTCGTCAGCAATTTTGCGAATCGATCGAAAACCTCACCACAGAAGAGTTTGATGCGACATTCAAGACCAATGTCTACGCCATGTTTTGGATCACCAAAGCGGCTGTTCCTCATTTCTCACGAGACAGCGTGATTATTAACACCTCGTCGGTACAGGCTTATGAGCCAAGTGAGATCCTGCTTGATTATGCTCAGACCAAGGCGGCGATAGTGGCATTTACTAAATCGCTGGCAAAGCAACTGGCACCCAAAGGGATCCGTGTGAATGCTGTCGCGCCTGGACCGTACTGGACGGTATTGCAGTGTTGCGGCGGCCAACCACAGGAAAAAATTGAGAAATTTGGCGCAAATGCGCCGCTCGGTCGGCCAGGCCAACCGGTAGAAATTGCCCCTCTGTATGTCACTTTAGCGGCTGAAGAAAACAGCTATACATCCGGTCAGGTATGGTGTTCTGACGGGGGGACCGGAACTCTCTGACGTCTATGTTCGCTGAGTCGAAACGTCCGCGCGGGAAAGCCAGAGCGGACAATACTGTTTAAGGGCAGGGGGCGGCAGGCACCGCTCTCTGAATATTAACCAATGACAGCGATGCCAAGACGTTCCAGGATCAACGATGCCTGGTAGCTGTCAAGTTTGACGCCTTGCAAATCAACACCCCGGACATCGAGATCGCCCAGTTCTGAATTGGTCAAATCACAGTGCGTAAAGTTTGCGGCCCGCCAGTCGAACGACGAAAACTCACCGCCGGAAAGATCCGAACCACTGAACGTCGCCCCCAGTACCTGAGTACCCATCCAACGGTTTTCCCACAGCTCGCACTTTTCCAGTACGACTTTTGAAAAGTTGGCGTAGCTTAAGTTGGTATTGGTGATATAGGCGCTACAAAACCAGGTGCGTGTGGTAATCATATTCATAAAGCTTGCGCCGCGAAAATCTGAACCTTGTGCGCGGCAGTGGCGAATTTCGATTCCCAGCGCGCTCACATTCCTGAAATCCGCCATGGAGAGATCACAACTTTTGAAAATGGCATCTTTCAGGATAGCGCGACTAAAATTACACCCTTTCTGGCTTTCTCGATCATAGAACTGGCAGCCAATAAACTCAGTGCCGCTGAGGTCGGCGCCCGAAAAATCACAGTTGAAAAATGTGCTATTTTCAACTTTCGCACCAGTGAATCTGTTTCTGTCAATTTTTTCGCCAACTAACGCCAGAGTCATCATGATTAACCTGTTTTTTTATACAGTAATTGCATCATGGTAAACTGTTTTAACCCTCGCGTCCAACGTCTGCCCCTGTACGCTAAATTTGGTGTTTCTTGAGTAACGCACGGAGCTGATGGTAGGTCAGACCTAATAATTCAGCGGCTTTTTTCTGATTAAATTTCGCCTGCTGTAAGCTGCTTTGCAAAAATTCCTTCTCCTGCTGCTGTTGGAATTCACGCAGATCCAGCGGTAAGGTTACGGATGCAGGTCTGGTTTCCTGCGCCTGCGGCGGTGTGGTGTGACGCCTGAACGGGTCAATCACAATCTCATTCAGCGGGTATTCGCTGGTCCCGTGCCGGTAAACCGAACGCTCCACGACGTTTTTCAGCTCACGAATATTGCCCGGCCAACGGTAGTGGAGGAGCGTTTCTTTGGCCTCGTCGGTGAACCCTGGAAACAACGGTAACCCGATCTCACGGCACATCTGAATGGCAAAATGTTCAGCCATTAACATGATGTCGCTTTGACGTTCGCGTAACGGTGGGAGTTGCACCACATCAAAAGCCAGACGATCCAGCAGGTCCGCGCGGAACGTGCCTTCACTTACCATGCGCGGCAGGTCGGCATTGGTTGCGCAAACCAGTCGTACGTTGACCTGCAACGGCTGGCTACCGCCGACGCGTTCCAGTTCTCCGTACTCAATAACGCGCAGCAGTTTTTCCTGTACCAGCATCGGGGCGGTCGCCAGTTCATCAAGAAACAGCGTGCCGCCATCGGCGCGTTCGAACCGACCCGGATGACGTTTCTGCGCGCCAGTAAAGGCGCCAGCTTCGTGACCAAAAAGTTCGGAATCGAGTAAATTTTCGTTGAGCGCCGCGCAGTTAAGTGAAATAAACGGGCCTTGCCAGCGGGTGGAGAGATAGTGCAGGCGGTTGGCGATAAGCTCTTTCCCCGTACCGCGTTCCCCAATGACCAGCACAGGTTTATCCAGCGGCGCGAGATGAGAAACCTGCTCCAGAACTTCAATAAAGCTGTTCGCTTCGCCCAAAAGATTATCTTTGTATCCTGCCATGATGAAATTCACCATTTGTTAGTGTTATTCACCAATTTACCCTATTTATCCCGGCAGGTAAAATTGGATATTTTCAAATAATTCAATAGATTAAAAAGTTGGCATGCGAAGTGCATTAGAACAGCAGCAGGGCATTGCCCGATATCAGAACAGTAAGTGAGGATTACATTATGGGTATTTTTTCTCGTTTTGCCGACATCGTGAACGCCAACATTAATGCGTTGCTGGAAAAGGCTGAAGATCCGCAGAAGCTGGTGCGGTTGATGATCCAGGAAATGGAAGACACGCTGGTTGAAGTGCGCTCAAACTCCGCACGCGCGCTGGCAGAAAAGAAACAGTTATCGCGTCGTATCGAACAGGCCAGCGCCCAACAGGCAGAGTGGCAGGAAAAAGCAGAGCTGGCGCTGCGCAAAGAGAAAGAAGATTTGGCGCGTTCTGCGTTAATCGAAAAACAGAAACTGACTGACCTGATTGCCTCCCTGGAGCATGAGGTAACACTGGTTGACGATACGCTGGCGCGCATGAAAAAAGAGATTGGTGAACTGGAAAACAAACTTAGTGAAACCCGTGCTCGTCAGCAGGCGTTGATGCTGCGCCATCAGGCGGCAAGCTCTTCCCGTGATGTTCGTCGTCAACTGGACAGCGGCAAACTGGATGAAGCGATGGCGCGCTTTGAATCTTTTGAGCGCCGAATCGATCAAATGGAAGCTGAAGCTGAAAGCCATAACTTCGGTAAGCAGAAGTCTTTGGATCAGCAATTTGCTGACCTGAAAGCAGATGATGAAATCAGCGAGCAGTTGGCGCAATTGAAAGCCAAAATGCAGCAAGACAAGCAATAATAATATCTGGCGGTGCCCGAACGCGCCGCCGCTCATCACCTGTAAGGAGTACTCATGAGCGCGCTATTTCTGGCCATCCCGTTAACCATCTTTGTGCTGTTCGTCTTACCGATTTGGCTCTGGCTGCATTACAGCAATCGTTCCAGTCGCGGCGAGCTGGCGCAAAGTGAACAACAGCGTCTGGCTGAACTTAACCAGGACGCACAGCGGATGCGTGAGCGCATTCAAGCGCTGGAAGACATCCTTGATGCTGAACATCCAAACTGGAGGGACCGCTAATGGGGGGCGTTAATCTGAACAAAAAACTGTGGCGTATACCGCAGCAAGGCATGGTGAAAGGGGTTTGCGCGGGTATTGCGCATTATCTCGATGTTCCTGTGAAACTGGTGCGGATCCTGGTGGTGCTGTCCATCTTTTTTGGTCTGGCCTTTTTCACCTTTGTCGCCTACATCGTACTGACGTTTGTGTTGGATCCGATGCCGGACAACGTGGTTTCCGGAGAACAGCAGCCATCAAGCGGTGAGTTGTTGGATGCTGTCGATCGTGAGTTGGCTGCAAGTGAAAAGCGTTTGCGTGAGATGGAGCGTTATGTGACATCTGATACCTTCACATTACGCAGTCGCTTCCGCCAATTGTGAGGTTAAAAATGAATAATCGCTGGCAACGTGCCGGGCAAAAGGTAAAGCCAGGCTTTAAAATAGCAGGTAAGCTGGTGCTGTTGACTGCGCTGCGCTATGGCCCGGCTGGAGTAGCAGGGTGGGCCGTGAAGTCCGTGGCCCGACGTCCGCTAAAAATGTTGCTGGCGTTAGTACTTGAACCTTTGTTGAGCCGGGCAGCGACAAAATTGTCGAAACGCTATTCAGGTAATCAACCCTGATATCCGAAACAGCAAAAGCAAGCAACAATTAATCAACATTCCCTCAGTTAATTTGCGGCAGCTCACAAATACGATTTTTTGGCTGCCAAAATTCTTTTATAACCCCCCTCCAGGCCACCTCAGCTGATTGACAGCTTATTTCCGGCAGAGTAGTCTCTTGCGTCATGGGACCGCTACCACGAGAAATGAAGGTGAACCAAAAAATCCAAAAATGTCTGAGTGAAGTCTATGGCGACACATTTTCTTCACTTCACTATGAAGCGCTGGTTGCGCGTTTAGAAAAATCACAAAAATTAATTAAAAAAAGCCGTAAAGCGCATTGGGATGAAGGTGATGTCGTTCTGATCACCTACGCCGATCAATTTTACGCGGAAGATAAAAAACCGCTGCCAACGTTTAATCAGTTTTATAATGAATGGCTTAAGTCGACATTTTCTCATGTGCATCTGTTGCCATTTTATCCGTGGTCATCGGATGATGGTTTTTCAGTAATTAATTACTATCAGGTTGCCGAAGAAACCGGTGACTGGAATGATATTAAGCAATTAGCTGAATCCAGTCGACTGATGTTTGATTTTGTTTGTAACCATATGTCAGCTAAAAGCAAATGGTTTAATAACTATTTGCAACAGCTTGACGGTTATGAAGAATTCTTTATTGCGATGGATCCTGATACGGACCTGAGCAACGTCACGCGCCCACGTGCATTACCGTTACTGACCCCGTTTACGCTGAAAGATAATACTGTGCGTCATCTCTGGACGACATTCAGCGACGACCAGATCGATCTCAACTATGCCAATCCATTGGTATTACTGGCGATGGTCGATGTACTGCTGAGTTACCTGGAGCAGGGCGCTGATTATGTCCGCCTGGATGCGGTTGGTTTTATGTGGAAAGAGCCAGGGACAACCTGTATTCACCTGGAAAAAACGCATCAGCTTATCAAACTGTTCCGCGCTATTGCTGACTGCGCGGCACCTGGTACGGCGATTATTACTGAAACGAACGTTCCGCATAAGGATAACATTTCCTATTACGGTAATGGCCGCGATGAGGCGCACATGGTGTACCAGTTCTCGCTGCCGCCGTTGGTGCTGCATGCGGTGCAACGCCAGGATACAACGACATTGTGTCAGTGGGCGCAATCACTGGAACTGCCATCGACTGAGACCACATGGTTTAATTTCCTCGCATCGCATGACGGAATTGGCCTCAACCCGTTACGGGGCCTGTTACCTGAAGATGAAATCATGCGACTGGTGACGGAATTACAACAGGAAGGCGCCCTGGTTAACTGGAAGAATAATCCTGATGGTAGCCGAAGCCCGTATGAAATTAACGTAACCTATATGGATGCGTTAACGCCGGGTAATAGCAGTGATGCTGAAAGATTTTCCCGCTTTATACTTGCCCATGCCATTTTGCTGAGTTTTCCTGGTGTGCCAGCGATTTATATTCAAAGTATCCTCGGATCGCGCAATGACTATGAAGGTGTGGAAAAACTGGGTTATAACCGGGCGATCAACCGTAAAAAATATCATATAAGACAAATAGAAACGGAACTGGCCGATGAAACTTGTTTGCGTCACGCCATTTACCATGAGTTATCCCGATTAATTGTTCTGCGGCGTAATAACAAAGCATTTCATCCTGATAGTGATTTTAAGATTAACAGTGTTACACCGGCCGTTATGCAAATTAAACGTAGGGCAGAGACAGGCGAAGAAATTACTGGTTTATTTAATATCAGCGCTCAGACACAAACCATTAATATTGATATTGAAAATGGATTTGATTTGATTAGCGAAGAAAGTATTTCGGGTAAGGAATTAACGTTACACGCCTGGCAGGTTATGTGGATTAAGAAATAAAAAGGAACATTCCATGCTTAAAGCTAAAATTGTGCTGATTTCAGCACTGGTGTCCTGCGCCCTGGTTACCGGGTGTAAGGATGATAAAAAATCCTCTGTCGCGATTGAATTTATGCACTCTTCTGTAGAACAGGAGCGGCAGGCGGTTATTGCCAAACTGATTGAGCGCTTTGAAAAAGAGAACCCCGGTATCAGCGTCAAACAGGTTCCTGTTGAAGAGGATGCTTACAACACCAAAGTGATTACCCTCGCACGTAGCGGTTCACTTCCTGAAGTCATTGAAACCAGCCATGACTACGCGAAAGTCATGGACAAAGAATCGCTTATCGATCGCAAAGCGGTGGCGCAGGTCATCAACGGTGTGGGTGAAGACGCGTTTTATGATGGCGTACTGCGTATTGTGCGTACCGAAGATGGCTCTGCATGGACCGGGGTACCGGTTAGCGCCTGGATTGGCGGGGTCTGGTATCGCAAAGATGCACTGGCAAAAGCAGGGCTGGAAGAGCCGAAAGACTGGCAGCAACTGCTCGAAGTGGCGCAGAAGTTAAACGATCCGGGCAGTAAAAAATATGGTATTGCGCTACCTACGGCGGAAAGCGTATTGACCGAACAGTCCTTCTCTCAGTTCGCGCTCTCTAACCAGGCTAACGTTTTCGATGCGCAGGGAAAGATCACGCTCGACACGCCGGAGATGGCCCAGGCGTTGCAGTATTACCGCCAGCTTGCGATGAATACCATGCCGGGATCTAACGACATCATGGAGGTCAAAGACGCTTTCATGAACGGCACTGCGCCGATGGCTATTTATTCCACCTATATCCTCCCGGCGGTGATTAAGGAGGGGGATCCTAAAAATGTTGGTTTTATGGTTCCGACGGAAAAAACGTCTGCCGTCTACGGCATGTTGACATCGCTGACCATAACCGCAGGTCAAAAAACCGAAGAGACAGAAGCCGCAGAAAAATTTGTCACCTTTATGGAGCAGGCCGACAACATTGCTGACTGGGTGATGATGTCCCCTGGCGCTGCGCTCCCGGTCAATAAAGCAGTGGTGAATACCGCAACGTGGAAAGATAACCCCGTTATTAAAGCACTGGGTGAATTACCCGATCAACTGATTGCCGAACTGCCGAATATTCAGGTGTTTGGCGCAGTCGGCGATAAGAACTTTACCCGCATGGGCGACGTTACGGGTTCCGGTGTCATAAGCACCATGGTGCACAACGTCACGGTAGGAAAAGCCGATCTTTCAACGACGATGAAGGCAAGCCAGACCAAACTGGATGACCTTGTTGAACAGCGCTAATGGGGAAATGGAAAGCCGTGATGAATAAGTTCTTCTCAGGTCGATCGGATATGCCATTTGCCATGCTGCTGCTGGCGCCCAGCTTGCTCTTGCTGGGTGGTTTAGTCGCATGGCCGATGATATCTAACATCGAAATCAGCTTTATGCGTCTGCCGCTTAATCCACAAATTGAGTCAACATTTGTCGGCTTGAGCAACTATATCCGTATCTTAACCGATCCCGGATTCTGGCATTCGCTGTGGATGACGGTCTGGTATACCGCGCTGGTTGTTGCCGGGAGCACGGTGCTGGGGCTGGGAGTGGCGATGTTTTTTAACCGTGAGTTTCGTTTGCGAAAAACGGCGCGCTCGCTGGTGATCCTCTCTTACGTAACGCCATCAATTTCGCTGGTGTTTGCCTGGAAATACATGTTCAACAACGGCTACGGCATTGTGAACTACCTCGGCGTGGATCTGCTGCATCTGTACGATCAGGCGCCGCTGTGGTTCGACAATCCCGGCAGCAGCTTCGCATTGGTTGTACTTTTCGCCATCTGGCGCTACTTCCCGTATGCCTTTATCTCATTTCTGGCGATTTTGCAGACTATTGATAAATCGTTGTATGAGGCGGCGGAAATGGATGGCGCGAACGCCTGGCAACGGTTTCGTATCGTCACGCTGCCAGCGATCATGCCGGTGCTGGCGACCGTAGTCACCCTGCGTACGATCTGGATGTTCTATATGTTCGCCGATGTTTATCTGCTGACCACCAAAGTCGATATTCTCGGGGTCTATCTCTATAAAACGGCTTTTGCATTCAATGACCTGGGTAAAGCGGCCGCTATTTCTGTCGTCCTCTTCGTCATCATTTTCGCTGTTATCCTGCTGACCAGAAAACGGGTGAACCTCAATGGCAACAAATAAGCGCACGCTTGGCCGCATCGGCTTTTACTGTGGATTAATTGTCTTCCTCGGTATCACGTTATTTCCGTTTTTTGTGATGCTGATGACCTCATTTAAAAGCGCAAAAGAGGCGATTTCGCTGCATCCCACGCTGTTACCTCAGCAATGGACGCTGGAACATTACATCGACATTTTCAACCCGATGATCTTCCCGTTTGTTGACTACTTCCGTAATAGCCTGGTGGTATCGGTCTCGTCATCGGTGGTGGCGGTGTTTCTCGGCGTCCTCGGAGCGTATGCGCTGTCCCGCCTGCGTTTTAAGGGACGGATGACCATCAACGCCAGCTTTTACACGGTGTACATGTTCTCGGGGATTTTGCTGGTGGTGCCGTTGTTCAAAATCATTACGGCCCTCGGCATTTATGACACCGAAATGGCGTTGATTATCACCATGGTAACCCAAACGCTGCCGACAGCCGTGTTCATGTTGAAAAGCTATTTCGACACCATTCCGGATGAGATCGAAGAAGCTGCGATGATGGATGGATTAAATCGTCTGCAAATTATCTTTCGCATCACCGTGCCGTTGGCCATGTCTGGTCTGGTTTCGGTCTTTGTGTACTGCTTTATGGTCGCGTGGAATGACTATCTGTTTGCCTCGATTTTCCTCTCCAGCGCCAGCAATTTTACCTTACCGGTCGGTCTGAACGCGCTGTTCAGTACGCCTGACTATATCTGGGGACGCATGATGGCCGCATCGTTGGTTACCGCATTGCCGGTGGTCATTATGTATGCGCTTTCCGAACGTTTTATTAAGAGTGGTTTGACCGCAGGCGGCGTGAAAGGCTAAGCGGCCAGTTTAATTAAGGAGTTGTAAATGAAGAAGTTAGTTGCCACCGAACCGCGTGTTGCAGCGCTGGTGGAATATGAAGACAGAGCGGTATCCGCCAATGAAGTGAAAGTCCGCGTACGTTTTGGCGCACCCAAACATGGCACTGAAGTAGTCGATTTCCGCGCTGCCAGTCCGTTTATTGATGAAGATTTTAACGGCGAATGGCAAATGTTTATGCCGCGTCCGGAAGGGGCGCCGCGCGGAATCGAGTTCGGTAAGTTCCAGCTTGGCAACATGGTGGTGGGCGATGTCATTGAGTGTGGTAGCGATGTGACCGATTACGCTGTCGGCGACTCTGTCTGCGGATATGGTCCACTGGCAGAAACGGTCATCTTTAATGCCGTGAACAACTACAAACTGCGCAAAATGCCAGAAGGGAGTTCGTGGAAAAATGCCGTGTGCTATGACCCTGCACAGTTCGCTATGAGCGGTGTGCGTGATGCCAATGTGCGCGTCGGCGACTTTGTGGTCATCGTCGGGTTAGGGGCAATTGGCCAGATCGCCGTGCAACTGGCTAAGAAAGCGGGAGCGTCAGTGGTGATTGGCGTGGATCCGATTGCCCATCGTTGTGATATCGCGCGTCGCCATGGGGCTGATTTCTGTCTGGACCCGATTGGCACTGACGTGGGCATGGAAATTAAAAAGCTGACCGGCAAACAGGGCGCAGATGTGATCATCGAAACCAGCGGCTATGCGGATGCGCTGCAATCAGCGTTACGCGGGCTGGCCTATGGCGGCACCATCTCCTATGTCGCCTTCGCTAAGCCTTTTGCCGAAGGATTTAACCTGGGCCGTGAGGCGCATTTCAACAACGCCAAAATTGTCTTCTCCCGCGCCTGCAGTGAACCAAATCCAGATTATCCGCGCTGGAATCGCAAGCGCATTGAGGAGACCTGCTGGGAACTGTTGATGAACGGTTATCTGAACTGTGAAGAACTTATCGACCCGGTAGTTACCTTCGCCAGCAGCCCGGAAAGCTATATGCAGTATGTCGATCGCCATCCGGAACAAAGCATCAAAATGGGCGTGACGTTTTAATTAAGGAATGCAGAAAATGAAAATCGGAACACAGAATCAGGCTTTTTTCCCGGAAAATATTCTCGAGAAATTCCGTTATATCAAAGAGATGGGTTTTGATGGTTTTGAAATTGACGGCAAATTGCTGGTCAACAATCTTGAGGAAGTGAAAGCGGCGATCAAAGAAACAGGTCTGCCCGTGACCACCGCCTGCGGGGGCTATGACGGTTGGATCGGTGATTTTATCGAAGAACGTCGTTTGAATGGTTTACAGCAGATCACCCGCATTCTTGAAGCGCTGGCCGAAGTCGGCGGGCAAGGGATTATTGTCCCTGCCGCCTGGGGCATGTTTACCTTCCGCCTACCGCCGATGACCTCTCCGCGTAGCCTGGAAGGTGATCGTAAAGCCGTCAGTGATTCATTGATTTATCTCGATAAAGTCGCTGAACGTACGGGCACGGTGGTGTATCTCGAGCCGCTCAATCGCTATCAGGATCATATGATCAACACCCTGGCGGATGCTCGCCGCTATATCGTGGAAAACAACCTGAAGCATGTGCAAATCATTGGTGATTTTTACCACATGAATATCGAAGAAGACGATATGGCGCAGGCGCTGCACGATAATCGCGATCTGCTGGGTCACGTGCATATTGCGGATAACCATCGTTATCAGCCGGGGAGCGGTACGCTGGATTTCTCTGCGCTGTTTGACCAACTGCGTGAAGATAATTATCAGGGTTACGTAGTGTATGAAGGACGGGTACGGGCGGAGAACCTGCCGGAAGCATACCGTCAGTCGCTGGCCTGGCTGCGTACCTGCTAAGAGGATATCCGTGAAAAGTGCACTGACAAGCGCTCCGCTACGTGTCGCCATTATCGGCGCCGGGCAGGTAGCGGATAAAGTTCATGCTTCGTACTACTGCACCCGCAACGATCTGGAACTGGTGGCTGTCTGTGACAGCCGCCTGTCACAGGCGCAGGTGCTGGCAGAGAAATACGGTAATCCGCAGGTTTGGGACGATCCGCAGACGATGTTACGCGAAGCAAAGCCAGATATCGTCAGCATCTGTTCGCCCAATCGTTTTCATTATGAACACACCATGTTGGCGCTGAACGCTGGCTGCCATGTGATGTGCGAAAAGCCCCCCGCCATGACGCCAGACGAGGCGCTGGAGATGTGTAAAACGGCGCGGCGGATGGGAAAAGTACTGGCATATGATTTTCACCATCGTTTCGCACTGGATACCCAGTTGCTTCGCGAACAGGTGATGGCAGGCGCGCTGGGCGAAATCTATGTCACTAATGTCCGCGCTTTGCGTCGCTGCGGCGTACCCGGCTGGGGTGTTTTTACCAACAAGGAACTGCAGGGCGGTGGGCCGCTGATTGATATCGGTATCCATATGCTTGATGCCGCGATGTATGTGTTGGGCTTCCCGGCGGTAAAGCGTGTTAACGCGCACAGCTATCAGCGTATTGGCACACGTAAGAGCAGCGGCCAGTTCGGGGCATGGGATCCCGAGACGTACACCGTTGAGGATTCTCTGTTCGGCACGATCGAATTTCATAACGGTGGGATCCTGCGTCTTGAGACCTCTTTCGCGCTGAATATTCCTGAACAATCGATTATGAACGTCAATTTCTGCGGCGATCTTGCCGGGGCGACCTTATTTCCGGCGCAGGTCTATACCGATCGTGACGGGACGCTGGACGTGCTGTTCCAGCGCGAAATAGCCGATGACAATCGTCATTTTCGCAGCATGGAGGCCTTCGTGAATCACGTTCAGGGCGAGCCTGTCGCTATTGCGGACGCAGAGCAGGGCGTCGTTATTCAACAACTGGTTGCCGCACTGTATGAATCGGCTGAAACAGGAACATATGTAGACTTATGACGAAGCCAGTAATGCTAACCGAACCGGCTTTTTGCCCACACAGCCTCAACAAATATGCGTCGCTGATGACGCTTGGCAACGGCTATATGGGGATTCGCGCCAGCCACGAAGAAGCCTACACCTTACAAACTCGCGGCATGTATCTGGCGGGACTGTATCACCGGGCGGGGAAAGGTGAGATTAATGAACTGGTTAATCTGCCTGATGTGGTGGGCGTGGAGATCGCGCTTAATGGTGAGATTTTCTCGCTAACCAGCGGTGTGATTGAGTGCTGGCACCGTGAACTGAATTTTGCCAGCGGAGAATTACGCCGTACCCTGGTCTGGCGAGCGCCCGGCGGCGCACGTTTCGCTATTGAGAGCCGGCGGTTTGTCTCGGCGCAAAAACTGCCGCTGTTTGCTATGGAAGTTGCCGTTACCCCGCTGGATGGTGATGCGAGCATTGGCATCTCAACCGGGATTGATGCCACGATCACCAATCATGGACGTCAGCATCTGGATGAAACGCAGGTCCGGGTATTTGGTCAGCATCTGCTGCAAGGCATTTACACCACCCAGGACAATCGCAACGATATCGCGATCGCGACGTTTTGCGACGTAGACGGTGCGGCGCAGCGCTGCTTCACCGCCAAAGAACGTCGGTTGTTACAACACAATAGCGTGCAGGCGAAAACCGGACAACGCGTTACGCTGACGAAAATTAGCTGGATAGACTGGGCGAGCGAGCGCAGCCTGTCGCTGGAAACCTGGGCACGCCAGTCGCTACGTAATCTGGAAACGTGCGCCCAGCAGGGATACGATGCGCTGCTGGCAGAGTCGACCGCTAACTGGCATGCCTGGTGGCAAAGCCGTCGCGTTCAGGTCACCAGTAATGATATGAGCGATCAGCGAGCGCTGGATTATGCGCTCTATCATTTGCGTGTAATGACGCCAGATCACGATGAGCGCAGCAGTATTGCGGCGAAAGGTCTGACAGGCGAAGGATATAAAGGCCACGTTTTCTGGGATACCGAGGTCTTTCTGTTACCGTTCCATCTCTTCACCGAGCCGAAAACCGCAAGAAGTTTATTACGTTACCGCTGGCATAATTTGTCGGGCGCACGTGAGAAAGCCCGCCACAATGGTTGGCAGGGGGCGCTGTTTCCCTGGGAGAGCGCGCGCAGCGGTGAGGAGGAGACGCCTGAATTCGCGGCGATCAACATCCGTACCGGGCTGCGGCAGAAAGTGGCCTCCGCACAGGCTGAGCATCATCTTGTGGCGGATATAGCCTGGGCGGTGATTAATTACTGGCATGCCACCGGGGATATGAACTTTATGTCCCGTGAAGGTATAACGCTGCTTCTGGAAACAGCGAAGTTCTGGATCAGCAGAGCCGTTATGGTTAATGACCGTTTAGAGATCCACAATGTAATTGGCCCGGATGAATACACAGAGCATGTGAACAACAATGCGTTCACCAACTACATGGCCTGGTACAACGTGGAGCAGGCGCTCGGTTTTGCGCGTCGCCTGGGCTGTAGCGATGAGACCTTTATTCACCGTGCTGAGCATTTTTTACGCCATCTGTGGCGACCGGAAGCGTTGTCTGATGGCGTGTTACCTCAGGACGACACCTTCCTGAGCAAACCGGTTATCGATCTGTCCAGTTACAAAGCGAAAGCGGGCAAGCAGACGATTTTGCTCGATTACTCCCGCGCAGAGGTCAATGAGATGCAAATTCTCAAACAGGCCGATGTGGTGATGCTGACCTATATGCTGCCGGAGCAATTCAACCCGCAAACCTGTCTGGCGAACTTGCGCTTTTACGAGCCGCGCACCATTCATGACTCGTCTTTGAGTAAGGCTATCCATGGGATTGTGGCTGCGCGTTGTGGTGATTCAGAGCAGGGGTATCGCTTCTGGCGTGAAGGATCGCTTATCGATCTCGGAGACGATCCACATAGCTGTGATGACGGTATTCACGCAGCGGCGACGGGGGCCATCTGGCTGGGCGCAATTCAGGGATTTGCTGGCGTGAATGTTCGCCACGGGGAGTTACATCTTGCCCCTGCATTGCCTGACCATTGGCAAACTCTCTCTTTCCCACTGCGTTGGCAGGGCGTTGATATGCACGTGACTATCAATAAAGCAGAGATCCGCATTAGCAGTACTGAGCGTATTACCTTGTGGGTTAATGGCGAAAAGATCGCCGTCCAGGGGGCGTCAGCGATTACCTATGACGGTATTATTACGTCTATTTATGGGACCGCTACCACAAAAAAGGGACGATGAATGATACTCAAACCACAGGCCATCATTTTTGATTTGGATGGCGTGATTACCGATACCGCGCATCTGCATTTCCTGGCGTGGCGGCAGGTAGCCGACGAAATAGGGATTGCGATTGACGAAGCATTTAATGACAGCCTGAAAGGGATTAGTCGTGGCGAGTCACTGCAGCGTATTTTGCACCACGGCGGAAAGGCGGGGGAGTTTACTCCCGAGACTTGCGCACAATTGGCTGAGAGAAAAAATCGTCTGTACGTCCATTCTTTGCGCCAGTTAACGGTTAACTCGGTATTGCCGGGGATTCGCGAGCTGTTAATGACGTTACGGGAAGAGCGGATTCCGGTGGGGCTGGCCTCCGTGTCGCTCAATGCGCCCACTATTTTACAGGCGCTTGATCTTAGCGCTTGTTTTGACTTTTGTGCGGATGCGGCGCTGATTACCCGTTCGAAACCGGATCCGGAGATTTTTCTGGCTGCCTGTGCGGGTCTTGGCGTTGACCCGCAGCAGTGCATTGGCATAGAAGATGCTCAAGCAGGCGTGGATGCGATCAACGCCTGCGGCATGCGCTCTGTTGGCATCGGTACGGGGCTGAACGGGGCAAACTTGCAGCTCCCTTCAACCGAATTTCTGACGTGGCCGTGCTTATCGGCTTTCTGGCAACACGACAAGTAAAGGATTCAACATGGCACAGCTTTCGTTGCAACATATTCAAAAAATTTACGACAACCAGGTGCACGTCGTTAAAGACTTCAATCTGGAAATCGAAGACAAAGAGTTTATTGTTTTTGTTGGGCCTTCCGGTTGCGGGAAGTCTACGACGTTGCGCATGATCGCCGGCCTGGAAGAGATCAGCGGCGGCGATCTGCTGATTGACGGTAAACGGATGAATGATGTGCCGGCGAAATCGCGCAATATTGCGATGGTTTTTCAGAACTATGCGTTGTACCCGCACATGACCGTCTATGACAATATGGCGTTTGGCCTGAAGATGCAGAAAATTGCTCCGGCGGTGATCGAGGAGCGCGTTAACTGGGCGGCGCAAATCCTTGGCCTGCGCGATTATCTGCAGCGTAAACCTGGCGCGTTATCCGGCGGTCAGCGCCAGCGCGTGGCGCTGGGACGTGCGATTGTTCGTGAGGCGGGGGTCTTCCTGATGGATGAGCCTTTATCGAATCTCGATGCCAAACTTCGCGTGCAGATGCGGGCAGAAATTAGCAAACTGCATCAGAAACTGAATACCACCATGATATATGTTACCCATGATCAAACCGAAGCCATGACGATGGCGACGCGTATTGTGATTATGAAGGATGGCATTGTTCAACAGGTTGGCGCACCGAAAACGGTGTATAACCACCCGGCAAATATGTTCGTCGCTGGATTTATTGGCTCGCCAGCCATGAATTTTATTCGTGGCGCGATTGATGGTAATAAATTCGTTACCGAAACGCTGAAGTTAACCATTCCCGAAAATAAATTAGCACAGCTAAAAGCGCAGGGTTATGAGCATCAGGCCGTTACGCTGGGTATTCGTCCTGAAGACATACATCCGCAGCCTAATAATGAAAATAATGTATCAGCAAAAATTAGCGTCGCAGAATTAACAGGCGCTGAGTTTATGCTTTATACCATCGTTGGGGGGCATGAGTTAGTGGTCCGTGCTGGGGCAGTGAATGATTATCACGCAGGAGAAAATATCACTATTCATTTTGATATGGCGAAATGCCATTTCTTTGATGCTGAAACTGAAGTGGCTATTCAATAAAATTTCGGGGGGATAACCCCCCGAATCTTGGTGTTTTTTTTAGAGTATTTTAACAAGGAATAATAATGAAAACCCTACTGTCCGCTACTGCGCTGATTATGAGCGCAGGAGTGGCCTGTGCGCAGGCCGCTGAAAAAAATGACTGGCGCTTTAATATCGGTGCCATGTACGAAATAGAAAACGTTGAAGGTCAGGGCGAAGATATGGATGGACTGGCTGAGCCGTCAGTCTATTTTAATGCGTCCAATGGACCATGGAAAATATCTGTGGCCTATTATCAGGAAGGTCCGGTTGATTACAGCGAGGGGAAACGCGGTACCTGGTTTGATCGCCCGGAACTGGAAGTTCGCTATCAATTCCTCGAAAGCGAGGATGTTAATTTCGGCCTGACCGGTGGTTTCCGTAATTACGGCTATCACTATGTTAATGAACCAGGAAAAGACACTGCCAATATGCAGCGCTGGAAAGTTCAGCCGGACTGGGATATTAAACTTAGCGACGATTTGCGTTTTAGCGGCTGGCTGGCAATGTATCAATTCGTCAATGACTTGAGTACCACAGGTTACTCCGATAGCCGCGTTGAAAGCGAAACCGGTCTGAATTATACCTTCAACGAAACGGTGGGCTTAACGGTCAACTATTATCTCGAACGCGGTTTTAATCTGGCGGATTCGCGTAATAATGGCGAGTTCTCGACCCAGGAAATCCGTGCTTACTTACCGTTGTCTTTAGGCAATACCACCCTGACGCCGTACACCCGTATTGGCCTTGATCGTTGGTCAAACTGGGACTGGCAGGATGATCCGGAACGTGAAGGGCATGATTTCAATCGCCTTGGTTTACTGTATGCTTATGATTTCCAAAATGGTTTATCAATGTCACTGGAATATGCCTATGAATGGGAAGATCACGACGAAGGTGAAAGTGACAGATTCCATTATGCGGGGATTGGTGTGAATTACGCATTCTAAAATGTGCAGGGGCATTGTTATGCCCCTGTTTTTACACCAGTGAGTCGGCCAACGATATTTGCGTACCCACGGTGATGTTCTGCAATCCTTTCTCACCGGCAATCAGATTAAATAATAAATTACAGCTTTGTTCGCCGAGTTGCTGGGTTGGGACATCAATGCCTCCCGGCACGGGTGTCAGCATAAATGACAGCAGTTCATTACTGTAGCCTACAACGGCAAGCTGTTGCGGAATGGCGATATTTTTCTCAGCCGCCACGCGATATAAACTCATTAACTTTAAACTGTCGGTGGCAAATACTGCGTCGGGTAACGGTTGTTGACTCAGTAATTTCCGCGAAGCGAGCAGGGCGGTCTCATGAGTATAACCCCCATCAATAATCCACTCATCGCGTATTTGAATATTATGTGCCTGAAGACTGGCTTTATACCCGTTGACGCGATCGATGGAAACATGAACGTCAAGCGGGGCATGTAAACAGGCAATATTACTGTGGCCGCTCTCAATAAGCGCATTTGTCAGTGTGATGCTGTCACGATAGTTATCAGTGTCTACAGAATACACATTGGCATACTCTCCTTCCACTTTACCAATAACCACGACCGGGACGTTATATTTATCCAGTCTTGCAAAAAAAGATTCATCGGCGGGAGAACTCAGCATAATGATGCCTTTGATCAATTTTTGCTTAATTTTACTCTCACATTTTTGTAAATCATCTTCGGTGCTTCGCGACGTCTGTAATATGACATCAAAACCGACTTCTTCGGCTTTGGCCGTAATAGCATGCAGCACTTCAGAGAAAAAGGGATTACCGGCGGTTGTTTTGGCAGAACGGGTTGATATCACCATTATTGCGTCAAAGCCGGAAGAGGTGAGCGCCCGAGCCAGTTTATTGGGCTGATACTGTAACTCATCAATAGCGCGCAGCACTTTTTCCAGCGCTTCCGGCGAGATGTTGGTTTGCTTATTCAGCACGCGCGATACCGTGGATTTTGATACGCCAGCGGCTCGTGCAATATCATAAATGGTAGGAGACATAGATCCCAAGCTCCGTCCGAGAGTCAATGGCGGACATATTATGGAGTTCAATGCCGAATGACAACAATCACAGAATGCTGACAGAAAAATCAAAAGACACACCGCACAATGTGTTACCTGAAGAACAATGCGATCTGCTGGTGTGTACGATGATAATGCAGTCGCAATATTTTCTTAAGAACTGGCGTATAGTGTTGTAGTGAAATCCAACTATCGATCAGGAAGATATTATGTTTAAAAAAGGCGTATTAGCGTTGGCTCTGGTCATTGGCATGCCGGTTTATGCTGCCGAACACTGGATTGATGTTCGTGTTCCTGAGCAATACCAACAGCAGCATATTCAGGGGGCCGTCAATATTCCGTTAAAAGAGATGAAGGCGCGTATCGCAACAGAAGTGCCTGATAAGACCGACACCGTGAAGTTGTATTGCAACTCCGGGCGTCAGTCGGGGCAGGCGAAGGATATGCTCGTTGAAATGGGCTACACGCAGGTGACGAATGAAGGTGGAATCAACCAGATCGCGCTGCCAAAAGTAGAGAATAACTAAACCATCCGTATATCTTCTGTAACAGGCGGCAGGAATAATGCCGTCTGACACCGCTCAGGTAGTTGATAAATAAGAATTGACCCCTATCTTTACTTCCTGTTTGTTATAATTTCTTCGGTTCCTTCAGCATAACGGGATGGCGATGAAGCGACTTAAAAATGAACTCAATTCGCTGGTTAATCGCGGCGTAGATCGGCATTTGCGCCTGGCTGTCACCGGGCTTAGCCGTAGCGGTAAGACTGCGTTCATCACCGCGATGGTAAACCAGTTACTCAATATTCATGCCGGTGCGCGTCTGCCGTTGCTCAACTGCGTGCGCGAAGAACGTCTGCTCGGCGTTAAACGGGTTCCTCAACGTGATTTTGGCATTCCGCGTTTTACCTATGATGAGGGACTGGCTCAACTGTATGGTTCTCCGCCAGCCTGGCCGACACCGACGCGCGGGGTGAGCGAAATTCGCCTGGCGCTGCGCTACAAGTCCAATGACTCTTTGCTGCGCCACTTCAAAGACACCTCCACGCTATACCTGGAAATCGTCGATTATCCGGGCGAGTGGCTGCTCGATCTACCGATGCTGGCGCAGGATTACCTGAGCTGGTCGCGGCAGATGACCGGATTATTGCAAGGTCAGCGGGGCGAATGGTCGGCCAGATGGCGACAGCTATGCCAGGGGCTGGATCCGCTGGCCCCTGCTGATGAAAACCGTCTGGCGGAAATTGCCGCGGCGTGGACGGAGTATTTGCATCAGTGCAAACAGCAGGGACTGCATTTTATTCAACCAGGACGCTTTGTCCTGCCGGGAGATATGGCGGGTGCGCCCGCGCTGCAATTCTTCCCGTGGCCGGATGTGGAAGAATACGGCGAATCTAAGCTGGCGCAGGCGGACAAACACACCAACGCAGGCATGTTGCGCGAGCGGTTTAATTACTATTGCGAAAAGGTTGTGAAGGGCTTTTATAAGAATCACTTCCTGCGTTTTGATCGCCAGATTGTACTGGTGGATTGTCTGCAACCGCTCAACAGCGGGCCACAGGCGTTCAATGATATGCGTCTGGCGCTGACCCAATTGATGCAAAGCTTCCATTACGGGCAGCGTACGCTGTTTCGTCGGCTGTTCTCTCCGGTGATCGACAAACTGTTATTTGCCGCCACCAAAGCTGACCATGTCACGGTCGATCAGCATGCCAATATGGTGTCGTTGCTCCAGCAACTGATTCAGGATGCCTGGCAAAACGCCGCGTTCGAAGGTATTAGCATGGATTGTCTGGGCCTGGCATCGGTACAGGCAACCACCAGCGGCCTGATTGATGTGAAAGGCGAAAAGATCCCAGCGCTGCGTGGCAATCGCCTGAGCGATGGCGAACCGCTGACCGTCTATCCTGGTGAAGTGCCCGCACGACTGCCAGGACAGGCATTCTGGGACAGCCAGGGATTTCAGTTTGAAGCATTTCGCCCGCAGGTGATGGATGTTGATAACCCCTTACCGCATATCCGTCTTGATGCCGCGCTGGAGTTTTTAATAGGAGATAAATTGCGATGAGCGAGCCGTTAAAACCGCGTATCGATTTCTCAGGTCCGCTGGACGTGGAACAAAACACGGCGTTTAAAGCGCAGCAAATGTTCAATGAAACGGAAGCGCAGACCTTTGCTCCGGCGACACTGGATGAGCCTCTGGAAGACGAAGGTCAGGCAGAAGCGGTGATTGATGCTGCCTTGCGTCCTAAACGCAGTTTGTGGCGCAAAATGGTGATGGGCGGGCTGGCGCTGTTTGGTGTGAGTGTTGTCGCACAGGGCGTACAGTGGACCATGAATGCCTGGCAGACTCAGGACTGGGTCGCGCTGGGAGGGTGCGCCGCGGGCGCGCTGATCGTCGGCGCAGGCGTGGGTTCAGTGGCGACCGAGTGGCGCAGGTTGTGGCGTTTGCGCCAGCGAGCGCATGAACGTGATGAAGCGCGAGACCTGCTTCATAGCCACGGAACAGGAAAAGGTCGCGCATTTTGTGAAAAGCTGGCGCAGCAGGCGGGTATTGATCAGTCCCATCCGGCGTTACAGCGCTGGTATGCCTCTATCCACGAAACGCAAAACGATCGTGAAATCGTCAGCCTGTATGCCCATCTTGTGCAACCGGTGCTGGACGCGCAGGCGCGACGTGAGATCAGTCGTTCTGCGGCGGAGTCCACACTGATGATTGCCGTCAGCCCACTGGCGCTGGTGGATATGGCATTTATCGCCTGGCGCAATCTGCGGCTGATTAATCGTATTGCCTCGTTGTATGGCATTGAGCTCGGGTATTACAGTCGTCTGCGTCTGTTCCGGCTGGTGCTGCTGAATATCGCCTTTGCCGGCGCCAGCGAATTGGTCCGCGAGGTTGGTATGGACTGGATGTCGCAAGATCTGGCCGCGCGCTTATCCACACGTGCTGCGCAGGGTATTGGTGCCGGGCTGTTAACGGCGCGTCTGGGTATTAAAGCGATGGAACTCTGCCGTCCGCTCCCGTGGATCGATGACGATAAACCACGACTTGGGGATTTTCGCCGCCAGTTGATTGGTCAGGTCAAAGAGACCTTACAAAAGAACAAATCTCCGCGTGAAAGTTAACTGGAACAGGGTGTCGATGGTATAACTTTACGCCGCGGCGCCCAATTTTCCAGCGTGCTGTCAATATTTGTTGACAGAGTTCTTCCTGCAAACCAAATACTGTCTTATCATTTAACACATAATCTCTTGTCCAGGTGAAGGTTCCTATGCGTTTGGAAGTCTTTTGTGAAGACCGACTTGGTCTGACCCGCGAATTGCTCGATTTACTGGTGCTAAGAAGCATTGATTTACGCGGTATCGAGATTGACCCCATCGGGCGAATTTACCTTAATTTTGCGGAACTGGAGTTCACCAACTTCAGTAGTCTGATGGCTGAAATCCGCCGTATTTCAGGAGTTACGGATGTACGTACCGTCCCCTGGATGCCTTCCGAACGGGAACATCTGGCGCTGAGTGCGCTGCTCGAGGCATTGCCTGAACCCGTTCTTTCTCTGGATATGAAAAGCAAAATTGAGATGGCGAACCCTGCGAGCTGTCAGCTTTTTGCTCACTCTCAGGAGCGGATGCGTAATCATACTGCCGCCCAGTTAATCAATGGTTTTAACTTCCAGCGCTGGCTCGAAAGCAATCCGCAGGATTCACATAGCGAGCATGTCGTGATTAACGGACAGAATTTCCTGATGGAAATTACGCCCGTTCATTTGCAGGGTGAAAATCAGGAGCAAATGCTGACGGGAGCCGTCGTCATGCTGCGTTCCACCATCCGGATGGGGCGTCAGTTGCAAAATATGACCACGCAGGATCTGAGTGCGTTTAGCCAGATTATTGCCGTCAGCGCCAAAATGAAGCATGTCGTAGAACAGGCCCGTAAGCTGGCGACGCTGAGCGCACCGTTGCTGATCACCGGTAATACCGGTACGGGTAAGGATCTCTTTGCCCATGCCTGTCATCTGGCGAGCCCGCGTGCGGCGAAGCCGTATCTGGCGCTGAACTGTGCGTCGATCCCTGAAGACGCGGTCGAAAGCGAGTTGTTCGGTCACGCAGGGGAAGGTAAAAAAGGGTTCTTCGAGCAGGCTAACGGCGGCTCGGTGCTGCTGGATGAGATTGGCGAAATGTCGCCGAGCATGCAGACCAAATTGTTGCGTTTCCTCAATGACGGGACCTTCCGCCGGGTTGGCGAAGATCATGAAGTCCATGTCGATGTACGTGTGATTTGCGCCACGCAAAAGAACCTGGTGGAGCTGGTGCAGAAAGGTTTGTTCCGCGAAGATCTGTATTATCGTCTGAACGTGCTGACCCTCAACCTGCCGCCGCTGCGCGATTGTCCGCAAGATATCATGCCGCTCACCGAACTGTTTGTGGCGCGTTTTGCCGACGAACAGGGCGTACCGCGTCCGAAACTGTCTGCCGATCTCAGTACGGTATTAACCCGCTACGGTTGGCCAGGTAACGTGCGCCAGCTTAAAAATGCCATCTATCGGGCGTTGACCCAGTTAGAGGGATATGAGTTGCGACCACAGGATATATTATTGCCAGATTACGATGCGGCAACGGTTGCGGTCGGAGAAGAGGTGATGGAAGGCTCGCTGGATGAAATTACCAGCCGCTTTGAACGCTCTGTGCTGACGCAGTTGTATATGAATTACCCCAGCACGCGTAAACTGGCCAAACGGCTTGGTGTTTCACATACTGCGATCGCTAACAAGTTACGCGAGTATGGTTTGAATCAAAAGAAAAGTGAAGAATAAAGTATTATTGCCAATCCTGATTATGGGGTTGGCATTTTTTATTTGTTCATATTATTAATTTATTTTAATGTATTTATATTGAATATTAATACTCATGTGACCAGT
Organism: Citrobacter sp. W9; assembly: GCF_026719375.1. NCBI lineage: Bacteria > Pseudomonadati > Pseudomonadota > Gammaproteobacteria > Enterobacterales > Enterobacteriaceae > Citrobacter > Citrobacter sp. W9. The sequence continues at coordinate 17,848 of NZ_JAPPTE010000013.1, read as the reverse complement.
ATCCCTCATTCTTAATTAATTATCCCTGTAGTTGCTATTCATTTCACTCATTCCGCATTCCTCTTACAATTAACCGCATTTTGAATAATGCGATTATTAATAAGGGATGATTATGAAACTTAATATATTTACCAAAACAATAATTGGAATGGGCGCATTATGCGTCGCAGCACCCGTATTGGCTCTTGAAGCCTGGAGTGGACAAGAAGGAACCGGCCCTTACGAAGTTATTTATGACAGCGGCGTCTATACCAATGCCTGGTGGGTTGGCGCTTCAGATTGTCCGGGAAATGCCTCAGATGACGAAGCTAATAATCCCTGGCGTTTTGAACGTGATGCAACCGCTGCAGAAATCGCAGAATACGGTAACCCGACAACCTGCGACACTGGCGGCGGTACGGTAACCTATCCGGACTACAGTAGCGCAAATGCCTACAGTGCCAATGATATTGTTACCTACAACGGTGCGACCTGGCAGACTTCTACCGCACAGAGCGCATACGGTTTCACGCCGGGCGCAGCCAATCCATGGGAAGTGTATGCGGAAGTCGCGCAGTGGTCGGCAACCACGACGTACAATAAAGGCGATAAAGTTCAGAAAGATGGCCAGGAATATGAGGCGCTCTTTTATACCATTGGCGATGATCCTTCCCTGGAGGCAAACCAGAACCCGTCTGGCACCAATGGTCGCCCGTGGAAACCGCTGGGTGCTGTCGTAACTTATACGACGGATCAACTCAATAATGCGCCTGAATTTAATTCTTCAACGCTGTATGAAAGCGGGACACTCATTCGATATAACGGCGAAAACTATGTTTCCCAGGCTAAAGTCCAGAAAGTCACGCCAGCCGATACCAATCCGTGGAAAATTTATATTGACTGGTCCGGCACTAAAGCAATGGTCGGGACACCTTCATCTGCATGGCCTGCTCATGTCTACGCGCCGTATGTCGACTATACCCTGAACTCGCTGCCAGACCTTGCCAGTCTTGCCAAAAACCAGAATGTGACCCACTTCACCATGGCCTTTGTGGTGGCGAAGGATGCTGATACCTGTCTGCCAACCTGGGGCACGGCCTACAACATTAATGACTACACGCAGTACAGTAAAATTAAAGCGCTGCGTGAAGCAGGCGGAGATATCATGGTCTCCATCGGTGGCGCCAACAACTCGCCGTTGGCGGCAGCCTGTACCGACGTATCACAACTGCAGCAACACTATTATGACATCGTTGAAAACCTCAACCTGAACGTGCTGGACTTCGATATCGAAGGGACCTGGGTTGCCGACCATGACTCCATTAACCGCCGTAACGAAGCCGTTAAGGCTGCGCAGGATCAATGGAAAGCTGAAGGTCGTAGCGTAGGGATCTGGTACACGTTGCCTATTCTGCCTACCGGTCTGACCGATGACGGTCTGTATGTACTGAACGATGCGAAGGCCAAAGGTGTATATCTGGCGGGCGTAAACGTGATGGCGATGGACTACGGCAGCAGTATCTGTCAGTCCGACGGTACGGAAGGGCAGAATATTCATGGCAAATGTGCAACCTCAGCCATAGAAAACCTGTCAAGCCAGTTAAAACAGATATTCACCGATAAGAGCGATGACGAGATCAACGCCATGATGGGCGTTACGCCGATGAACGGCTACAACGACGTGCAGGGCGAAGTGTTCTATCTGTCGGATGCTAACCTGGTGATGGACGATGCCAAAGATCGCGATATGGGCATGATTGGTATGTGGTCGATGATGCGTGATCAGCCGGGTGTTGCCGGTCAGGTCTCGCCGGAACACAGTGGGTTAACGGAATCTCAGGCACCGCAATACGCCTTCAGCGAAGTGTTTGCACCGTTTACCCATAGCGATGAGACACCGGCAGAGACGGAAATCAAAGACATCAATGTTGACAAATCGAAATCTAACCCGGAATTAAAATGGACGCAAAATACTGCCAGTATTGAGAGTGGGGAGTATACCGTCACATTGCAACACGATGGCTGGAATATTGATGCCGTTGGTGAGCCGTACTATTTCGGTAAATACGGCAACAAAGGGAACGACCAGGTAACGATAACCGATTCAGGTAATGGTTATTCCACGGTTAAGTTATCCATAATGTCTGGATTCATTACCGAAGGGCATAACGTTACAGTTACCGATGCGAAAGGTAACGTTGTGTTAACTTATCAGTACACACTTGAAGATGTGAGTACGGGCAGCCCTTCGCAAATTGCATCGTCAGAGACGTCGGTTAAAAATGGTTCGTTGACGTATACGATTAATGCAAGTACGTCGATGATGATTACGTATCAGTACGTTAACTTTTATTACGATTCAACCGACGCGAAAGGAAAAACGACCACCAATTTTTGTGGCTCATGGTTCCATGGGGGGGTCAAGAAGTCCGGTAAAGGTTGTTCCACGGTGTTGAATTCGCAGCGGGGTTACTGGTCGCCTTCTGAGACTATCTCTGTGAATAAACTGAAAGCGGGTGATAAAGTTTATGCGGCTACCGCCGACGGCAGTAGTGAAAGTGCAAAAATATTTACCGTGCTGGATTCGATTACCTTAACGGATGAGATGTTAAAAGCGTCCAGGTAAGTTAAAAAAGTCCTCACCTTCAAAGCCGTAACAGCAATGTTACGGCTTACTTGTTGTCTATGGAAAACCCCCAGCCTGGCTGGAGGGGCTGTGCACAATAAAAAACCCCGCCGTAGCGAGGTTGAGAATGTGTTGTATAGAAGGCTAAGTGTTTATTACGCTTTCAGCACGTCCAGAGCGGCAGTGTAATCCGGCTCGTTGGTAATTTCATTGACCAGTTGGCTGAAAATAACGTTGTCATTCTCGTCGATAACCACCACGGCGCGCGCGGCCAGCCCTTTTAATGGGCCTTCAGTGATTTCAACACCGTAGTTTTTCAGGAATTCTGCATTGCGCAGGGTGGACAGCGTGATAACGTTGCTCAGACCTTCCGCACCGCAAAAACGAGAATGTGCAAAGGGCAGGTCGGCCGAAACGCACAGTACGACGGTATTGTCGATTTCTGTCGCCAGTTGGTTAAACTTACGTACCGATGCCGCGCAAACGCCGGTATCGATGCTTGGGAAAATATTCAGCACTTTGCGCTTGCCGGCGAACTGGCCCAGCGTAACGTCAGACAGATCTTTAGCCACAAGGGTAAAAGCCTGAGCTTTGCTTCCTGCCTGAGGAATGGAGCCAGCGACTGCAACCGGGTTGCCCTGGAAATGAACGGTTTGTGACATGGTTATCTTCCTGTTTACATATAGTTAACGTCGAGGCTAGTTTATGCCATCAGCAGTTAACACGGCAAACGCTATTTGCGGATATCCGCTTCAGGGACTGCACTAAGGAAAACGAATGAGAACAGTAAAGGTATATGAGGAAGCCTGGCCGCTGCACACTCCCTTTGTTATTGCCCGTGGGAGCAGAACCGAAGCGCATGTGGTGGTGGTCGAAGTGGAAGAAAATGGTGTCACAGGCGTCGGAGAGTGTACGCCTTATCCGCGCTACGGTGAAAGCGATGCCTCAGTGCTGGCGCAAATTATGAGCATTGCGCCACAACTGGAAAATGGACTGACGCGTGAAGAACTGCAAAAGCTGCTGCCAGCGGGAGCGGCGCGTAACGCGGTGGACTGTGCGTTGTGGGATCTGAATGCGCGACAACAGCAGTTGTCTCTGGCTGAGCTGGTGGGTTGCGAACTGGCTGAGGTGGTGACGACAGCGCAAACGGTGGTGATTGGAACGCCCGAACAGATGGCGGCGAGCGCGGCGGCACTGTGGGAGAATGGGGCGAGACTGCTGAAAGTCAAACTGGATGCCCGTTTAATCAGCGAACGGATGGTTGCCATTCGTGCGGCTGTTCCTGAGGCCACGATCATCGTCGACGCTAACGAATCCTGGCGGGCAGAGGGCCTGGCCGCGCGCTGTCAGCTTCTGGCTGATTTAGGGGTTGCGATGCTGGAACAACCGCTCCCGGCGCAGGATGATGCCGCGCTGGAGAATTTTGTGCATCCGCTACCGATCTGCGCAGATGAAAGTTGCCACACCCGCAGCAGCCTGAAAGCGCTGCACGGGCGCTATGAAATGGTCAATATCAAACTGGATAAAACAGGGGGCCTGACCGAAGCGCTGGCGCTGGCCGTCGATGCGCGCGAGCAGGGATTTGCGCTGATGCTGGGCTGCATGCTGTGTACATCCCGGGCGATTAGCGCGGCGTTACCCCTCACGCCGCAGGTCAGTTTTGCCGATCTCGATGGACCTACCTGGCTTGCCAGCGACGCGGAGCCATCCCTGCATTTTACGACCGGACAGCTTCATCTCTAGGGTGCCAACGCAGGAGATTGGACATGGCCAGCAGGTATTTCTCGCTCGCTTCATCGGATGAAATGGGCGGAAATTCGGCGGTGATACAGTGCAAGTTCAGGTCGGCGCACCAGCTACCAAAAGAGCCAGGCGTTTCGTAACCTACGCTGGTGACAAGCGGCAATTCAAATGACTGCGCCAGCCATGCGCCTAACTCGCTGCGTCTGGGATCTTCAATACAGGCCAGCGGATCGTGAAAAGAAACCACCCAGGCGGGATGAATCCGGTGAATAAGATGACACAGCGCCTGGGTTTCTGGTTCTGACCCCGGATGCTCGCCGGTCAGCAAAACCACGTCGCGTTCTTCGGCACTACTGTTCCAGCGATATACCGTTTCACCCGCTTTCCAGTTTGCGGCAGGAAAATTACGGTTAAGATCTACGCCGTTCGCATTTGCGCGCAGCCCAAGCTGGCAACCGTCGGGGTTCACCGCCAGCACCACATGGTGACGACGCAGGGAAGGGTTAAGCGTACGCAATGCGCAGGAAAGGGTGACGACAGATGAGTTTTCGTCGCCGTGCGTACCTGCCAGTATCAGGCCGCTTTCATGATCGGCTGCCAGCGCAGGAAACCAGATTAGCGGTGCGCCTAACGATGAACGTCCGTAATGTTCGGTTCCTGGCGGAAATGCGCCGCGCTCGGCACGGGGACGGGTAGCGGTCATAGTCATCTCTAAATGCTCGAATAGTTACTCGCAGTGTTGTGCAAAATGTATGGATAATCAAATCGTTTTCACACACTTATCTTTTCAGGTGTAATATCACTTTCTTGTCGGAAGTTAATTGCATTTCCTGCTGGCGATACAAATAATTACACATTCACTTAGTAGCCGGAATTGAGGGTATTTTATGCAGCATTCTGTTTCAGTAACCTGTTGTGCGCTGTTGGTTAGTAGCATTTCCTTATCATGGGCTGCTGATGTTCCCAGCGGAACGGTACTGGCAGAGAAACAAGAACTGGTGCGGCATATAAAAGATGAACCGGCGTCGCTTGATCCGGCAAAGGCCGTCGGGCTTCCTGAAATTCAGGTTATTCGTGATTTATTTGAAGGGCTGGTCAATCAGAATGAGAAGGGAGAAATTGTTCCTGGCGTCGCCACCCAGTGGAAAAGTAACGATAACCGCATCTGGACGTTTACGCTACGCGACAATGCGCAATGGTCCGATGGTACACCGGTAACGGCGCAGGATTTTGTCTACAGCTGGCAGCGTCTGGTTGATCCCAAAACACTATCACCGTTTGCGTGGTTTGCTGCGCTGGCGGGTATTAGCAATGCTCAGGCGATCATCGATGGCAAAGCAGCGCCTGATAAGCTTGGCGTTAGCGCGGTCGATGCGCGTACATTAAAAGTTCAACTGGATAAACCGCTCCCCTGGTTTGCCAATCTGACGGCAAGTTTTGCATTTTATCCGGTACAAAAAGCCAATGTTGAGAGCGGCAAAGAGTGGACCAAACCGGGTAATCTGATTGGTAACGGCGCCTACGTGCTCAAAGATCGCGTCGTAAATGAAAAACTGGTCGTTGTACCGAATACGCATTACTGGGACAACGGCAAAACGGTTCTGCAAAAAGTCACCTTCCTGCCCATTAATCAGGAATCGGCAGCCACTAAGCGCTACCTTGCGGGTGATATTGATATCACGGAATCCTTCCCGAAAAACATGTATCAGAAACTGTTGAAGGATATTCCGGGCCAGGTTTATACCCCGCCTCAGCTTGGCACTTACTATTATGCCTTTAATACCCAGAAGGGACCGACTGCCGATTCCCGCGTGCGCCTGGCGCTGAGTATGACGATCGATCGTCGTTTGATGGCGGAGAAAGTATTAGGTACCGGCGAGAAGCCCGCCTGGCATTTCACGCCGGATGTTACGGCAGGATTTGTACCTGAACCTTCGCCGTTTGAGCAAATGAGTCAGGAAGAGTTGAATGCTCAGGCGAAAACCCTGCTGCGTGCAGCTGGCTATGGTCCACAGAAACCGCTTAAACTGACGCTGCTGTACAATACCTCTGAAAACCACCAAAAGATTGCTATCGCAGTGGCTTCTATGTGGAAGAAAAGCCTCGGTGTCGACGTAAAACTGCAGAATCAGGAGTGGAAAACCTATATCGACAGCCGTAATACCGGCAATTTTGATGTGATCCGCGCTTCCTGGGTGGGGGACTACAATGAGCCTTCTACGTTCCTGTCGTTATTAACATCGACCCATACGGGCAATATCTCCCGCTTTAATAATCCGGCATACGATAAAGTATTAACTCAGGCTACGTTGGAAAATACCGAGAAGGCGCGGAATGCGGATTATAATACGGCAGAGAAAATTCTGATGGAACAGGCACCTATTGCACCAATTTATCAGTATACCAACGGGCGGTTAATTAAACCGTGGCTGAAAGGGTACCCGATTACTAACCCTGAAGATGTCGCATACAGCCGCACAATGTATATTGTGAGGCACTAATCAGTACTGGCCTCATGTTAACGCAAGGTAACCACGGATAAACCCAGAGCTGGCGCAGTTTACCGCGCTAGTTTCTCTTTAGCATCTGAAAGCCAGAGAGAAAAACTGCAAGATTGCAGACCGTGATGGCCTGTATGTTCTGGTTACGCCAGCGGATTCGGTGTCCTTTCTGTAGTCTCTCTGTTTGTAGCCCAATAAAAAATCGTTTTCCCCGTTACTCGGGGGGATAGTCATGTTATCTGTCATCTTCTGGCAGACAAGTAGAATTCGCATATGGAAGGGCGGATTTCGGAAATAAATTAGACATGGGCCAATTTCTGACCTGCCGCCATCATCCGCCGGGCGTTTTACTCGATAACCACTGTCATTTCCTGCTTGGCATTTTGCATCGAAACGAGGGTGCGGAAGGATTTGATATTCCCTGATGCGAAAAAGAGATCGCGGGTCAGGGCCTCGTACTCCGCCATATCGCGGACGTTCATTACCAGCAGGAAATCAAAATCGCCGGTAACGTAATAAACCTGTTGCACCTGCGGACAACTCACGAACCGCTGCTTGTCTTCTTCCAGCAGATCGAGACGCTCATTTTCAATGGTGACCTGCGCCATGATAGTGATAGGGCGACCAACTTTAGTGGCGTCGATCAGGCTGACGCTGCCTCTAATAATACCGGCTTCTTCCAGTGCAGCGATCCGCCGATTGACTGCCGAGGGGGAAAGGCTGACGAGATCGGCGATCTCTCGCTGCGACAGGCGATTATTGCGCTGCAACAGTGTGAGTATTTTTTTATCCCAAGTGTCCAGTTTCATCGTTTCAACGGCCTTATAAAAGTGTGATACGCCTCACTAATGCAACTTTGTTGCGCCAGATAGGTAAATCAGATTGAAAATTGCGCCTCTTAGGGCAATTTTGCGCCATTTTACCGTTGGGGGCAGTGTACCATCTCAATCAGTGGGAAGACGATAAATCGTGTTTTTTAGCCGATAACGACACAACCCACATTATTTCACAACCCGTTCATTCCGTTATTCGGCCTGCGCTTAATTTGGCCGCGTGGAGCTCTACGCCTGTTGTTTAGTGGGGGGAATTAATTCATCGCGGCATGACGGTATGAATAAAAAAGGTGTATTTATGACGGACATAATGAAATACCAATTCAATTCTCGCCAAAAAGTTTATGGTCAGGGCGTCGATCTCAGCCTGCTCAATGACCGTGTCGGCGCAGACGTGCTGGCTTTTCACCAGAAATTTCCTGACTACCGGGTAACGCCGCTACGCAAGCTGGGCTATTTAAGCCAGCGTCTGGGGCTGGGGTCGCTGCATATTAAAGATGAGGCGCAGCGATTTGGTCTTAATGCGTTTAAAGGGCTGGGTGGATCTTATGCTATGGGGAAATATCTCGCCGAACGACTCGGGCGTGACATTAATACCCTGAGCTTCGCCGATCTTAATTCGCCGGAAATTAAAGCCCGCATTAAAGATATTGTGTTTGTGACGGCCACCGACGGCAATCACGGGCGCGGCGTGGCGTGGGCGGCGGAGCAGCTTGGGTTACGGGCGGTGGTCTACATGCCGAAAGGTTCATCGCTGGTGCGGGCGCAAAATATTCGTCGACATGGCGCTGAATGCACCATCACCGATCTTAACTACGACGATACCGTGAGGCTGGCTGATAAAACCGCTAAAGAGCGGGGATGGGTGCTGTTGCAGGATACTGCCTGGCAAGGTTACGAACAGATTCCAACCTGGATCATGCAAGGTTATATGACGCTCGCCGTTGAAGCCTGGGATCAACTGATGCAAAGCGGGGCGCCGCTGCCGACACATCTCTTTTTGCAGGCTGGGGTTGGCTCCTTCGCGGGCAGCATCATGGGCTATTTCGTCGAAAAAATGCAGCAGCAAGCGCCGACAATCGTCATTGTCGAACCGCATAAAGCAAATTGTCTATACCGCTCGGCGACCATTAATGATGGTCAGCCGCACAGCGTCGGCGGCGATATGGCGACCCTGATGGCCGGACTTGCCTGCGGCGAGCCGAACATCACCAGTTGGCCGATGCTGCGCGACCATGCCCGCTGCTTTATCTCCGCTGACGATCATCTTGCCGCCAACGGTATGCGTTTGCTGGCTGCGCCGCGCCCCGGCACCGATGAACCCTTTATTTCCGGCGAATCCGGCGCTATCGGCGCGGGGGTGCTGTATGCGCTGATGACCCAGCCGGAGTTTCGCCATCTCGCCGAATCGCTGCGGCTCAATGCCGATGCGCACGTCCTGTTAATCAGTACCGAAGGGGACACTTCCCCGGATGTCTATGAAGACATCGTCTGGTTTGGCCGCAATGGCTAACCGCCAACGGCAATAATAAGAGGGCCATCTTACCTACCCTACATGCCCTTGGTATGACATGCGTTCTGACAATAAATAAAACATATGCGATTTCGCGTAATGCTGAGAGAACATGACCGATGAATACTGAAACTGCTGTTACAGAAGAAAGAGGATATTGTAATTCCACAAAATGGCATGGCGAAGATACCGTTTGGGTGCTTGGCCTGTTCGGAACGGCGATTGGCGCTGGGGTGCTGTTTCTACCAATAAATGCCGGGATCGGCGGCTTTTGGCCGCTATTGATTGTTTTCGTTCTTGCTTTTCCGATTACCTATCTGGCGCATCGCGGACTGGCGCGCTTCATTTACTCTTCGAATACGCCGGAAAGCACCATTACCGATGTTATCGGCGAACATTTCGGCGCGCTGGCGGGGAAGGTGTTTACCGTTATCTATTTTTTCGCCGTCTATACCATTTTGATTATGTATGCAGTGGCGATCACCAATACTGCGCAGAGTTTTATCCGCCACCAGCTCGGCTTGGCGGAGCCGCCACGGGCGCTGGTGGCTATCGTGTTGATTCTCGGGCTGATGCTTATTGTCCGCCTGGGGCAGCGGCTGATCATGCGAGTGATGAGCACCCTGGTTTATCCCTTTATTATCTCGCTGATATTTATGTCGCTGTTTCTGATTCCGCACTGGAACGGCGCGATTTTTCACACCGTAAGCATTAGCGCGATGGGGGATGGGCGCAGCATTTTCTTGACGCTGTGGATGACGTTTCCGGTATTGGTGATGTCGTTTAACCACTATCCGATTATTTCGCCGATGGTCGTGCGCCAGAAACAGCGCTACGGCCTGGAACTTGCCGAGCGCAAATGCGCACAGATTCAGCGCTATGGCATCCTGTTGATGATAGTGGTCGTGCTGTTTTTCGTCCTCAGTTGCGTGTTAAGTCTGTCGCCACAGCAACTGGCGGAAGCGAAGGCGCAAAACCTCTCAATACTTTCGTATCTTGCGAACCAGTTTGACACGCCAATTATTGCCTGGCTGTCGCCGATTATCGCATTTGTCGCCATTACCAAATCATTTCTGGGCCACTATATCGGCGCGTATGAATCACTGCGAGACCTGATTCTTGAGGCTGCCGCCTCTCGGGGGAAAAAGCCAGGTATTCGCGCGGTTGACGCTGTTATCCTGGTTTTTATGGTTCTGACCTGCTGGTTCGCTGCCTATAAAAACCCCAGTATTCTCGGCATTATTGAGTGCATCAGCGGCCCTACTGGGGCGGCCATCCTACTGCTGTTACCGATGTATGCCATCCATAAATTACCGGTGCTGGCACCGTATCGCGGCAAAGCCAGCAACATTTTTGTCACCCTGATTGGGTTGATTACCGTATCTGCCATTTTTTACGGCATGTTCCAGTAACCACGATGAATAGCGAGATGTTTTTATGAGTCATTATCTGCAGATTAACGGCCAGCGGCTTATCGATTCTTTGTTCGCGCTCGGCGAATGTGGCGCGCTGGAGGGCGGGGGCGTCTGTCGCCTCGCGGCGACCGCGGAGGATAAAGCGGGCAGGGACTTTGTCGTTGCAAGAATGAAAGCGCTGGGTCTGGCAATCTATATCGATGCTATTGGCAATGTTACTGGCGTCTATGCCGGTGAAGAGGCGTTACCGATGGTCATGATGGGCTCGCATATTGACACCGTCGGCACTGGCGGTTTGTACGACGGCAATTACGGCGTGATGGCGGGTCTGGAGGTGATTGCCACTCTTTTAGAGGCGGGCATTCGTCCCCGTCGTCCGCTGGCGGTCACCTTCTTTACCAACGAAGAAGGCGTACGTTTTCAGCCCGATATGATGGGCAGCGTGGTGTTTGCTGGTGAATATCCTCTTGATGCAGCGTTGGCAGCGAAGGATCTTGATGGGGTAACTCTTGATGAGGCGTTATGCGAGATTGGTTACAAAGGCGCTTGTCGACCGGGCGACCTGTCGGTGGATAGCTACGTTGAACTGCATATCGAACAGGGACCGATCCTCGACAAAGAGAGAATTGATATCGGAGTGGTAACCGGCGTGCAGGGCATTTCGTGGCAGGAATTTACGTTGACCGGTGTCTCCAACCATGCGGGCACCACGCCGATGAATATGCGCCACGATGCCGGACTGGCGGCGGCGAAGATCGCCGTATACGCCCGTGAACTGGCGCTTACTCTTGGTGGCGATCAGGTGTCTACTGTCGGACATATGGTCTTTAAACCGAACCTGATTAACGTGATTCCCAACCATGTCGTGATGACGGTGGATTTGCGCAATACCGATAATGAGACCTTAAAACTGGCGGAACAACGGCTTGCCGAGTTTGTCGCCAGAACGGCACAAGAAGAGGGCGTTGAAATAACCAGTCGTTCGCTGGTGCGCTTTAACCCGGTTATTTTTGCCGATGAAATTGTCAATGCCGTAGAAGACGAGGCAAAGCGTCAGGCGCTGAGTTGTAGGCGTCTGCCGAGCGGTGCAGGTCATGATGCGCAGTTTATGGCCTCGGTTTGCCCGGCCGGGATGATCTTCGTCCCCTGCGTTGATGGCATTAGTCACAACGTCAAAGAGCATAGCGAAGCCAAAGACCTGATTGCCGGTGCCAACGTGCTGCTGCAGGTGGTATTACAACGCGCCCAGCGCGCGGAATAGCGTTTTACAGGAGAATAATATGAATCAGGAACAGTTAAAGCAGCAGCTTATTGCATGGCGTCGTCATCTGCATGCCAACCCGGAAAGTGCCTTTGAAGAGGTAAAAACTGCGCAATTCATCGCCGAAAAACTCGAGGCGATGGGGATCGAAGTGCATCGTAACATTGGTAAAACCGGGCTGGTGGGTGTGCTGAAATGCGGTGACGGAAAGGGCGTTATCGCTATTCGCGCCGATATTGACGCTATCCAGTTGACAGAACAGGGCGAGCGGTCTTATCGATCGGGCACCGCTGAACGTATGCACGGTTGTGGACATGACGGCCATACCTGCATTGCGCTGGGTGCTGCGCAGTTGCTGTTGCAGCGTCAGAACTTCAATGGCACCGTCTGTTTTGTTTTTCAGCCAGCTGAAGAGCCGGGTTACGGTGCGAATGCGATGATGGCGGACGGCGTTATCGAGCGTTTTGCCATTGAAGAGATTTATGGTCTGCACAATATGCCAGGCATGAAGGCTGGAACCATCGCTACGCGGGTGGGGGGGATCATGGCCAGTGAAGATAACTTTATTATTCGCATTACCGGTCAGGGGGCACATGCCGCACGTCCGCATATGAGTAAAGATCCGTTGGTGATTGCGGCGGAGATTATTCTGGCGCTGCAAACCATCGTTTCGCGCAACGTCGATCCTAACGTGCCGGCGGTTATTTCATGTACGGAACTGCACACCGATGGCATCCGCAATGCCATTCCCACCCATGTTGAAATTAAGGGCGATACCCGCAGCTACTCCCCTGAGGTGCAGACCTTGCTGGAAGAACGGATGCGAACCATCAGCGAAGCCATTTGCGCGATGCATGGGGCGCAGTGCGAGTTTATTTATACGCACGAGTTCGCGCCAACGGTGAATTGGCAACATTGCGTGGACGTGGCGGTGAACGCGGCAGAGAACGTTGTGGGGGAGAAGAACGTCGATGGCAATGTCGCGCAGATGATGATCTCGGAAGACTTCGGCGCTTTCCTGCAGAAAATTCCAGGCTGCTTTGTCTTTTTAGGTAACGGCGATGCGTCAGACCCGCAGGGCAATACGCCGCTGCACAATGCCTGTTATGACTTTAACGATGAAATTTTACTAACCGGCGCGGAATATTTTGCCGAGATCGTCAGAATCCGCCTGTCGCAGTAATGCCCGGTCAGGTTTCAGAAGGACCGGCAGACATCCGGTCCTCAAGGGCGGTTATTTCAGCTCCAGTGTGGTTATCACACGGGCAATATCCGCGATATCACCTGCTGACAAAGGCTGCAGGGGGCGAGGGAGGCAGTCCGTATCGGTAAGTCCAAGCACGCCTGCGGCAGCAGCAATAACGCGGATGCTTCCGCCATGTTTACGGAACAGCGCCCACAATGTCTCAAGGCGCGTTGTCAGGGCAGTAACGCGTTCATGATCGTTCGCCGCCGCTGCGTCAGTAATTTGTTTCGCCATCACCGGAAACAAACCACCGCTAACGGAGTACCACACTTCGCAGCCGGCGTTTAATCCCAGCCCGGCATAAGCATCCCCACTGATACCGATGGTTACGTCAGGGCGCAGGTGTTGACGCAATCCCTCTACCCGCTCTCTCGCTGCAGTCGGGCTATCCGGGACACCAGGGAGCTTGACCGAGCGAACCCCCTCCAGTGAGGATAGACGCCCGTGCAGTTCATCCGTAAAGGTAAAATGTGTGGTGCCCGGGTTATCATAGATGCACACCGGCACAGACGCGTGTCGGGTAACGGTCTCAAATAGTGCGAAGACTTCTTCGTCACGGAGCGGCTGGTAGCTGACAGCCGGGAGCAGCAGGGCACTTGCGCCCGCGGCTTGCGCATCGTCTGACAGATGCAGGATGGCTTCCGTGCTGACAGCTCCCACACACACCATGACAGGGATCTCTCCGGCGTGCTGTGTTGCCAGAGTCGCGATGCGCTTGCGTTGCTCCCGGGTCAGATAAGCGTAGCTTCCGGTTGACCCCAGGATACCCATAGAATCAACCCGGGCTTCTGTTAGGCGAGAAAGAATATGACTGAAGCCCTTTTCATCCACGCCGCTGGTGGTGACTGGAGTTAAGGGAAACGCAGACAAGCCAGTAAACATAGGTGTTTGTCCTGAATAAGATTACTGGTGCTGATCTTCGATGAGAGTAATTTCAAACCACAGACCTGGCATCATTTTTTCCAGACCGTCAGTCAGCATTCTTCCTGCTTCATGAAGCTTTTCCAGCGGCATCTGTGGCAGACTTTCCAGAATAAACCACATTTGCTGCGCTTCAACACTTAAACGTGTCCTTATCCCTTGCCTCCAGTTCCAGCGACGGCAGGTGACGCCAGCATTGTCACGCCAGATAACCTCTCCGGGGGAGGGATACTCGATAACAGGTGCGCCTTCTTTCATCGTGTCAAAGGGCTCGGTACCTTCCGCAATGGTCAGACGCGGAATACCCTGGTAAGCGGAAATATTCTCGCCACCAACCGGAACGGCATAGAGAAGGCTGATGGCGTTATAAAGATCAACAACAGGATCCAGTGCTGGCATCATCCCATCACGAAGCACGCGCTTACGTAGCGCATCAGCTGAACAAGGCGTGCGCTTTGGTTTGGCGCCAAATGATTGAAAAACGCCAGCCCATGCGGCCAGATGAGACTCCGCCCATTCCGGTCTGCCTGCCAGAACCGCCTCACAAGCTTCCAGCAAGGCGGCCCTGCCAACGTCAGGATTCTGTACCGGCGCGGCTTTTACGTAGATACTAAGCGCTCGAAAACCGGGAGCAGTACGATAAACTTCCGGGGCAATTGACGGAGAATGTGTTAACACGGGATAATCCTGTAATGACCAATTTATTTTATGATATCGACCAATGACCAAAAAAGTCAACTTAATGACCGATGCGGGTGCAGATGTCAGCACCGTCAATGAAGCTGTTTCGCAGCGAATTAAGCAGTACCGTAAACAAAAAAAAATGTCGCTTGATGAGCTGTCCAGGCAGGCAAATGTCAGTAAGGGAGCGCTGGTCGAGATTGAAGGATGTAAGGCCAATCCCAGTATTGCGCTGTTATGCCGTCTGGCTGCAGCAATGGGGGTATCGGTGGCTGATTTTGTCGATGTAGGGACAAAACCAACCGTCCATCTTATTGCTGAATGTGAGATCCCTGAACTCTGGAAAGGCGACAAAGGAGGAAGAGCAAGGCTTCTTGCTGGTTCCGGGGGGCCGGATATGACAGAGCTCTGGATGTGGGAAATGCAGCCAGGAGAAAAGTTTGCTTCTCCCGGTCACTCTACGGGAACACTTGAATTGTTTTATGTACAAACGGGGACGCTCACGCTTGGCGTACAAGAGCATCTGTATCTGGTTAATTCCGGTTGTTCTGCAACGGCCAGAACGGATGTCCCTCATTTCTATGAAAACCGGGGTGAGAGCCCACTGATATTTATCATGACAGTGAATGAGAAAGCATCCTGAGTAACTCGTAAGAATGAGATGTGTAGGGATAAAAATCGTCCGGACATACGCTCAAGATCTATTTCTCAGAGATAACTACGGGCTGGCTTTGTTCCCGATATACCTGTCTGTCAGATCCCGTGCTTTGTCATCTCCGGAAACTGAAGGCTGGTGAAGGATACCGGCCTCCCGGGCATTTGCATCGCATAGCGATGCTGTTCAATCACTGACCTGCATTGTTTTGACTATCCTCAGACAACAGTACCTCCCTTAAAGCTGTGATGATGAATATAACCATATGATTTTATGGGTTTTCATTGTTATACCTATTCTGTCATTAACGTATCTGACTTGCTGAGTCATACATACATAATCTGCGTTTTTTGGGTTCACCTTTCAAAAGATTTATAGATCTTGGTCAATATGTTGACCTTATTATGCCAATAACATGACCGGTAGATCCTGACGATCACACTGGCTGAACCCCAGGATCAAGGTACTTTATACAAAGATATTTGGACTAATAAGGCAATTTGAAGAAGAAAACGCAGCCACTGGTCTTACTGCTCTGTCAGTTTGACTCACTGGCACGTGTTCAAAAATCTCAGCAAAAGCCATAACAGAGATAACATACATGATAAAACCAACGGACTATGAACCTGAACCAGGTCTGGGGAAACATAGCTGGCCACAGGTAATCAAATGGCTACTCATCATTCTGGTCATTTATGCAGTATGCAGTGTTTTTATTTCAAATCCTTTTTCTATTTTTGTGGACAGAGTAACTCCCGTAGATTACTCAAGAATAATGTATTTTCATGGCTTGTCTGTAGGTCTTGCTGGTCTGACTGCTCTACTGGTTAGTCAGATTTATGGTCTTGACGGAAAATTCAAAAAAATTATTTTCTATTGCACAATCGCCACAATTTTAATTGGTGTAAGTGGTGGTGCGATCAATCGTTCTATGGAATACAGCAAGCTTGCATTGTGGTACCAAATTCTTTCTTTTTTATCGCTTGATGTGATACTGATAACAATGTTATCAGGACTTATTCTGTCAAAAAATAAAGAATTAAAGTCATCACGAACATATTATCTGGTTATAGCCGCATCCTGCACAGCTGTCATTGCCGCACTGATTGGCGATTTAGCCGGGTTCATTCTTGATTTTGGCGATTGGCTGGGAATATTAGGTTGGTATGCTGGTAAGATTGGTTATACCCTACCGGAATGGCAGGACAATTTACTACGCTCTCACTCTGACATGATGGTAGTGGCTGTCATTGGTCTTATACTGTCGGCAGTGACCTGGAGATACGGGAGATATTTATCCGGATATGCTGCAAAGATAAAAGCAACTGGTGAATGGCTGGTTATTTTTGGGCTGGTTGCTGTTGTTATTATTTTAGTGGTATCAGGTTTCGGTGGTTCTCATTTACAGATCCCTCATATATTTACAGAAAAAGGATTCTTTGAACCCAGAGGCCATAGTGTGGCTGGTATTGATTTAGGTGATTTTACAATCGGTACCTTTATTTTATGTGGCGGTTTACTTCTGATTGGCTCAATACTTTTCGGAAAAGGGAAAAATGGCGTCAAACTAAACGAATCCAGCAAGTACACTCTTATGGGGATCTTCCTTACATGGTGTAGCATAGTGATTACCGTAGCAGGTATGGGGTTCCTGGAAGAGTATCGAGCCGATCTT
This sequence comes from Citrobacter sp. W9, assembly GCF_026719375.1. NCBI lineage: Bacteria > Pseudomonadati > Pseudomonadota > Gammaproteobacteria > Enterobacterales > Enterobacteriaceae > Citrobacter > Citrobacter sp. W9. The sequence continues at coordinate 799 of NZ_JAPPTE010000013.1, read as the reverse complement.
TATAACTCAGCTAACCCTGTGCCACTAGGGGAGTATGGTTTTGCATTCCGCATGCTGCATCTTGATGTCAGTTTGATATTATTTCCGGCTATTATGGTTGTTATGTTGTTTGCCCAGCATTTACTGAAGGATGAACAGACAAAACTTATCCAATGGGTTTTACGCACAGGCGTCTTGCTTTGCTCTATTGGATCCCTGATATACATGATACTGAACCCCCAGGCCTTTGGTCCCGGTTACTGGGTCGTCGGCTCCGGTTTCATATTTGTTGTAATGGGGATGTGCTACTTTTTTGTTAAAAGCGATAATCACATTAAAGAAAGATTTAATCAGTAAACCATCATCTGGATCCTTTAAACGGATACAGACGATGGCTGTTGGTTACGTATTACAGATCAGGTGCCACCATTAAGGTGGTATCATTAGTTTGATCTCATCTGAATGTTGTAGTCTGTTATGCAGACTACAACATTACTCAGAATTTATAGTGTCGACCTGAAGGGGCTATGTCCGGAACCATTAATTAGGTTCATATGCCATGTTGGTTCCGTAGAGCCAGTCCTGTCCTGATGCGTTCATAAAAGCTGATATCGCAGCCTTTATCCTTTCTTACCCTCATCTTTAACAGAACAACCTCATCTGTATTAATGAATGCCATGCATAGGTCAAATCTAGACTGGCCCCATAGATCACCAGACACTTCGCCTCTCTTAAAATAAGAGGTAGTCTTAGACCTATGTTTAGCACCAGTCAGAATAATAAGATGGTTGAAGTGTTATCAGGACCTGAGCGGCGTCGG
>NZ_JAPPTE010000012.1:0-158614 GCF_026719375.1 Citrobacter sp. W9 | reverse complement strand
CGATGTTATTCACCCTGGCCAACCTGTTTCGGGTGGACCAAATGATACGTCAGTGGGAGAGATCTCAGTAAAAACCGGAAATAACGCCAGAAATGGTGGAAAAAATAGCCTAAATAGGCTGATTCGATGTGTTTGCGGGAAAAAAATCGGCCCAGATCCGCGAAATTTTAATCAGCGAGTCAGCTTGGGAAGAAATGACCTGCTTATTCGCACCTTCCCTAACGCAATGGGTGATCGATAATACGCATTGGGTTAAAGATACGGTGCACTGAATATATTCATGACGGTGCCGGCGAAAACTATTGTTATCTGAACAACCGGCCTGGAGAGGTACTGGATGAGAGTATTGGCAGGTATTATCCTCTGTTTTCTCGTCGGGCAGGGATTCACTTTCTGTAACGTTCCGCTGGGCATGATGTTTGGTGCCCTTTTTACCGTGCTTATGCTCAAACGTATTGGGTTCTCCGTATCCTCAATGCCGGGGAGTATCACGGTTATCCAGCTTTCTCTCGGAATCTCGATAGGGATTATGTTCAGAGATTTTTCATATGGCGAGCATCGGCAGATAAGCCTTTTGTTTGCTTTGTTATTACTCTGCTTATCTTTACAATTTACCTTGAGTTACTTCTGGTGTGTGCGGCGGTTAGGCTGGAGTAAAGAAGAGGCGCTTTTAGGCGCGGTGCCAGGAGCGATGGCGGCGGTACTGGCGTTAGCCTCCCATATTAAGACGCCGCCACAAAAGATTGTGATCTCGCATTCTCTGCGTCTCATCACCCTGACGTTTCTGGCCGGGTATATCACGCGTGGGGCATCTGCAGATATTCTGGCTGCGACTCCAGCCGTTTTTTTCTCCGGGCACAATCTGCTCTGGCTGACCGGAATGGTATTAGCAGGATATATTGCGGGGAAGTTTCTGGAGCGCTTACATTTCCCGGCACCCTTTATGATAACCTCGCTGGTTTGCGCGGCGGCATTGCACCCTTTATCTTCACAACCACTAATTTTTCCCGATCTCTTTAATCAGATTAGCATGGTGTTGATGGGGATCTTGCTGGGGCATCATTTTACGACTTATTCGATGGCTGAATTTAGTCGTCATCTTTGGTCTTCGGTACAGCTTGTTCTGATTGGACTGGGGGTGACGATAATCATGGCATTTATCTCGGCGCGCTTGCTGGATTATCCCTTCCCGGTGTTGATGCTCTCCTGGGTTCCCGGTAGCGTAGAGTCGATGTCATTTGCCGCGCTGGCGTTAAAAGCGGATGCGAGCTTTGTTATGGCGAATCATATTCTTCGTATGCTTCTCATTCATACCGTTCCAGCATTGGTTTTCTTTCGCAAAAGACAGATGAAAGTGGATTAATGTCTTCCTTGAAGAGCAAGGCATTGTTGTGGCGTTGCGGTTATTATTGCGCTTATCCGCCGCTGGCCTAAAGGTGAAGGATTGATTGCTGAAGCGTTAGATGTTGCGTCTGAAAAAATCTGGCCTTCGCGTTATCGCTGATGTCCTTCCGGCGCAGCTTGGATATGGAAGCTGCTCCGCAGAGGTTTTATTAAAATATAATATCCGGAGGTGCTCTATGTATACCACTCGTCTGAAAAAGGTGGGAGGATCCATCATGCTGGCGGTCCCTCCCGCCGTGCTGAAAACGCTGGGGCTGTCGACGGACAGCGAAGTGGGCATGACCATTGATGATGGCTGCCTGATTATTGAACCCCAGAAACAGCCCCGTTATTCGCTGCGACCAGCCCAGAACTATAGATATGGCGGCCCGGAACGGCAAGCGTCTGGAACGCCTACCTGACGCCGTTGTCAATGAGGTGCTTGCCAGGCTGGATGCGATTCTGTGTTAACACCAGAGACGCAAAAAAGCAAAAAGCCTGCTCGAAAGCAGGCTTTTCTAAATTTGGCTCCTCTGACTGGACTCGAACCAGTGACATACGGATTAACAGTCCGCCGTTCTACCGACTGAACTACAGAGGAATCGTGTGAACGAGGCGCATATTAGCGACACCACTCAGCGATGTCAAAGCCTGAATCGATAAATTCAATCGTTTGCCGAAATATTCCCCATTTCGCCGATTATTCAGGCGCAACAGGTTGTTTTATGCACTTTTCCTGTTCGGGACGCGGGTATTTCCATAACCAGCGGCCGGTCACCATACGCCAGTAAAATAATGCGGCGCGTACGGCCCAGTCGAAGAACATCCCTAACCAGACGCCGACTACGCCCCATCCTAAAACGATCCCCAGGGTGTAACCTACCACAACGCGACAGCCCCACATGCCCAGCATAGATACCCACATTGCGAAACGGGCATCGCGTGCGCCCTTAAACCCAGCAGGTAATACCCAGGAGGCTGCCCATATCGGCATAAATGCCGCATTGAGCCAAATCAGAATGACTATGACCTCTTTTACGTCCTGATCCTGGGTATAAAACGAGGCCATTACGCCAGCAAAAGGGGCGGTTAGCCAGGCAATGGCAGTTAAACCAATGGTCGACAGCCAGAATACATGCCGTAACTGAATTTCGGCTTGGGCAATCTGGCCGTTTCCCAAACGCCTGCCGGTGATGATTGTCGACGCAGAGCCTAAAGCATTTCCCGGTAGGTTGATGAGCGCGGCGATAGAAAATGCAATGAAGTTTCCGGCAATTACGCTGGTGCCCATCCCTGAGACAAACATCTGCGTTAACAGTTTACCGCCATTAAACAGCACTGACTCGATGCTGGCTGGAATACCGATCCCCATCACCTCCCAGATAATGGCGAGGTTGAGTGGCTTAAAATAACTTTTGAAAGTGATACGTAACGCCGGATTAAAACCAATCATCAGTACCCAAATAATAGCGATCGCACCTATGTAGCGTGAAATGGTTAGTCCGAGTCCGGCCCCCACGAATCCCAGTCCTTGCCAGGAAAAAATCCCGTAGATCAGGATACTGCTGATGACGATATTCAGAATATTCATGCCGCCATTAATCAACAGCGGTATTTTGGTATTGCCCGCACCACGTAGGGCACCACTACCGATTAACGCAATAGCTGCCGCCGGGTAGCTGAGCACAGTTAGCTCCAGATAGGTAAGTGCCAAAGCCTTAACGTCGGGCGTTGCTTCACCTGCGACAACGTCAATAATCTGTTGACCAAAATAGTGAATGACTGCAGCCAGCACGGTTGCAAAAATCGTCATGATCACCAGCGATTGTCTGGCAGCAGCTCTGGCCCTGCGCCGATCTCGTTTTCCCAGGCTAAAGGCGACTACCACCGTGGTACCCAGATCGATGGCGGCGAAAAATGCCATGATAACCATATTGAAACTGTCGGCGAGACCGACACCTGCCATCGCTTCTTTTCCCAACCAGCTCACCAGGAAGGTACTCAGGACACCCATTAACAGCACACAGGTGTTTTCCAGAAAAATAGGGACCGCAAGCGGAGTGATTTCGCGCCAAAAGAGAACTTTATAACTCTTGCGTTTGGCATACCAGGGCGTGCGGGAAGCGACCTGACGTAAGGCAGCGGAGACGTTCAAAGTGGACCTTAAAGAAGAAAGTTGAAACCTCATTTCAAATGATGAGGGAGAATCCAAAAAGCTGCAAAGTTTTTTCCATTTAAAATGTCTGCAAATGCAACAAACTGTCGAGAGAAGCATCAATTGAGCGTTATTCAGGAAAATGGGGTTTGACAAAAAAAATTTCGCCGCTAAGATTAGCCTCCACAACGATTCCTCTGTAGTTCAGTCGGTAGAACGGCGGACTGTTAATCCGTATGTCACTGGTTCGAGTCCAGTCAGAGGAGCCAAATTTAAAAAGCCTGCTTAGGAAACTAAGCGGGCTTTTTTGCTTTTGTTTGGCTGCCAGGCGCAGTGACCTGGCGAGCTGCTTTTTGAGTTGAGTTATACAGTGTTGTTTTTCTACACTGAGTACCGGCGATTAGCACGCCAGTTGATTGCTCCACGTAATCCCTCTCTATGGGAGAATCATTGAGATTCTCTATAACCACTAACATTCCATACGCATACAGATGATACGGCACAAATGAAGCATCGTTTCAGTACTATGCTTAAGCGATAGCATAGGGAAATGGTTATAAGAGCGGCGCTGACCAGGGTTTTTGCTTAAAAAATCGAGGGTTAAAGTTGAAAGAGCGTGAGTAACTCGCTCATACTCTATACTCGCAGTGTTACCCGGCGTAGCATGGCATAACGCTTGGGCTGTTAATGAAAAAGGAAAACGTCGTGGCAGAAGAAACTATATTCAGCAAAATTATCCGTCGTGAAATTCCATCGGATATCGTGTACCAGGATGAACTGGTCACAGCGTTTCGTGATATTTCCCCTCAGGCACCTACGCATATTCTGATCATCCCTAATATCCTGATCCCCACCGTCAACGATGTGACGGCAGAACATGAGCAGGCGCTGGGCCGAATGATTACTGTTGCGGCGAAAATCGCGGAGCAGGAAGGTATTGCTGCGGATGGATACCGTTTAATCATGAATACCAATCGTCACGGCGGCCAGGAGGTGTATCACATTCATATGCACCTGTTGGGTGGACGTGCGCTTGGTCCAATGCTCGCACATAAAGGTCTTTAAGCATGACCAGAGGATGCATCGCACTTTCACTGGGCTTGCTGTTGCTGGCAGGCTGTCGCTCACACCCCGAAATTCCGGTCAGTGATGAACAGTCTCTGGTGATGGAATCAACGATTCTGGCGGCGGGCATAACCGCAGAACAGCCCGTGTTAACAACATCTGATATTCAGGCCTCAGCATCCTCGCGACTCTATAACGAAAGACAAGAATCCGTCACCGTGCATTATCGGTTTTACTGGTATGACGCCAGAGGGTTGGAGATGCACCCTCTGGAAGCGCCACGCAGCGTGACTATCCCGGCTCATTCGTCGGTCACACTGTACGGCAGCGCCAATTATCTGGGGGCGCACAAGGTTAGACTTTATCTATATTTGTAAGGGGTGAATCTTGATGATCAAAATGAATCGCTACGCATTGCTTGCCGCGCTGGCGATGTTTCTTTCTGGGTGTGTGGCTCAACGTGAACCCGCGCCGGTAGAGGAAGTGAAGCCGGTACCGGAACAGCCCGCGCAGCCGCAACAGCCAGTACCAGTAGTACCAACGGTGCCAAGTATACCGCAGCAGCCGGGTCCGATCGAACACGAGGATCAAACGGCGCAGCCAACACCGCGCCAACGTCACTACGACTGGAACAGCGCAATGCAGCCGATGGTAGGTAAAATGCTGCAGGCCGATGGTGTCAAAGCGGGTGGTGTTCTGCTGGTTGATAGCGTGAATAATCGTACCAACGGCTCGTTGAACGCTGGCGAAGCGACTGAAACCTTACGTAACGCGCTGGCGAATAACGGCAAATTTACCCTGGTTTCCGCCCAACAACTGGCTGTCGCCAAGCAGCAGTTAGGTCTGTCGCCGAACGATAGCCTTGGAACGCGCAGCAAAGCGATTGGTATTGCCCGTAACGTTGGTGCGCAGTATGTGCTCTACTCCAGCGCATCTGGCAACGTCAATTCGCCGGCACTGCAAATGCAATTAATGCTGGTACAAACTGGCGAGATAATCTGGTCAGGTAAAGGTGCCGTTCAGCAACAATAACAGACTGACGCGCGATGAAGTGCTGTCGCGCTACTTTCCGCAGTATCATCCCGTCGTAGCCAGCCACCACGGCCTGAGCGGCGGGAGCTGCATTATCGAATATCAGACCCACCGTTTAGTGCTGCGCTGCCATCACGACCCCGACGCGCCGGAATCGCATTTTCTGCGCCAATATCATGCCTTAAAACACCTACCGGAAAATCTTGCGCCCCGACCTCGTTTTTATACGCGTGGCTGGATGGCAGTCGACTTTTTTCAGGGTAAGGTAGAATCCAGATTACCGGACGCCGACGAACTTGCTGACTTATTGTATTATCTGCATCAGCAACCCCGACTGGGCTGGCGAATCAGTCTGCTGCCGTTACTCGAACAGTACTGGCAGTGCGGTGATCCGGCGCGTCGTACACCACATTGGTTACGAGCGCTGAAGCGGCTAAGAAAAAGCGGCGAGCCCCGACCTTTGCGGCTGGGGCCGCTGCATATGGATGTCCACGGTGACAACATCGTGCGCGGGGCGTCAGGGTTGCGGCTGATTGACTGGGAATATGCCGGAGACGGCGATATCGCCCTCGAGCTGGCGGCGGTGTGGGTCAGTGATGAACTCCAGCACCAACAGCTGGTCAGCGCCTATGGCCGACGAGCACGCATTGAGCCAACCGTTTTGTGGCGACAGGTCAGGCGATGGCGACCCTGGGTAATCATGCTAAAAGCGGGGTGGTTTGAGTATCGCTGGCGACAAACCGGCGATCAACAATTTATCAGGCTGGCCGATGAAACCTGGCGGCAGCTAACAATGAAAGGATGAGGAGAGCAGTGTGGGCCCAGTAATGTTGGATGTCGAAGGGTATGAGCTGGACGCTGAAGAGCGAGAGATTCTGGCGCATCCGCTGGTAGGTGGGTTGATTCTCTTTACCCGAAATTATCATGACCCGGAACAGTTGCGTGAGTTAGTGCGCCAGATCCGTAGCGCGTCACGTAATCATTTGGTCGTGGCGGTTGATCAGGAAGGCGGACGCGTGCAGCGTTTTCGCGAAGGTTTTACCCGCCTGCCTGCGGCGCAATCCTTTGCCGCGCTACACGGTCTGGAAGAGGGCGGCAAACTGGCTCAGGACGCCGGCTGGCTGATGGCCAGCGAAATGATCGCCATGGATATTGATATTAGTTTTGCACCGGTTCTGGACGTGGGACATATCTGTGCAGCGATCGGCGAGCGCTCTTACCATGCCGATCCGCTGAAAGCGTTGGCGATGGCGACCCGTTTCATTGACGGTATGCATGCCGCTGGCATGAAGACCACCGGTAAACACTTCCCCGGGCATGGAGCTGTGACGGCGGATTCGCACAAAGAAACGCCAACCGATCCACGTTCAGAAACTGAGATTCGTGCGAAGGATATGTCCGTGTTCCGGACGTTAATTACGGAAAACAAACTCGATGCCATTATGCCTGCGCACGTTATATACAGTGATGTTGATCCGCGTCCGGCGAGTGGTTCGCCTCACTGGTTGAAGACGGTACTGCGTCAGGAGCTTGGCTTCGACGGCGTTATTTTCTCTGACGATCTGTCGATGGAGGGTGCGGCGATTATGGGAAGCTACGCCGAGCGTGGGCAGGCATCGCTGGATGCTGGTTGCGATATGATCCTGGTCTGCAATAATCGTAAGGGAGCGGTCAGTGTGTTAGATAATCTGTCGCCGATCAATGCAGAACGTGTTACACGTTTGTATCATAAAGGTTCATTTTCACGTCAGGAACTGATGGACTCGACACGCTGGAAGACGGTAAGCGCCCAGCTCAACCAGCTTCATGAGCGCTGGCAGGAAGAGAAAGCAGGTCATTAACGCACGTTTGGCGAGGATGCGATGATTATCTATTTACACGGTTTTGACTCTAATAGTCCGGGCAACCACGAGAAGGTGTTGCAGCTGCAATTTATCGACCCGGATGTCAGGCTGATTAGCTACAGTACACGGCATCCTAAACATGATATGCAGCATCTGCTGAAAGAAGTGGACAAAATGTTGCAGCTTAATGTGGACGACCGTCCGCTGATTTGTGGCGTCGGGCTGGGGGGATATTGGGCAGAACGTATTGGTTTTCTATGTGATATTCGTCAGGTGGTATTTAATCCTAACCTGTTCCCATATGAGAATATGGAAGGGAAAATCGACAGACCTGAAGAGTATGCTGACATTGCGACAAAATGCGTGACCAATTTTCGTGAAAAGAACCGCGATCGTTGCCTGGTGATCCTCTCTCGCCATGATGAAGCACTGAACAGTCAGCGCTCGTCAGAAGAGCTGCATCACTTTTATGAGATCGTCTGGGACGAAGAGCAGACGCATAAGTTTAAAAATATCTCCCCGCATTTGCAGCGCATTAAGGCGTTCAAGACGTTAGGTTAAGCCTGATGAGCGTCTAAAAAACCAGCTTTCGGGCTGGTTTTTTTGTCCTTAACCTTCGGGTTGTCTATCTTTTCAGCATCAAAACTTGATGCACATCAATTTTGGTATGACCAATGCACCGTTCGTGTTATTCTCACTCTCGAAGGACATTTTCATTATCGTAACTTGTTGTTAATTAAAGGCTATGCCAATAACTTTTAATTAACAATTGGTTAATAAATTTGAGGGGGTCACGTTGACTACACCATTGAAAAGGATCGTGATTGTCGGCGGCGGTGCTGGCGGACTGGAAATGGCGACGCAGCTGGGTAAAAAGCTGGGGCGTAAGAAAAAGGCCAAAATTACGCTGGTGGACAGAAACCACAGCCATTTATGGAAACCGTTACTGCATGAAGTGGCGACCGGTTCTCTGGATGAAGGTGTGGATGCGCTGAGCTATCTGGCGCATGCCCGTAACCATGGCTTCCAGTTCCAGTTGGGCTCGGTGGTTGATATCGATCGCGAAGCGAAGACCATTACTATCGCTGAGCTGCGCGATGAGAAGGGCGATCTGCTGGTTCCTGAGCGTAAAGTGCCGTATGACACGCTGGTGATGGCGCTGGGCAGTACGTCCAACGATTTCAACACGCCGGGCGTCAAAGAGAACTGTATTTTCCTTGATAACCCGCATCAGGCGCGTCGTTTCCACCAGGAGATGCTGAATCTGTTCCTCAAGTATTCCGCGAATCTGGGCGTTAACGGTAAAGTGAATATTGCCATTGTCGGCGGCGGCGCGACGGGGGTTGAACTCTCCGCGGAACTGCACAATGCGGTTAAACAGCTGCACAGTTATGGCTACAAAGGACTGACCAATGACGCGCTGAACGTTACGTTGGTTGAAGCCGGTGAGCGTATCCTGCCGGCATTGCCGCCGCGGATTTCCAGCGCCGCGCACAATGAATTAACCAAACTGGGCGTACGCGTACTGACGCAGACGATGGTTACCAGCGCTGACGAAGGCGGGTTGCATACCAAAGATGGCGAATACATTGAGGCTGACCTGATGGTGTGGGCCGCAGGGATCAAAGCGCCAGACTTTATGAAGGATATTGGCGGTCTGGAAACGAACCGGATTAACCAACTGGTGGTTGAGCCGACGCTGCAAAGCACACGCGATCCTGACGTGTATGCGATTGGCGACTGCGCTTCCTGCGCGCGTCCGGAAGGTGGATTTGTGCCGCCGCGCGCTCAGGCTGCGCACCAGATGGCGACCTGCGCGATGAACAATATCCTGGCGCAGATGAACGGCAAGCCGTTGAAAGCGTATCAGTACAAAGATCACGGTTCTCTGGTCTCGCTTTCTAACTTCTCTACCGTCGGTAGCCTGATGGGCAACCTCACGCGCGGTTCAATGATGGTAGAAGGCCGTATTGCGCGCTTTGTCTACATCTCACTGTATCGTATGCATCAGATTGCGCTGCATGGTTACTTCAAAACCGGCCTGATGATGCTGGTCGGCAGTATTAACCGGGTGATTCGTCCGCGTCTGAAACTGCATTAATATTGACCTCAGGCGTCGGACAATTTCACGCATCCGACGCCTTCCTTCAGAGTTCTCTGAATCATCTCGCTTTATCCCTGCCTTCCGCTATTTTCATCCGTAATCTGATTGGCATTCCTTACCTTCTGTTGCAAAGTTGTTGCTAATAGCAAAAAAGGAGGAAGTCCCGTGAATAAATCAATGTTGGCGGGTATAGGGATTGGCGTAGCTGCTGCGCTGGGTGTTGCAGCGGTGGCCAGTCTTAACGTTTTCGAGCGTGGCCCACAGTATGCACAAGTTGTCTCTGCAACACCGATTAAAGAATCGGTAAAAACGCCACGTCAGGAGTGTCGGAACGTGACGGTCACGCACCGCAAGCCGGTGCAAGATGAAAACCGTATCGCGGGTTCTGTGCTGGGTGCCGTTGCCGGCGGTGTTATCGGCCATCAGTTTGGTGGCGGACGCGGTAAAGATATTGCCACCGTGGCGGGGGCGTTAGGCGGCGGCTATGCCGGTAACCAGATCCAGGGTTCGATGCAAGAAAATGATACGTACACCACTACGCAGCAGCGCTGTAAAACGGTGTATGACAAATCAGAAAAAATGCTGGGCTACGACGTGACGTACAAAATTGGCGATCAGCAGGGGAAAATTCGTATGGATAAGGACCCCGGCGCGCAAATTCCGTTGGATAACAACGGACAGTTGGTACTGAATAACAAAGCGTAAAATAGCATTAGCCTGAACATTAGCCCCCCATTCGCTCAGGCTGGGGGGCTTTTTTTATCAGAAGGTTAAGGCGTAGTTCAGACCAAAGGTACGACCCCGGCCCTTGTATTCATACAGTGACGGGCTGCCATAAGTTGGGCTGTACAGCAGTGGCGCACGTTGTCCCCATAGCGTGGTGTACTCTTCATTCAGCAGGTTTTCCACGCTGAAGGTCAGCTTACCTAACGGGAGCTGGTAGCTGCCGATAAAGTCCATGGTGTTATAGCCGTCCAGCTTATTGCCGCTGGCGTCACTCAGATCAAATGTCTGCTGGCTCTGTACACGCAGCGACCACGGTTCAGGCGCCCAGCCGACCCATGCGGTTGCTTTAGATGGTGAAGCCAGAGTGACATCCCATTTCTGCCATTTACCGTTTTGTTTCACTTCGGATTTAATGACGTTGAAGTTGCCGCCCAGACTCCAGTCAGTATCGGCGATGAAATAATCTACCGCACCTTCCAGACCATAAATCCGACGATCGTCGGGCTGTACGTTTATGGTCATATCACTGCGGTTGATAACGATCGATTTATCCGAAGTGGAGTAATAAGCAGCCAGTTGCGTGCGCAGGTTATCGCCCGTGTAACGCCATCCCAGCTCGTACGAGTTAACTTTAATCCCTTCCAGGCGAGAATCCGCCACGTTGACGCTGCGCAGAAGTTGATAGTGATCGCCAACCAGAGAATAGGTGCCGTTACCGTAATATTTCCCCGGGTCCGGAAGCTCAACGCCTTGAGAGAAGTTAAACCAGGTTTGCTGGCGCTCAGTCAGGTGGGCGAGGATCCCGGCGTTAAACAGGAAGTTATCGTAATCGGTTTTGCCGCCCGGAATGGTATCGGCGGAGTTTGCAAGGCCCGTCGCGATTCCCTGCTGTTGGGCATAGCCAACGAAATCATCAACCCTGTTTTCGGTCCATTGATAGCGTACGCCGCCACTGAGAGTGAAGATATCGTTTATGTCATAGCTGTTTTGCAGGAAAGGCGCGAAGTTGGTGATGCTGTAACCAGGATAACGCCCGGTAGTATAAGCGGTACGGTTGTCCATGCCACCGGAGGGCAGAGAGTAAGCCAGATCGAAGAATTTCTGATTGGAATCGAAGGTTTCATGATCCGCATCGATACCCCACGTCAGTTCCCAGTCATCCATCACCTGGCTGTTGAGAGTGATTTTGGCACCGAACTGGTCGGTATCCTGCTGTGAGGCGGAGAAACTGGTGACCTTGCCTTTGCTCAGCGTAGGGAAGGGGTAGAATTTTAGCGATTCGTCGCGGTAATAGATTTGACTGACCAGGTTCTGACCAAAGAAATCTGCATCGGAATACTGCAGACTGATCAGATGGCGCTCGGTGCCGGGAATACGATCGGAGTTCAGTCCGCTGCTGGTATAAGCTTTACCGTTTCCGGTCACGGCGGACATGTTCTCGCCGAGATCCAGCCCGTAATCTTCATCCCCCTGACTCTTGTAGTACTGGGTAACCAGTTGTAATTGACGGTTATCATCCAGCTCAATCGTCCCGGTGCCCATCACGTCCAGACGATCGGAATGCTGCAGGCCGGTTTGGGTGTTATCCAGCAGCAGAGCATCGTGGTTGCCGTCATACCAACCGCCAAACCGTTGATACGCGACGGACATACGACCGGATACACGATCGGTTCCTCCACTCACCGCGGCGGCGACGCGTTCGTCATGATCGTTACTGTTATTAAACCCGCTTTTACTGCCCAGTTCGAGTTCGACTTCACGCTCAGGCTGACCTTTTTTGGTGACGATGTTGATCAAACCGCCGGTACTTCCTCCGCCATACAAGGATGTTGCGCCTGAGATGACTTCAATATGAGCAATGTTAAACGGGTCAATGGAGTCAAGTTGACGGCTGTCGGTACGGGAGGAATTCAGACGGACACCGTCTATCAATACTACGATGGCGCGACCGCGCATGTTCATGCCGTAATTGGTTCGTCCCTGACTGCTGACATCAATTCCGGGGATTAACTGAGCAAGAACATCCTTGAACTCTTTACCACCCTGAACTTGCTGTTCAATTTCGCTTCCTTCAATAACCCAGGTCGTTTGCGCCATTTCTGCCACGGTGCGTTGGCTGCGGTTAGCGCTGACGATGAGATTCTCTTCCTCCGCTGCGATAGCCGGTAGGGTTAAGGATAATAAGAGCGGATTGAGCACCCAGAGACGCTTATGCATTTGTATTCCTTTTAAAAAAGTCGGTCTGTTTTTGTTATTGCGGTAGAGAAACCGATAGTTACATTGGGAAACAGGTGTTAAAACAAATGCGAATATTGCTGATAATAATTGTCGTTATCAATACATTTTTTAAAAAAGATCTGCTAATGCGATGAAAACAATAAGGAATGAAGGGTTATTGGTACAAAAAACCGAGGGCTTTTAGCCCCCGGCGGTGTCATCTGTTCATGGAAGAGAGAGGAGAGGGTTAAGCTTTGATGAGTTCGGGCCACAGTCGCAGGGTGGTGTGTGCGATCTGCATCAGTTTCTCAAATGACGCGCCTTCACGGGCGCTAATCGACATACCCTGTAAAATGCAGTTCAGATATTCGGCCAGCTTTTGCACGTTGCAGTGGGCCGGAATTTCGTCACGCTGCTGGCGCTGACGAAGGAACTGGGTAAGCGTCTGTTCCTGCATCGCATGGCGTGATTTCACCGTGTGGGCGATCTCGCGGGAAGAGGCCGCCAGCGTCGCGGACGTATTAATCATAAAACATCCTGCCGGAGTATCTTTACTGGTAAAGCAGGTCGCTATGGCGGTGAAATAGTCTTCCAGTGCTGACTGAAGGCTTTTTTCTTCGCAAAACAGCTGAGCTTCGTGTTTCGCCGCGAAGCGAGTTATATAACGGTCCAGCACGGCACGAAACAACCCTTCCTTGTTGGTAAACTCCGCATATAGCGTGGGCGCTTTCGCACCCGTTGCTTCCACGAGATCGGCGAGCGATGTCGCTTCATATCCGTGCTGCCAGAAGAGTGTCATGGCCTTATCAAGCGCGGCTTCCCTGTCGAACACTTTTGGTCGGCCACGGCTTTTTTTTGCACAACCTGTCGTTTCAGTTGTCATGGCGCCGATGTACCTTTGTTGGGTTTATTGAATAATCATTATAAAAATATTCCCCCCCCACACTCCAGCGGATTAGCGATAAAAATAATTTATAGCTATTAGCATGAAAAATAAGGTCTTTATCTTTTATATAACGATCATTATAAAAAAATGTTGACGTGTGACATGGATCACATCTATGATTTACCTATCGATCGTTAAGTTAATCATTACGACACCCATTCATCTGCAAAAGGTCACTATTATGAAAAACGTAAAAACTCTGTTTGTTGCTGCTGTTCTTAGCTCACTGTCATTTGCCAGCTTCGCCGCTGTTGAAGTTCAGGCCACGCCTGCAGGTCAACAGAAAGTTGGTACAATCTCTGCAAATGCGGGGACGAACTTAGGTTCTCTGGAAGATCAACTGGCGCAAAAAGCGGATGAGATGGGCGCGAAGTCTTTCCGTATTACTTCCGTTACCGGTCCTAACACCCTTCACGGGACTGCCGTTATCTACAAATAAGATTTAACCCATCGCAATGCCACTGCGAGTTAAATAAAAAACCCCCGCGGAATAAAATCCAGCGGGGGTTTTTTTATGGGTAATGTTTACATTGGTTGTTGAGCCACGTCGTGATGGCGGGTGACATCGACCGGCATGCCTGAGCGAATCTCCATCGCATGTTCCATGACGGCAGGGTCCGTTTGCGCCGCATTCTTAAAGGTTTGCATTGCGGCGTTCAACACGATCGGCAGCAGTTGCGGGTCATCATTGATCTTTTCTGACAGCGGCTGGTGCACTTCCACCAGTCGCATGCCGTTAGGTTCGACTGAGGCTTTGATCGGCGTGTTAATGATATTGACTTTGGTTCCTGGCTTCACTTGACGGAACAGGGTTTCAATATCACCGTCGCGCAGACGAATACAGCCGGAACTGACGCGCATACCGATACCAAAGTCAGCATTGGTCCCGTGCAGCAGATAAACACCGCCGTATGCGGCTAAGCGAATTGCGTGATGGCCCATCGGGTTATCTGGCCCGGCAGGGACAACGGCAGGAAGATCGATGCCGTTTGCTTTATAGCGCGCGCGGATATTTGCCGTAGGCGTCCAGGTGGGATTAGCGCGTTTATCGGAAATGGTGGTTACCATGGTGGGCGTCAGCGTATCACCACCTAACTGGCCAATGCCAATAGGATATACGGTCACCGAATTTGTCCCCGGCTGGTAATAATAAAGACGCAGTTCGGCGAGGTTGATGACAATACCTTCGCGCGGTGCATCCGGTAACAGGGTTTGCAATGGGATAGTCAAAACGCTGCCAGGACGAGGCACGAAAGGATCAACGCCGGGGTTGGCCTGCAGCAGCGCTAAAAAGCCGACGTTGTATTTTTTCGCAATAGCTTCGAGAGAACCGCCATTGTCTTCGACAACGTGAACGGTATTCTGTCCCACCAGACGGCTTCCTGGCGGCGGCAGCGGCCAGGTGTTTGCCTGAGCCGGAAATGCTAACGCGAAGGTCGCTGCAAGCGTAAAAAACGCTAACCAGCGAGAGAGTCGTTTATTGTTTAACATCACCATAAATCCATTGTTTTTACGTGGTTTTTATTATGTAAAAGTAAACAAGAATTATGGCCGTTTGCTGTGTCGGGAAGTGCAGGGAAGTGCAAAGAGTTTGTAAATTCACAGGCCGGGAGCGTTATGTGCGCTCCCGGCATGCTCACTATGCTACGGCGTTTTCTTCAAGTTGGCGCATAAACTGGCGTACCCAGTCGATTCGCGTTTTACGCTCGCTCAGATCCTGCATAAATTTCAGCCGGGTTGGACCGTCCAGACGGAAGTGCTGCGGCTGTTTTTGCAGTAAACCAATCAGCCACACCGGGTTAACGTGGTTTTTCTCTGCAAACTCAATCGTGCCGCCTTTTTCATTGCCTTCAAGCTTTCTGATGCCCAGTTTCTGCGCCTGTTGGCGTAACCGGGCAATATCCAGCAACGTACGGGCCGGGTCGGGCAGCAGACCAAAACGGTCTATCAGCTCGACCTTAATTTCTTCCAACTCGTTTTCGCCTTTCGCACTGGCAATACGTTTGTAGAACGACAGTCGCGTGTTGACATCGGGAATATAGTCATCCGGCAGCAGTGACGGCATGCGCAGTTCAACTTCGGTTTGCTGGCTGGTGAGATCTTCCAGCGACGGTTCGCGTCCCTCTTTGAGCGCATCGACAGCATTTTCCAGCAGCTCCATATACAGCGAGAAGCCGATGCTTTCCATGGAACCACTCTGATCTTCACCCAGCAGTTCCCCGGCGCCGCGAATTTCAAGGTCGTGGGTCGCCAGCGCAAAGCCAGCGCCCAAATCTTCCAGCGAGGCGATGGCTTCCAGGCGCTTTTGCGCGTCGGTGGTCATCGCTTTTGGATGCGGCGTCAGCAGCCAGGCGTACGCCTGATGGTGTGAACGTCCCACACGGCCGCGCAACTGGTGTAATTGCGCCAAACCAAAGTGATCGGCGCGTTCGATGATAATGGTGTTGGCGGTCGGGATGTCGATCCCGGTTTCGATAATAGTGGTACATACCAGAACGTTAAAGCGCTGATGGTGGAAATCGTTCATCACGCGTTCCAGTTCGCGCTCGCGCATTTGACCATGGCCGATACCAATACGCGCTTCCGGCACCAGTTCCGCTAATCTGTCAGCGGTTTTCTGGATATTTTCGACGTCGTTAAACAGATAATAAACTTGCCCCCCGCGCAGAACTTCACGCAGGATAGCCTCGCGAACCACCAGATTGTCATATTCACGCACAAAGGTTTTCACCGCCAGACGACGGGCAGGAGGCGTGGCGATGATCGACAGATCGCGCATGCCGCTCATCGCCATATTGAGCGTACGCGGAATAGGCGTTGCCGTCAGCGTCAGGATATCGACATCCGCGCGCATTGCTTTGATGCGCTCTTTATGACGAACGCCAAAACGGTGCTCTTCATCGACAATCAACAGACCCAGATCTTTTAGCTTCACGTCCGCTTGCAGCAGTTTGTGGGTGCCGATGAGAATATCGATTTTCCCTTCGGCCACCTGCTCCAGAATCTGCGCTTGCTCTTTGGCGCTACGGAAACGGGACAGCATTTCAATACGTACCGGCCAGTTGGCAAAGCGATCACGGAAGTTGTCGAAGTGCTGCTGAGCGAGCAGGGTAGTCGGAACCAGCACGGCCACCTGCTTGTGGTTCTCTACGGCGAGGAAGGCGGCGCGCATCGCGACTTCGGTTTTACCAAAGCCGACGTCGCCACACACCAGGCGGTCCATGGCCAGCGGCTGGCACATATCGCTGAGCACCGCGTTGATCGCCTGCGCCTGATCGGGCGTAGTTTCAAACGGGAAACTGTCGCAAAACAGTTGGTACTGCTCACGATCATGCTTAAAGGCAAAGCCCTCTTTCGCCGCACGCTGAGCATAGATATCCAATAGTTCTGCCGCGACATCGCGCACCTTCTCAGCGGCTTTCTGACGGGCGCGAGACCAGGCATCGCCACCCAGTTTATGTAGCGGCGCATTTTCTTCCGCGCCGCCAGCGTAACGGCTGATCAGGTGCAACGATGACACAGGCACGTACAGTTTGGCGTCGTTGGCGTAGGTGAGCATCAGGTACTCGCCGGTGATACCGCCCGCTTCCAGCGTGGTCATCCCGGCATAACGGCCAACGCCGTGCTCCAGGTGCACCACCGGTTGACCGGGATGCAGTTCGGCGAGGTTACGAATTAACGTATCAGGATTGATGGTGCGACGAGAATCCTGGCGGCGGCGCGCCACGCGCTCCCCGAGCAGATCGCTTTCGCAAATCAGCGCCAGGTTGCGTTTGCTATCAATGAAGCCGTGTTCGGCTGCGCCAATCATCAGATAGCGACCATTGTCGACGGCTTCGTCGAGACGCAATATGCGCTTCGGCGCGATTTTGATACGGGCGAGCAGTTCGCCAAGCGCTTCGCGGCGACCTTCGCTTTCAACGGAGAAAATCACCGGACCGGTGAAGCCTTCAAGGAATTTACGTAACGCATCTAACGGCGCTTTTTGCTGCGCCTGAACCGCGATATCTGGCAACTTCTGGAAGCCGAGGTTAGTATTCGCGGCTTTGTTCGCCAGAGTCTCAGTTTTCAGTTGAACACGGGGCCAGCGTTTAAGTTCGGAGAACAGCTCATCTACGCGCAGCCACAGCGAGTGTGGCGGCAGAAGCGGGCGCATCGGATCAACACCCCGGTTCTCAAAACGCGACAGGGTATCAGCCTGGAAGCGCTCCGCACTGGTCTCTATATCGCCGGTATTGACCAATAACGTGTTGGCGGGGAAATAGCTGAACAGGGGGGGCAGCGGCTCGCTGAAAAACAATGGCTGCCAGTATTCGATCCCGGCAGGTAACGTGCCTTTGCTGACCTGCTGGTAAATATGTTCGGCGTCGCGTTTAACTTCAAAGGTATCGCGCCACTGGCTGCGGAACAGCTCAATCGCCGTTTTATCGGTCGGGAATTCATGCGCGGGCAGCAAATTAATGGCGTCGACTTCTTCCAGTGTGCGCTGGGTGTCGGTATCAAACAGACGCAGACTGTCGATTTCATCATCAAAGAAATCCAGTCGATACGGTAATTCGCTGCCCATGGGGAACAGATCCAACAACGCGCCGCGCGTGGCGTATTCGCCGTGCTCCATCACCTGATCAACATGGCGGTAGCCCGCGCTGTCCAGTTGTTCGCGCAGGGCGTCGCGAGAGAGCCGCTGACCTTTTTTCATCACCAACGCATGACCATGCAGATAGCTGTGCGGACAGACGCGCTGCATCAGCGTGTTCACCGGCACAATCAGTACACCGCGCTGCATCGCGGGGAGTTGATACAGCGTGGAAAGCCGCGAGGAGATAATCTCCTGATGAGGGGAAAAGCTATCGTAGGGCAGCGTTTCCCAGTCCGCCAGGTTCATTACCATCTGGTCGGTAAACTGACGAATTTCATCATGCAGTCGCAGGGCATTTTGCATGTCCGGCGCGATCAGTACGACAGGACCCGCATGACGTTCAGCAATTTCAGCGACCAGCGTCGCGCAAGCTGCGCCGGTCAGTTCGCCTAACTGGCGCTGGTCAGAAGCGCTGGCCGGGAGCGTGTAACGATGTTGTTCAGGCATTCGGTTGTCAGGATCTCGTTTAGATATACATCTGATAAGCAATGTTCTTTATTATCCGTGATCGTTTCTCATAAGCAAATTGATTCGCCCCCTGATGGGGGCAAAAAGCGCGTTGAAATTAGCGCGAGGCCGTCGATAAAGACGGTGGAGAAAAGAGCAAGTCGGCAACGGTTTTTTGCGAAATCTTACGCACCAGCAAGCCAAACAGAGTGCACAACAGCAGGCAGGCGAAGGGATAAACCAGCAGCAGGAGCAACTCGCCGTACGCAGGCCAGGCGGCATGATTGATTTTGGGGATTAGCGTTAAGCTGAACAGCTCAACCAAAATACGGTGGGTGGTATAGATGGCGATAGTATTGGATCCAATCACGCTTAACGGGCTGGATGCGCGCATACCAAAGCGCTGCTCGAACTGATAAAACAGCTTCATGATTAGTACAATAGACAGGAGGGAAAGCAGTAGCGAAATATTTGCCAGCCACGCGACCACAGCGGCCACTACGCTAACCATAAATATGAGCGTATGGCGGCGCAGAGGCACCTCTTTGATCCATACCATCAGCGTTGCGCCAAACCAGGCGCCGAGGCTGTACCAGGGCAGATTGCGCATCACGCTGTTCATTCCCCACCACGGCGTGGGGAAAAAATTGATCGCCACGCTCAGCACGACAAACAGCACCAACAGCGGTAATGCCCAGCGGTTGAACATCTTACACAGCACAAAATAGACAATCAGCGCATACAGATACCACAAGCTGGTGCTGGCGGTCAGCATCCCGTGGGTAAAGCCAGCGATTGAACCGGCATACGCGGCGTTGGCGGCATGACTCAGATCGCGTTGCGGAGCCAACCAGTTATTGAGCGAGACTAACGCCAGCCATTGCACGACTCCCCATAGCACCAGCACCCAGGCAATACTCCAGATCCGTTTATCCACACAGGTTGTCCAGGGAACGCTATCGATGTAGCGGCGGATTAAATAGCCCGAAATAAAGAAAAATACCGGCATACGAAACGGCGCCAGGTACAGATTGAGGTAAATCCAGCATTTGCTCAGCATCTCTGAAAGCGGATACTGAAAGGTGGTGAGGTGTGGGTAAAACGTAATGACTGAGTGATATATTACCACCAGGCAAATGCATAACCCTTTGATTTGATTAATCCATAATTCTTTTTTATTCATTGAGACAGCGTACCCATATTGTTTGCTATAGCCTGCCATCCTGCGCAACCCGCTGTACGCTGTAATGCGTAACTGTCTGCATTTTGTTTTTTTTAGGATAAAGATCAGGGACCCGGACTGAAGAGGGAGGGGTAACTACAGCGGATTGATTTATCTATCCTTTTAGGAATAGTGCTGACGAACACTTACGGTTCAGTCATTTACCCATTCCGCTTTCGCTTATATACTCGTGACTTTGCTAACAGCAACCAGACGGATTTCATGTACCAACCTGTCGCTCTATTCATCGGCCTGCGTTATATGCGCGGGCGTGCAGCAGATCGCTTCGGTCGCTTCGTTTCCTGGCTCTCCACCATCGGCATTACTCTCGGGGTAATGGCGCTGGTCACAGTGTTGTCAGTGATGAACGGTTTCGAGCGCGAGCTGCAAAACAATATCCTTGGCCTGATGCCCCAGGCTGTTCTCTCGTCTGAACAGGGTTCCCTAAACCCGCAGCAATTGCCGGAAAAAGCGGTGGTGTTGAACGGCGTCAACCGCGTTGCACCCATAACAACGGGTGATGTGGTGCTGCAAAGTGCGCGTAGCGTGGCGGTTGGCGTAATGCTGGGTATCGACCCGGCGCAAAAAGATCCGCTCACGCCGTATCTGGTCAATGTGAAGCAAACAGATCTGCAACCGGGTAAGTATAATGTCATCCTCGGTGAGCAGCTTGCCGGGCAGTTGGGCGTTAACCGTGGCGATCAAATTCGCGTAATGGTGCCGTCCGCCAGTCAGTTTACGCCGATGGGGCGTTTGCCTAGCCAGCGTCTGTTTACGGTGATCGGCACCTTTGCCGCTAACAGCGAAGTCGACGGCTACCAGATGCTGACCAACATTCAGGATGCGTCACGCCTGATGCGCTACCCGGTGGGTAATATCACCGGCTGGCGTTTGTGGTTGAACGAGCCGTTAAAGGTTGACACGTTGAGCCAGCAAACGCTGCCGCAAGGTACCAAATGGCAGGACTGGCGCGAGCGTAAAGGGGAATTATTCCAGGCCGTGCGCATGGAGAAAAACATGATGGGGCTGCTGCTCAGTCTGATCGTGGCGGTGGCGGCTTTTAATATTATTACCTCGCTGGGTCTGATGGTAATGGAGAAGCAAGGGGAAGTGGCGATTCTACAAACTCAGGGGCTAACGCCGCGGCAGATAATGATGGTGTTTATGGTTCAGGGGGCCAGTGCCGGGATTATCGGCGCGCTGCTGGGCGCAGGGCTGGGCGCATTGCTCGCCAGTCAACTGAACAACCTGATGCCCATTATCGGCGTGCTTCTGGATGGCGCTGCGCTGCCGGTCGCCATCGAGCCGCTGCAGGTTATCGTCATTGCGCTGGTGGCGATGGCCGTCGCGCTGCTGTCTACGCTTTATCCTTCCTGGCGCGCTGCCGCCACTCAACCCGCTGAGGCTTTACGTTATGAATAAGATCCTGTTGCAATGCGACAACCTGTGCAAACGCTATCAGGAAGGCTCAGTGCAGACCGATGTCCTGCACGATGTCAGTTTTTGCGTTGGCGAAGGCGAGATGATGGCGATTGTCGGCAGCTCCGGCTCCGGTAAGAGTACGCTGCTCCATCTGTTAGGTGGGCTGGATACACCAACTTCCGGCGACGTCATTTTTAGCGGTCAGCCGATGAGCAAGCTCTCGTCTGCGGCGAAGGCGGAACTGCGCAATCAGAAGCTGGGCTTTATTTACCAGTTCCACCATCTGCTGCCGGATTTTACCGCACTGGAAAACGTAGCGATGCCGCTGCTGATTGGTAAGAAAAAACCGGCTGAAATCACCGCGCGCGCGCGCGATATGCTGAAAGCGGTAGGGCTGGACCATCGTGCCAGCCATCGCCCGTCTGAACTGTCGGGCGGCGAGCGTCAGCGCGTGGCCATTGCCCGTGCGCTGGTCAATAACCCTCGTCTGGTGCTGGCGGATGAACCAACGGGTAACCTTGATGCGCGCAACGCGGACAGCATTTTCGAGCTTCTGGGGGAGCTTAACCGCTCTCAGGGCACGGCATTTCTGGTGGTGACGCACGATCTGCAGTTGGCGAAGCGCATGAGCCGCCAGCTTGAAATGCGCGATGGTCGCCTGACGGCTGAACTGAGCCTGATGGGAGCAGAGTAATGGCTTCGCCTTTATCGTTATTGATTGGCCTGCGTTTTAGCCGAGGTCGGCGGCGCGGCGGTATGGTCTCGCTGATTTCGGTGATTTCTACCGTTGGCATCGCGTTGGGTGTGGCGGTGTTGATCGTCGGGTTAAGCGCCATGAATGGCTTTGAGCGTGAGTTGAACAACCGTATTCTGGCCGTGGTCCCGCACGGTGAAATTGAGGCCGTCAACCAGCCGTGGAACAACTGGCAGGAAGCGCTCGATAAAGTACAGAAAGTGCCTGGTATTGTCGCCGCAGCGCCCTATATCAACTTTACCGGACTGGTGGAGAGTGGGGCGAATCTACGCGCGGTGCAGGTGAAGGGCGTTGACCCGAAACAGGAGCAGCGTTTAAGCGCGCTGCCATCGTTCGTGCAGAACCACGCCTGGGATAATTTCAAAGCCGGTGAGCAGCAAATCATCATTGGTAAGGGGATTGCCGATGCGCTGAAGGTGAAGCAGGGCGACTGGGTGTCGATTATGATCCCTAACGCCAGTGCGGACCATAAGTTACAGCAGCCTAAACGCGTGCGTTTGCACGTGACGGGCATTTTGCAGCTGAGCGGTCAGCTCGATCACAGCTTTGCCATGATCCCCATGGAAGATGCGCAGCAATACCTGGATATGGGATCCAGCGTTTCCGGGATCGCGCTAAAAGTTAACGACGTCTTTAACGCCAATAAACTGGTACGTGACGCGGGTGAAGTCACCAATAACTATGTTTATATTAAGAGCTGGATTGGTACCTACGGCTATATGTACCGCGATATCCAGATGATCCGCGCCATCATGTATCTGGCGATGGTGCTGGTGATTGGCGTGGCCTGTTTTAATATCGTTTCCACGTTAGTGATGGCGGTAAAAGACAAAAGCGGTGATATTGCGGTATTAAGAACCCTGGGGGCTAAAGATGGTTTGATCCGTGCCATTTTTGTCTGGTACGGCCTGCTGGCGGGTTTGTTCGGTAGTCTGATAGGCGTCGTCATCGGGGTGGTTGTCTCGCTGCAGTTGACGCCAATCATCAACGGCATCGAGGCGCTTATCGGCCATCAGTTCCTGTCTGGCGATATCTATTTCATTGACTTCCTGCCATCGGAATTACACTGGCTGGATGTGATCTACGTGCTGGTGACAGCATTAGTGCTGAGTCTTTTGGCGAGTTGGTATCCGGCGCGTCGCGCCAGCAATATTGATCCTGCGAGAGTACTTAGCGGCCAATAACAATAAGAAGGAGCGGTGATGTATTACGGATTTGACATCGGCGGGACCAAAATTGCGCTGGGAGTATTTGATAACCAACGCCGTTTGCAATGGGAAACACGCGTCCCTACGCCTCGCGACAGCTATTAAGCTTTCCTTAATGCGGTCTGCAATCTGGTAATGGAAGCGGACCAGCGATTCGGCGTCAAAGGTTCGGTGGGTATCGGCATTCCTGGCATGCCGGAAACAGAAGACGGTACGCTGTACGCGGCCAATGTGCCTGCCGCCAGTGGTAAACCGCTCCGTGCCGATCTCAGTGCCCGCCTTGACCGCGATGTTCGCCTGGACAACGATGCCAACTGTTTTGCCCTCTCTGAAGCCTGGGACGACGAGTTCACTCAGTATCCGCTGGTTATGGGGTTAATCCTCGGCACTGGTGTCGGCGGTGGACTGGTGCTTAACGGTAAATCTATCACCGGACGCAGCTATATCACCGGTGAGTTTGGTCATATTCGTTTGCCTGTCGATGCGCTGACGCTGATGGGATTTGATTTCCCACTGCGCCGCTGCGGATGCGGCCAATTGGGCTGTATTGAAAGCTATCTCTCCGGTGGTGGATTTGCGTGGTTGTATCAGCATTACTACCATCAACCGCTGGATGCCCGTGAAATTATCGCGCTGTGGGAGCAGGGGGATGAGCAAGCGCGCGCCCATGTTGAACGTTATCTGGATTTACTGGCAGTCTGTTTGGGGAATATCCTGACCATCGTTGATCCTGATTTAGTGGTGATTGGTGGTGGTTTGTCGAATTTTTCCGCTATTACGACGCAACTGGCGGACAGATTGCCACGCCATCTGCTGCCGGTTGCCCGAGTGCCGCGTATTGAGCAGGCGCGGCACGGTGATGCGGGCGGAATGCGCGGGGCCGCTTTTTTACATCTTACCGATTAATACAAAGAGGTTGTTATGCTGTCGCGTCGGAGTCATCGGTTAAGCCGCTTTCGTAAAAATAAACGCCATTTGCGCGATCGCCTGCGTCAACGAATCTTTTTCAGAGACAGAGTGGTGCCTGAATTGATGGAAAAACCAAGAGTGCTGGTACTGACGGGAGCGGGAATTTCTGCCGAGTCAGGTATTCGAACCTTCCGCGCGACGGATGGTCTTTGGGAAGAACATCGGGTCGAAGACGTTGCGACTCCGGAAGGGTTTAGTCGCAACCCGGAACTGGTTCAGTCGTTTTATAACGCCCGTCGTCATCAATTGCAGCAACCAGAAATCCAGCCCAACGCGGCGCATATCGCGCTGGCAAAACTTGAAGCCGAGCTGGGTGACCGTTTTTTACTGGTGACGCAGAATATTGATAACCTGCATGAACGCGCAGGCAGCCAGAATGTCATCCATATGCACGGCGAACTGCTCAAGGTTCGCTGTTCGCAAAGCGGACAGATTCTGGAGTGGACGGGCGATGTGACTGCGGAAGACAAATGCCATTGCTGCCAGTTCCCGGCTCCGCTGCGACCGCACGTCGTGTGGTTTGGCGAAATGCCGCTGGGAATGGATGAAATTTATATGGCGCTGGCAATGGCGGATGTGTTTATTGCCATTGGCACATCAGGCCATGTTTACCCGGCCGCGGGTTTTGTGCATGAGGCGCGGCTGCATGGAGCGCATACGGTAGAGTTAAATCTCGAGCCGAGCCAGGTGGGAAGCGAATTCGAAGAGAAGCATTACGGTCCGGCAAGCCAGGTGGTGCCTGAGTTTGTTGAGAAGTTATTGAAAGGGCTGTAATTTTTTTGCCGGATGGCGGCAAATGCCTTATCCGGCCTACGCTTCGCATTGATGTAGGCCCGATAAGCGTAGCGCCATCGGGCATTCCTTACAACGCTGAATTAGCGTCCTGCTTTCAGCTTCTGATAATACTCTTCATAAATGGCGCTGGCGGAGCCGACGTCATTTTGCCATTCCCCTTTATTGATGGTATCAGCATCAGGGTAGAGCGTTTTATCGTTCGCCACTTCCGGGCTCAGCAGCTTACGTGCCGCAAGGTTTGGCGTTGGATAACCGATAGTTTCTGCGACTTCTTTCGCCACGTCCGGGCGCAGCAGGAAGTTAATCAGCTTCAGCGCACCTTCTTTGTTTTTCGCATTAGCCGGAATAGACAGACTGTCCATCCAGAAAATACCCCCTTCCTTCGGCCACACCACTTCCAGCGGGGTCCCCGCCTGGCGCGCGACATATGCGGAGCCGTTCCACACCATCCCCAGATTGACTTCGCCTTCCATATACGGGTTGGCCGGGTTGTCAGAGTTAAATGCCGCGACGTTAGGCATCAGCTTCTTCAACTCGTTATAGGCGGCTTCAATCTCTTTTGGATCGGTGGTATTGCCGGAATACCCCAGCTTGCGCAGCGCCATCTGGAAGACTTCACGCGCGTCATCGGTTAACAACAGGCTACCTTTGTACTCCGGTTTCCACAGGTCGGCCCAACTGGTTACGGTTTTCGGGTCGATGGCATCGCTGTTAACGCCAATGGCCGTCGCACCCCAGATATACGGAATGGAGTAGTCATTGTTGGGGTCAAACGGCTTGTTGAGCATTTCCGGATCGAGGTTGTGAAAATTGGTCAACGTCGACTTGTCGATCTTCTGGATCATGCCTTCTTTACGCATTTTATCGACGTAATAGGTAGACGGAACCACCAGATCGTACGCACCGTCTTTATAGGTTTTGAGCTTGGCGTACATGGTTTCATTCGACTCATAGGTCGAATAGATAACCTTAATGCCGGTCTCTTTGGTGAACTGCTCCAGCAGTCCTGGCGGCACATACTCAGTCCAGTTATAGAAATAGAGCGTGTTGTTGTCATTCGCGTGAGCGGCGCTCATGCCCAGTGCCAGAGCACCCGCCGCGAGCAGGTGGCGTGACCATTTTTTCATCATTTAACGTCCCCTGAATTAAGGGCCTTAGCGGCCCTTGGTTTTATCACGTGCAATAAGCTGGCTGGCGATCACCATAACCAGCGACAGAACCAACAAAATGGTCGCCAGTGCGTTCACCTCGGGTGATACGCCGACTTTTACCATTGAGTAGATTTTTAAGGGCAAAATTTCATAACCCGGCCCGGTGACGAAGGATGAAACAACGACGTCATCCATCGACAGCGTAAAGCTTAGCAACCAGCCAGCCGCCACCGCAGGCATTGCCAGCGGCAGAATGATCTTGCGCAGGATAGTCACTTCACTGGCGCCCAAATCTTTTGCCGCTTCCAGCATTCGCACATCAAAGCCTTTCAGACGTGAATAGACCGTCACCACCACAAAAGGCAGACAGAAGGTAATATGCGAAAACAGCAGCGACCAGAAGCCGAGCTGAATGCCAATTAACATAAACAACACCAGCAGCGAAATCGCCATTACGATATCGGGCGACATCATCACCACAAACAGCATGCCGCTGACAAAGGGTTTCCCGCGAAAACGGTAGCGATAAAGCGCGACCGCGGTGAGTGAACCGATCAGCGTGGCAAACGTTGCGGAGAGCACTGCCATCGTCAGGGAGTGTTGCGCCGCCTGCAGCAGGCTGTCGTTGTTCACCAGCAGACCGTACCACTTGGTAGTAAAACCTTGCCAGTTGATGCCAAAGCGCGAGCTGTTAAAGGAGTTCACAATCAAAATAATGATTGGAATATACAGATACGCGTAGATAGCGGTCATAAAACCGCCACGAAGCAGTCGACCGATCATTCGAGTTCTACCTTCTTGTTCAGCAAGCGCGAGGCGCGCCAGTAGACCAGCAGCATCAGCCCCATCACGATAGTCAGCGTTATGCTGGTAGCTGCGCCAAACGGCCAGTCGCGAATGTTCAGGAACTGCACTTTAATCACGTTACCAATCAACAGGTTTTTCGCCCCGCCCATTAAATCGGAAACGTAAAACAGCCCCATTGCCGGCAGCATAACCAGCAGACATCCGGCGATAATTCCCGGCATCGTCAGCGGAATAATGATGCGGGTAAAGGTCTGAAGTTTGCTGGCGCCTAAATCGCGTGCGGCTTCCAGCAGCGGTTTATCGAGCTTCTCAATGCTGGAGTAGAGCGGCATCACCATAAACGGTAGCAGGATGTACACCAGGCCGATAATCACCGCGCTGGGGGTAAACATGATGCGAATGGGGGTATCAATAATGCCGAGCCACAACAGAAACTCGTTGAGATAGCCTTTGGTACTGAGGAAAATTTTGAGTCCGTAGATGCGAATAAGCGAGTTGGTCCAGAACGGAACAATCAGCAGGAACAGCAGCAGCGGGCGCACTTTTTCCGGCAGCTTTACCAAAAACCAGGCAAACGGATAGCCGAGTACCAGACAGGCGAGCGTGGCAATCAACGCCATATTGAGGGAGTGAACCAGTACCTCAAAATAGAGCGGATCCAGCAGGCGAGTATAGTTTTCCAGCGTAAAGACCATTTTGACGAAATTAGCGTCGTCACGGGTCAAAAAGCTGGTGCCGATGATCATCAGGTTGGGCAGAAAGACAAATAACACAAGCCAACCGACAATGGTGACGATCACCACACTCTGGAATTTACTTGTGTTCTTCATCAGCCAGTACGACCTCCCAGCTTTCTACCCAGTTAATCGCCATTTTCTGGTCGAGCGAGTGGTCGAAGTCAGGATCGTCTTCATTGAAGAATTCACTGACCATCACCATCTTGCCATTTTCCAGTTCCACAACCGACTCCAGCGTCATGCCTTTGTAGTTGCGTTCACGCACGTAGCCGATAAGACCTTCAATATGATTATCGTCGTTGATCTCATCAACGCGCAGATCTTCAGGGCGCAATAATACGTGCAGTTTTTGCCCAGGCACCACCGCGAAGTTGACGTAAATGTTGCACTCGCGACCTTCCACATTAGCACGAACGCGCTGATCGTCCAGACGCTCAATGACCGTCGCGTTAAACATATTGATTTCGCCGATAAACCCGGCGACAAACAGATTTTTCGGCTCTTCGTAGATTTCGCGCGGCGTACCATCTTGCTCAATCTTGCCATCGCGCATTACCACAATACGGTCTGACATGGTCAGCGCTTCTTCCTGGTCGTGCGTGACAAAAACAAAAGTGATACCAAGCTTACGTTGCAGCGCTTTCAGTTCGTTCTGCATCTGTTTGCGCAGTTTGTAGTCCAGCGCAGAGAGGGATTCATCTAACAGGAGCAAACGAGGTTTGTTGACCACCGCACGGGCAATCGCCACGCGCTGTTGCTGTCCACCAGAAAGTTGATGCGGCTTTCGTTGGGCGAATTCTTCCAGTTGTACCATGCGCAGGGCTTCGGTAACACGAGGAGGGATATCAGCAGCGGGTGTTTTCTGCATGCGTAAACCGAAGGCCACATTTTCAAACACGGTCATGTGGGGAAATAACGCATAGCTTTGGAAGACGGTGTTCACGTAGCGATTTTCCGCCGGAACGTGAGTGATGTCCTGGTTGTCCAATATGATATGACCGGAATCAACCGTTTCCAGACCGGCAATCAGGCGAAGAACGGTTGTTTTACCGCAGCCAGAGGGGCCGAGCAGCGTGAGAAACTCGCCGTTTTTGATGGTCAAATCCAGGCTGGAAATCACCTCTTTGCCATCGAAACTTTTGCGAATTCCCGCTAATTGCACCAGTGGAGAAAGCGAACGCGGTTGTTTATTCAATTTTTTACTCTGTCCCATGTAAACGCACCGGATGGCTGACCGATGCGGGGTTTGTGGTTAACCACCTTGATGACTCTTAATGAGGGCCGTTATTCTACGGCAAACCATGGTAATCGCCAATCCTTGTTGCGAATTACTGACTTAGCCCTATAGTCAGAGTGGATGTCATGGCGAAATATTCTTACTTGCGGGGATAAAAGTGACCTGACGCAATATTTGTCTTTTGTTGCTTATTGATAATGTTGTCACAAAAAGTGAGGGTGACTGCATGGATAAACTACTTGAGCGTTTTTTACACTACGTGTCGCTGGACACCCAATCAAAATCGGGCGTGCGGCAAGTACCCAGCACCGAAGGACAGTGGAAGTTATTACAACTGCTCAAACAACAGCTCGAAGAGATGGGGCTGGTCAATATTTCACTCAGCGAAAAGGGGACGCTGATGGCAACGTTGCCTGCTAACGTTGCTGGCAATATTCCCGCTATCGGTTTCATTTCCCATGTGGATACCTCACCGGATTGCAGTGGTAAAAACGTTAATCCGCAAATTGTTGAAAACTACCGCGGGGGCGATATCGCGTTAGGTATTGGCGATGAAGTTCTGTCGCCGGTGATGTTCCCGGTACTGCATCAGCTTTTGGGCCAGACGCTAATCACTACAGACGGCAAAACATTGCTGGGCGCCGATGATAAAGCGGGCATCGCAGAAATCATGACCGCGCTGGCAGTGCTGATCCAAAAAGAGATCCCGCATGGTGATATTCGCGTGGCCTTTACGCCGGACGAAGAGGTCGGTAAAGGGGCGAAGCATTTCGACGTTGCGGCATTCGATGCGCAGTGGGCCTATACCGTTGACGGCGGTGGCGTGGGGGAGCTGGAGTTTGAAAACTTCAACGCCGCGTCGGTTAATATTAAGATCGTGGGCAACAATGTGCATCCGGGCACCGCAAAAGGGGTGATGGTGAATGCGCTGTCGCTGGCTGCACGTATTCACGCGGAGGTTCCGGCCGATGAAAGCCCGGAAACGACGGAAGGCTATGAAGGTTTTTATCACCTGGCGAGCATGAAAGGGACGGTTGATCGGGCGGATATGCACTACATCATCCGTGATTTTGACCGCAAGCAGTTTGAAGCGCGTAAACGCAAGATCATGGATATCGCCAAGAAGGTTGGCAAAGGGTTACACCCGGACTGCTATATCGAACTGGTGATCGAAGACAGCTATTACAATATGCGCGA
The DNA here is from genome assembly GCF_026719375.1 of Citrobacter sp. W9. Taxonomy (NCBI): domain Bacteria; kingdom Pseudomonadati; phylum Pseudomonadota; class Gammaproteobacteria; order Enterobacterales; family Enterobacteriaceae; genus Citrobacter; species Citrobacter sp. W9. The sequence continues at coordinate 128,557 of NZ_JAPPTE010000012.1, read as the reverse complement.
AAAAGTGATTGAGCATCCGCACGTGCTGGATATTGCCCAGAAGGCGATGCGCGATTGCGATATTGAACCTGTGCTGAAGCCTATTCGTGGCGGAACCGACGGCGCGCAGCTGTCGTTTATGGGGTTACCGTGTCCGAATCTGTTCACCGGCGGCTACAACTATCATGGCAAACATGAATTTGTGACTTTGGAAGGGATGGAAAAAGCGGTGCAGGTCATTGTACGTATTGCGGAGCTGGCGGCGAAACAAAAATAAATGTAGATGCCGGATGGCGCTGCGCTTATCCGGCCTACGGGATGAGATATTTGTAGGCCGGATAAGCGCAGCGCCATCCGGCGCAGTCACAATGATTTACCCTTCGAAGAACCAATACCCGCTGTTAACCAGTGCGGCCAGCATGGCAAGGAAGGATGGATCTTCCAGCGCATCCTCAAAATTCTCGGCCGTCAGTACGATATGACTGGCAAGGGCTTCAAGGGCAGGACGATGCGGCGAGTCAATTTTCTCACCATTGGCGTAGATATCGTCGCCGATGCGTAATACACGCAATCCACCCAGACGCACTAATACATCCCCTTGCTTCAGGGCATCGTAGATTTCGTCAGGCTGGTACGGTGGCTCTGGCGGGGCAATATCCAGTTCATGACGAGACTGAGAAATAAACTCACCAAACCATTGTTGGAAATGTTCAGGTTGATTAATCAGCCCCAGCATCATTTCGCGCAGCTTGTCCATCTCCTGCGGCAGAACGTCAGCCGGATGATCGCGTGGCGGCAGATCCGGATCGCTGTAATACGTGCTGCCCAGTTCACGCTGCAAAACGTAATCGGCAAATCCGCTAATCAGTTCGCGAGTGTTTGGCGCACGGAAACCCACCGAATAGTTCATGGCGTTTTCCAGCGCGTAGCCTTCGTGTGGGAACCCTGGCGGAATATACAGAATATCGCCGGGTTCCAGCTCTTCATCAATGATGGCTTCAAACGGGTCGACCTGCAGCAGATCCGGGTGAGGGCAGTGCTGCTTCAACTGTAGTTTTTCGCCCACGCGCCAGCGACGACGCCCGGTACCCTGAATAATAAACACATCGTACTGATCCAGATGCGGGCCAACGCCGCCGCCGGGTACGGAGAAGGAGATCATCAGATCGTCAATACGCCAGTCCGGCAGCTCGCGAAACGGACGCATCAGCGCCGCGGTTGGCTCATGCCAGTGATTGACCGCCTGCACCAGCAGCGACCAGTTGTTTTCGCCAAGATGGTCATAGCTTTCGAACGGACCGTGGCTAACCTGCCATTTACCGTCCTGGTGGCTGACGAGTCGGCTGTCGACTTCGCTTTCCATTGCCAGTCCAGCCAGTTCGTCAGGAGAGAGTGGATCAATAAAGTTGTTAAACCCGCGTTTTAAGACCACCGGGCGTTTTTGCCAGTGGCGTTCCAGAAAATCGGGCCAGTTAAGTGTGAGTTGGTATTCCATAATGAGCATCCGCAGGCTGGTATCTGCAACCGATTATAACGGATACTTAACCTCAAGCGTGAAGTCAGTACATATTTATTACATGCGACGATTACTCGTCTTTCTGCCCCGGCTGCTGGCGACCAAAAATAACTTCCATGCGCGCGCCGCCCAACAGGCTGTCACCTGCAATAATCTGCCCGTCATACTGTTCGGTGATTTCACGCGCTACCGCCAGCCCGACACCTTGTCCTGGTCGTAGCGTATCGACACGTTGTCCGCGGTCAAACACCACTTCGCGTTTGCTATGCGGAATGCCGGGGCCATCATCTTCAACCAAAATATGCAGTTGATCCTCTGATAGTCGCGCTGAAATCTCGACGAACTCCAGACAGTATTTACAGGCGTTATCCAGCACGTTTCCCATCACTTCGACAAAATCGTTCTGCTCGCCTACAAAGCTGATTTCAGGTGAGATGTCGAGATTAATGTTAACGCCTTTACGCTGATACACCTTATTCAGCGCCGAAGTAAGTTTATCCAGCAACGGCGCGACAGGATGCAGTTCCCGGCTGAGAAGGGCGCTACTGCCACGCATGCTGGCGCGATGCAGGTAATAGCCAATCTGCTGGGAAATACGGCTGATTTGCTCGAGCATGATGGGCTCCGCGTCGCTTACGTTCATTTTTTCGTTACGCATCGAGCGCATCGTACTTTGCAATACGGCCAGCGGTGTCTTCAGGCTATGCGTGAGATCGGTTAACGTGGTGCGGTATTTGTCGTAGCGCTCACGTTCGCTTTTCAACAGCCGGTTGAGGTTGCGGACCAGACTGGTCAGTTCACGCGTGGTGGCGGGATTCAGCATCTCACGATGATGTTCTTCAAGCTCACGAACTTCACGCGCCAGCGATTCAATAGGCCGCAGGCTCCACCAGGCGGCCACCCATAACAGTGGGATGACTAACAACAGATTAGCGACCAGCACATAAATAAACCAGCTCCAGACCATATACGAGCGCTTTAACTCAATAGGAATGGTATCGACAACCACAATGGTCAGTTGGGGCATTCTGGCGGTGGCTGGGTAGACATTTACCGCTACCGAGTGGGTCATTTCAGCGTCGTCGTCGTCTTCTCTGACTTCTTTTAACTGCTGCTGTGCGGAGTGATCTGCACCCAGCAATGTGCTGGTGGCGTCGACATTGGCCTCAATTTCATGAAAACCATTCGTTTTCAGCCAGTCAGGTTGAATACTCTGGGTCAGCCACGGGACGTTGCGCTGCGCCCACAGCAACTTGCCGTTTTCATCATAAATCAGCGACATTGTGGGGCTTTGCATGTCGAGATTTTCGGGCAACTCGACATTAATTTTACCGTTATCCCATTTCGCCAGGGTATAGAACAGATTGCTCTCGCCGCGCAACAGGCGAAACGTGGTTTTATCAAAGCTGACGCTATAACCCACCAGGGCAACGATGCCGTAGGCCAGTGAGAGCACCAATACCACGCCAGCGGTTGCCAGTAAAAAACGTAGCCGTAGCGATAACGGGAAAAAATGACGCAATAGTTTATTCATTAGCGCAATTCAAAAAGATATCCCTGGCCACGCACGGTGGTGATGACGTCGTCAGGATATTGCGCCTGTATTTTTTTGCGCAGACGTCCCATCAGAACATCAATAGTATGACTTTCACGCAGCTCGGCATCCGGATAAAGCTGCAGCATGAGCGAATCTTTACTGACCACTTTGCCGTTATTGCGGATGAGTGTTTCCATTATGGTGTATTCGAACGCCGTGAGCTTGATAACCTCATCATTGACGGATAACTCGCGGCGAGAGAGGTCCACCTGAAAAGGTGGAAGGGAGATAATCTGCGATGCCAGACCGCTGTTGCGACGCATCAACGCCTGCATGCGTGCAGCCACTTCTTCAATGTGAAACGGTTTGGTGACGTAATCGTCGGCGCCGGCGCTGAGCACTTCCACCTTGTCCTGCCAGCCTTCACGGGCGGTTAATACCAGAATCGGGAGTGAAACATCATTGCTGCGCCAGCGGCGGATCAACGACAAGCCATCTTCATCCGGGAGCCCTAAATCAACGATCGCGATATCCGGCAGATGTTCATTAAGGTAATAGTCTGCTTCCTTAGCATCTTCTGCATCATCCACCTGATGCCCTAAATCCTGTAACTGAACCTTGAGGTGGTGGCGTAATAAAGCATTATCCTCGACAACCAGTACGCGCATCATCGTTACTCCCTATATGAACGGTATGAATAGTTTAACGCTGATTATGTGTCCGTGGGGATAAACATTTAATAAACCGGGGGAAGGGAGGCTATCACTGGCTAAAAAGCCGGAAGGCGCTGACGCTTATCCGGCTTCAATATAACATCAACTGGAGGCCGGAACTGACGAAACCGCCGTCCGGCACAAACCAGATTACTTCAGTTCATCAACCATGGTGATGGCGCGACCAATATAGTTGGCTGGTGTCATCGCTTTCAGGCGAGTTTTCTCGTCTTCCGGCAGGGCCAGGCCATCGATAAACTGTTTCATACCTTCGGCGTCAACGCGTTTACCGCGCGTCAGCTCTTTCAGCTTCTCGTACGGTTTTTCAATGCCATAGCGACGCATTACGGTCTGAATAGGTTCGGCCAGCACTTCCCAGTTATGGTCCAGTTCATCAAGCAGATGCTCGCGATTGACTTCCAGTTTGCTCACGCCCTTCAGCGTGGACTGATACGCGATCAGCGCATAGCCAATACCGACACCCAGGTTGCGCAGAACGGTAGAGTCCGTCAGGTCGCGCTGCCAGCGGGAAACCGGCAGTTTGCTCGCCAGGTGTTGCAGAACCGCGTTAGACAGACCCAGGTTACCTTCGGAATTTTCGAAATCGATTGGGTTAACCTTGTGCGGCATGGTGGAGGAACCGATCTCACCGGCGATAGTTTTCTGTTTGAAATGGTTCAGCGCCACGTAACCCCAGACATCGCGGTCAAAGTCAATCAGGATAGTGTTGAAACGGGCGATGCAATCAAACAGCTCGGCAATGTAGTCGTGCGGTTCAATCTGCGTGGTGTAAGGGTTCCACTGGATGCCCAGCGACGTAACAAACTCTTCGCTGAACTGATGCCAGTCAACTTCCGGGTAAGCGGCGATGTGGGCGTTATAGTTACCGACGGCGCCGTTGATTTTACCGAGAATTTCGACCTGGTTAAGCTGGCGGTACTGGCGCTCCATACGGTAGGCCACGTTCGCCATTTCTTTGCCCAGCGTGGATGGGGTGGCGGGTTGGCCGTGGGTACGGGAGAGCAGAGGGATATCGCGATACTGTACGGACAGATCTTTCACTGCGTCGATAAGCTTACGCCAGTACGGCAGGACCACTTCGTCGCGAGCGGTTTTCAGCATCAGCGCGTGAGACAGGTTGTTGATGTCTTCTGACGTACACGCGAAGTGAATAAACTCGGAAACGGCATGCAGCTCCGGGATATCAGCCACTTTTTCTTTCAGGAAATACTCAACTGCCTTCACATCATGGTTGGTCGTACGCTCAATGGTTTTGATGCGCGCAGCATCTTCTTCATTGAAGTTAGCGACGATCGCATCAAGGAAACCGATTGCGTCGGCAGCAAAAGCAGGAACTTCCTTGATCGCTGCGTGCGCGGCCAGTTTTTGCAGCCAGCGTACTTCAACCTGTACACGGAATTTCAGCAAACCGTATTCGCTGAAAATCCCGCGCAGCGCGCTGACTTTATCGCCGTAGCGTCCATCGACAGGGGAAACGGCGGTCAGTGAGGATAATTCCATAGATCACAACTCCGGGGTTAAATGAGCAAGAATTTGTTTTGCCTGAGTCGTCAGGCGATTACGAGAAAACATGAGTTGCAGACGGCCTCCACCAACCTGATGCCAGAGCACTGCTGCACGAATGCCAGCCAGTAGCGAAGCGCGTACTTTGGCCTGAACCTGCGGGCTCTGAAGGATGGCAGGAGAACCCGTAACCTGAATACGCGGGCCGAGTGGGCTGATGACGTCAACATAAATGCCGGCCATTGCGCTCATCAGCGTTTCTGACTGCAAATCAAAATGGTCCAACTGGCGCTGCAAGCCGTTGATACGGTCTCCCAGCGTGTCCATAGCGCCTTTGGCAGCTGACAGCTTACGCTCCAGTACCATCAGGCTTAACGTGTAGCGGGTGAGTTCCGCATTTAGCCCCTGACGACTGCTGGCGTTGAGCACGCCGAGCAACGTTTCAAGGCCAAGTCGCAGGTTAGCTTCACTCCCGCCAAAAACCCCAAGCGTAGAGCTGGGGTTCATGTCGATGATACTGTTGAGCGAAACGTGTAACGCATCGGCATCACAATGCCCCTGGTGCGCCAGTTCTTGCACCAGGCGTGCCGACTGGCATATACCTGCCAGGGCGAGGGTGATGTCATAATAGTTCTTTGCCACGTTCACTGCTTCCTTGTATCAAATGTGTAAATAATTAGACCGGCAAAGGCAGGCGTTGTTCGATAATTCCGCCGCCGAGGCAGACTTCGCCATTGTAAAAGACAGCCGACTGACCCGGCGTTACCGCCGCGACAGGTTCGTCGAAAATGACTTCAATACGTTCAGCATCCAGCGCTTTAACGGTGCACGGAATGTCGGTCTGACGATAACGGGTTTTCACCGTGCAGCGCATGGTGCCGGTGAACGGTTCGCGATCGACCCAATGCAGCTGTTGCGCCACCAGCCCAACGGACATCAGACGTGGGTGTTCGTGGCCCTGAGCGACAACCAGAATGTTGTTCTCAACGTCTTTATCCACCACATACCATGGATCTTCCGTCCCTTCTTTTGTACCGCCAATGCCCAGACCTTTACGTTGGCCCAGAGTGTGGTACATCAGCCCCTGGTGCTGGCCAATCTCTTCACCGTCAACGGTGATGATTTTACCTGGCTGAGCGGGCAGGTAGCGACCAAGAAATTCGCGGAACTTGCGTTCGCCGATGAAGCAGATACCGGTGGAGTCTTTTTTCTTGGCCGTAATTAGTCCGAGATCTTCGGCAATTTTACGCACCTGTGGTTTTTCCAGTTCGCCAACCGGGAACAGGCTTTGCGCGATTTGCTCATGGCCGAGCGTGTAGAGGAAATAGCTCTGGTCTTTATTGCCATCGAGCCCTCGCAGCAGGCGGCTTTTTCCGTCGACATCCGCGCGGCGTACGTAGTGACCGGTGGCGATGTAATCGGCACCTAAATCTTCGGCGGCAAACTCAAGGAAGGCTTTAAATTTGATTTCTTTATTGCACAGAATATCCGGGTTCGGCGTACGACCCGCTTTGTACTCTTCCAGGAACAGTTCAAAGACGTTGTCCCAGTATTCTGCAGCAAAGTTAACGGTATGCAGTTCAATGCCGAGTTTGTCGCAAACAGCCTGTGCATCCGCGAGGTCGGCAGCCGCTGTGCAATATTCCTCGCCATCGTCCTCTTCCCAGTTCTTCATGAACAGGCCTTCTACCTGATAACCCTGTTGTTGCAACAACCAGGCAGATACGGAAGAATCGACACCGCCGGACATGCCGACGATCACTTTTTTTGGGCTTTCAGACATAGGAATACTCACGACATTGAACTTCAAGGCGGCATATTCTAGCACGCAGCCCTTTACTTGACACCCTCTGTAAACGGCCAGTTAAATTCGCCGATCGTTGCCAGCGGATAGCGCTCTCCACTCTGGTAACAGAGAATACTCTCGGCAACCAGCGGCGAGCGCAGATTTGGCGCTGAAAGAATCTCTTCTGCGCAGACCCAGCGACAGCAATCTATATCACTGTCATGAGGTTCAGTAGCGCACATATTGGCAAGTTCGATAGAAAACAGAAAACGTAAAAAGGGCGTTTTGTCCGGCGCAATCCATTGATGCATTCGAATGAAGTGCTGCGGTTGTGCGTTGATGCCTGTCTCTTCCCATAGCTCACGAGCGGCGGCCTGCACCAGAGTTTCGTCCGCTTCCAGGTGCCCGGCAGGTTGATTCCACAAAGCTTTGCCGTTGATGGTTTCCTCAACCACTAAAAATTTATCTTCTGCATGCACAATGCAGGCGACCGTGACGTGTGGTTTGAACATACAGCTTCCTTATACAGTTGCATCCCGCCATTCGCCGTTAGCGAGATTTTCCAGTGTGTAATCGCCCATGGCATAGCGTATGAGGCGCAGTGTAGGAAACCCAACATGCGCCGTCATCCGACGTACCTGACGGTTGCGGCCTTCATATAAGGTGACTTTTAGCCAACTGGTGGGAATATTCTTCCGTTCACGAATGGGCGGGTTTCTCGGCCACAGCCAGGCAGGTTCTTCTACCATTTGAATTCCTGCGGGCAGTGTAGGGCCATCGTTGAGCGTTACGCCAGTGCGCAGGGCTTCCAGCGCTTCGGGCGTAGGTTCTCCCTCAACCTGAACATAATAAATTTTCCCCGTGCGCTTGCCGGGCTGCGTTAACCGCGCCTGTAATGCGCCATCGTTGGTCAGCACTAAAAGCCCTTCACTGTCCCGATCCAAACGACCCGCAGCATACACGCCTTGCACGGGAATAAAATCTTTTAACGTTTTGCGTCCCGCTTCGTCAGTAAATTGTGGCAAAACATCGTAGGGTTTATTGAACAAAACCACGCGTTTTGGCTGGTTTTCTTTACGCTGTTTAGTGACTTGTCGTGAGCTGAATCGCTTAACTTGGTGATTTCTAAAAGAAGTTTTTTGCATGGTATTTTCAGATTATATCAATTGCCGCATTATAGCCTAAGAACGAGTGTCTTTCATGGCGACGAACAATAGGGTAGTATTGACACGCTCATTACAAATCATTAACAAAAAATTGCTCTAACGCAGTCGTGCAGCAGGACGCCAATGCACATGCAGCGCGATGACAGACGAGCAAACCAGAAGCGCTCGAAGGAGAGGTGAATGGAAAGCAAAGTAGTTGTTCCGGCGGAAGGTAAGAAGATCACCCTGCAAAACGGCAAACTCAACGTTCCTGAAAATCCGATTATCCCGTTCATTGAAGGCGATGGTATCGGCGTTGATGTAACCCCACCGATGATCAAAGTTGTCGATGCTGCTGTCAAGAAAGCCTATAAAGGCGAGCGTAAAATCTCCTGGATGGAAATCTACACCGGCGAGAAATCCACTCAGGTTTATGGTCAGGACGTCTGGCTGCCTGCTGAAACCCTTGATCTGATTCGTGAATATCGTGTTGCCATCAAAGGCCCTCTGACCACGCCAGTTGGCGGCGGTATTCGCTCTCTGAACGTCGCTCTGCGTCAGGAACTTGACCTGTATGTCTGCCTGCGCCCGGTGCGTTATTACCAGGGTACGCCAAGCCCGGTAAAACACCCTGAACTGACCGACATGGTTATCTTCCGTGAAAACTCCGAAGATATCTATGCGGGTATCGAGTGGAAAGCGGACTCCGCAGACGCTGAGAAAGTGATTAAATTCCTGCGCGAAGAAATGGGCGTGAAGAAAATTCGCTTCCCGGAACATTGCGGCATTGGTATCAAGCCGTGTTCTGAAGAAGGGACTAAGCGTCTGGTTCGTGCGGCGATTGAATACGCCATCGCGAACGATCGCGATTCTGTTACCCTGGTACATAAAGGTAACATCATGAAGTTCACTGAAGGCGCGTTCAAAGACTGGGGTTACCAGTTAGCGCGTGAAGAATTCGGTGGTGAATTGATCGATGGTGGCCCGTGGGTGAAAATCAAGAACCCGAAATCCGGCAAAGAAATCGTGGTTAAGGACGTTATCGCCGATGCGTTCCTGCAACAAATCCTGCTGCGCCCTGCTGAGTATGATGTGATTGCGTGTATGAACCTGAACGGCGACTACATCTCTGATGCGCTGGCAGCACAGGTGGGTGGTATTGGTATCGCGCCGGGCGCGAACATCGGTGACGAATGTGCGCTGTTCGAAGCGACTCATGGTACTGCGCCGAAGTACGCAGGCCAGGATAAAGTGAACCCAGGTTCCATCATTCTGTCTGCTGAAATGATGTTGCGCCACATGGGTTGGGTTGAAGCGGCTGACCTAATCGTTAAAGGTATGGAAGGCGCAATCAACGCTAAGACCGTAACCTATGACTTCGAACGTCTGATGGACGGCGCTAAGCTGCTGAAATGTTCAGAGTTTGGTGACGCGATCATCGAAAACATGTAATCCAGATTCTGGGTTGTGTGAGAACGGGAGCCGAGAGGTTCCCGTTTTTTATGCCTGCAACATTGTTTCCCCAAAACGTTTCCCCAAAACCAGGCGTACTCACCCTGTTTTTACTTCGACAACTGTCCAATCCTTACCCCTGTCGTCGTGATATTTGTCTGTCATTTCTCTTGATTTATGTTCCAATAATTTCTGGATATCAATCCCTTGTGCTTTATATCTTCTTTCTGAAAGTGATTGTTGCTCGTGGTTCGTAGTATATTGAAAGTATTCTTGGTTATTCGGTGCTCTGTATGTCCTATTCCATCGGTGAATTTGCGCGGCTTTGTGGAATAACCGCCACAACGCTGCGCGCCTGGCAACGTCGTTATGGACTTCTCAAACCACAGCGTACGGATGGTGGGCACCGGTTGTATAGCGATGACGATATCCAACAGGCGCTTAAAATTCTCGATTGGGTGAAAAAAGGCGTACCGATAAGCCAGGTTAAACCGTTGCTGTCCCGCCCTGGTGCCCGGCGAACGAATAACTGGTTCGCTCTGCAAGAGAGTATGCTGCAGCGCCTGAACGAAGGGAAAATAGAATCTCTGCGCCAGCTTATTTATGATGCCGGCCGCGAATATCCCCGCCCTGAACTGGTGAGCGAGGTGCTGCGCCCTCTGCGAAGCCAGGTATCAGCTAACGTGCCGGCTATCATGACGCTGCGTGAAATCCTCGATGGTATTATTATTTCTTACACCTCGTTTTGCCTGGAAGGAGATAAGCGTGCGCCGGGCGATAACTACCTGATTACAGGCTGGCATCTTACCGACCCCTGCGAGATCTGGCTTGAAGCGCTTGGTCGCACTGGACAGGGACATCGCATTGATGTGCTTCCTGTACCGCCCGCGATGCTTGCGCCTGAAATTTTCCCCGATCGCAAATGGCTGTTGGTGACGTCCGGCAAACTCACCGTAGCGCGCAAAAAACAGATAGACCTCTGGCAACAGCAGGTCAACTCCCTCGAAGTGATCCCGCTTTAATCCTCTGTCATTACCTTTCTTGTGTGTTGATTGGCCACTACCTTAGTGGCTTTCGAATAAATTCTCTCAAAAATACTAAATTTTAATTTGTTGAATTAAATGAATTTATAATTATTTTTTAGTATAAACTTGGACAAATTAAAGTGTTTGTGTAAGTTTTAATTATACCGCCTACGTAATGTGGTTCACACAAGGGTAAGAGCTATGCGCGCACCGCCATCCGTTATCGACAGGTTTGTGGATTACTACGCCAGTTTGGATCGCCAGTCCGTCCCCGCGCTTGCCGGGTTGTACGACGTGCACGCGGTACTTGTCGATCCCTTCGGGGAACATAACGGGCTGTTTGCCATTCAGCGCTATTTCTCGCATCTCCTGGCGAGTGTGAATGCCTGCCGTTTTGCCATTGACCCTCCACTGTGTGAGACCGGGCGGTTTGCCGTGACGTGGACAATGTACTGGTCGCATCCGCGTATTGCTGGCGGAGAAATACGATCTTTGCCGGGATGTTCAATGGTCGAGACACATGGCGAGAAGATTTTTCGCCAGCGTGATTATTACGATGCCGGTGAGATGCTCTATGAGCATCTACCGCTGTTGGGTTGGGCCGTTCGCCACGTTAAAAGGAGGGTGCGCGCATGATGACTGTCCTCATTACTGGCGCAAGTTCTGGGATTGGCGCCGGGCTTGCAAAATCATGGGCCGATGACGGCTGTCACGTGATTGCCTGTGGCCGCAATCCCGAAAGGCTGGAACAACTGCGCCAATCCCACGCCAACATCACAGTACGCCTGTTCGATATGACAGACAGGGACGCCTGTCGCCAGGCGTTGGCGGACTGCAAACCCGAACTGGTTATTCTCTGTGCCGGAACTTGCGAATATCTCGACCACGGCTGGATAGATGCAGGGAAGATTGAACGGGTGATGGCGGCGAATTATCAGGGCCCCATCAACTGCCTGGCAGCGCTTCAGCCGCAGTTAACTTCCGGTAACCGCGTGGTGCTGGTCAGTTCGATGGCGCACTGGCTGCCGTTCCCACGGGCGGAAGCCTATGGTGCGTCTAAAGCCGCGCTAACCTGGTTTGCCAATAGTTTGCGTCTGGATTGGGAGCCAAAGGGGATTGCTGTAACCGTTGTTTCGCCAGGATTTGTTGATACCCCGCTTACCCGTAAAAACGATTTTCCTATGCCCGGGCAGGTGAGTGTAGAGCAGGCGGTGAAGGCTATTCGCCGTGGCCTGGCGAAAGGAAAAAATAGTATTGCCTTCCCGACAGGTTTTGGCGTGTTGCTGCGTCTGTTAGCCGGGCTGCCTGAGAGTCTCCAGCGCGCGTTGCTGCGCAGGATGGTGCGTTCATGAAAATTGCTATCATTGGCAGTGGTATTGCCGGATTAACCTGCGCCTGGCGTCTGGCCGGACATCATCAGGTGACGCTTTTTGAAGCGGCGTCGACCCCGGGCGGCCATACTGCGACGGTAGATATTGCGACTCCACAGGGGAATTTCGCGATTGATAGCGGCTTTATCGTCTACAACGACCGAACTTATCCGCGTTTTATGGGCTTGCTGAGTGAACTCGGTATCCAGGGGCAAAAAACGCAGATGAGTTTTTCGGTGCATAATACGCAAAGCGGTATGGAGTACAGCGGTCATACGCTGACTTCCTTGTTCGCCCAACGTCAGAACCTGCTCAAACCCGCATTTTGGGGAATGCTGAAAGAGATTGTCCGTTTTAATCGTCTGGCTAAACGGGCATTGAATGATGTCGATGCAAACGCCACGCTACAGACCTTCCTCGACCAGCACCACTTCAGCGCGTTCTTTGCGCGTCATTATATTCTGCCGATGGGCGCAGCTATCTGGTCATCTTCGCTACAGGAGATGCGCCGTTTTCCGTTGCCGCTGTTCTTACACTTCTTTGAACACCACGGCCTGCTGGATATCTGGCATCGTCCGCAGTGGTACGTGGTGCCAGGCGGATCGCGCGAGTACATTCGCGTTATGCTAGCGAAGCTGGGTGAGCGTCTGGCATTGCACCTCAATGCGCCTGTTCAGCAGGTTATTCGTCACGACAGCGGCGTCAAAATCCAGTTGGCAGGATCAGTACAGACGTTTGATCAGGTGATCTTCGCTTGTCATTCTTCGCAGGCTCTGGTCGTGCTTGGTGATGCCACCCCCGCAGAACGCGACGTGCTGGGCGCAATTAGCTGGCAGCGTAATGAGGTCGTATTGCACAGCGATCGCCGCTGGTTACCGGTACGTGAACGCGCGTGGGCAAGCTGGAATTACCGCCTGAGTGGGCAAGATCGCGCCAGCGCCTGCGTCACCTATAACATGAATATTCTCCAGGGATTACCCGAAGGAAGCCCGCTATTCTGCGTGACCCTCAACCCGGACACCCCTATTGACGAGCGATTCGTCTGGCGACGCTTTGTCTACGAGCACCCATTGTTTAATCCCGACAGCTGGCGCGCGCAGGCGCGCCGCACTGAGATCAACGGCCTGCGTCGGACCTGGTTCTGCGGGGCTTATTGGTACAACGGCTTTCATGAGGATGGCGTGCGCAGCGCGCTCGATGTAGTACACGGCATTGCCGCAGGAGAGGGGGGCTAAGATGAACAGCTGCCTGTACCACGGTGTTTTGCGCCATCGCCGCCTCCAGCCAGCAACACACCAGTTTAGTTATCAGGTGTTTATGGCGTGGCTCGATTTAGATGAACTCGCACAGCTTCCGGGCGTGGGCGTGAAACGCAATCGCTTCGCCGCGGCCGCTTTTCATGATGCGGATTACCCGCTGGGGACACCGTTAAGAGAGAGCGTGTTGAATAAGCTTACCTGCCTGACGGGCGAACATCCCGGGGGGCGTGTAATGCTTCTGACACAGCTGCGCTATTTCGGTTTTCATTTTAACCCGGTCAATTTTTACTACTGCTATGACCGTTCACAGCGTCTGCGCTGGGTACTGGCGGAAGTCCGCAATACGCCATGGAATGAGCGACATTACTACGCTGTAGACGCACAGGAAAAGCGTCCGTTGGAAAAAGCGTTCCATGTATCGCCGTTTAACCCGATGGATATGGTCTATCACTGGCGATTTAACCCGCCGGGTAAAACGCTGCATATGCATATCGAAAACCACCAGGCAGAGAAGATTTTTGATGCCAGCCTGATGCTCAAACGCGAGCCGTTGACGCAGGTGAGTTTACGCGCGTTGCTGCTACGACTGCCGTTAATGACGCTGAAAACGGTGTTCGCGATTTACTGGCAGGCGCTACGCCTGTGGCTCAAGCGAGTCCCTCTCTACAACCATCCCGTCAGCAGGAGTGAACGATCATGACCGATCCCGTCTTTGCGCTTGAACCTGATGTTCCGCGCAACCTGCGTGTGGCGCGTTGGCTTCTTTTCCGCATGCTGAGCGGCCTTCGCCAGGGTTCAGTCACGGTGCGGGAAGGGGAGCAGACCTTACACTTTGGTGATGTTTCAGCTGAATTACGCGCTGACGTACATATTCTCTCGCCCAGGGTGTACTGGCGGGTGCTGAAAGGCGGAAGTCTTGCGGCGGCTGAGGCCTGGATGGACGGAGAGTGGGAAACGCAACAGCTCACGCCGTTACTGCAAATATTTGCGCTTAACAGCACCCTACTGGGACGCCTGGAAAGCGGTTTTCGCCTGCTTGGCCGACCCGCCGAGCGTTTACGTCACTGGACGCGTCGCAACCATCGGCAACAAGCAAGAGAAAACATTGCCGCGCATTACGATCTCGGCAATGCATTTTACGCGCACTTTCTTGATGAGGATTTACTCTATTCCAGCGCCTTATTCACCCGCCCCGAGCAGTCTTTAGCGCAGGCTCAGCAGGCCAAAATGGCGCGGCTTTGCGAGCAACTGGCACTGACCGCGAATGACCACCTGCTGGAGATTGGTACTGGTTGGGGGGCGATGGCGGAATACGCCGCCCGCCATTACGGTTGCCGTGTAACCACCACGACCCTGTCTCAGGAACAGTTTGCCTGGGCGAAAGCGCGGATTGCCCGCGCAGGTTTACAGGAGAGAGTCAACGTCCTGCTGTGCGACTACCGCGACCTGACCGGGGAATTCGACAAACTGGTGTCGGTTGAAATGATCGAAGCGGTTGGTCAGCGTTATCTGCCGACGTTTTTCCGTACCTGCCAGGCGCGACTGCGTCGTGGGGGAAAACTGGCGATTCAGGCCATTACCATTCAGGATCAGCGCTATCGCGAATACAGCAAAGGCGTTGATTTTATTCAGCGCTATATCTTTCCAGGGGGCTTTTTACCCAGTATCACCGCGATGAGCGGCCTGATGACAAAGCATACTGACTTTGTGGTTCGTAATCTGTTCGATATGGGGCCCGACTACGCCCGAACGCTTGCGCACTGGCGACAAGGATTTGTTCACGCCTGGCATGACATTGAAAAACTGGGATTTGATGAGCGTTTTCGCCGTATGTGGCTGTACTACTTCGGCTACTGCGAAGCCGGTTTTAACGCCCGCACGATCAGCGTGGTGCAACTGACGGCGGAACGTCCATGAACCGCCATTTACAGGTCTTTATCCTGGCTGTCGGGTTCGATCTGTACTGGCTCATGGTGGTGATATTTCGTGAGCGCGGCCTGGCGTTATGGCTTGGGCTGGCTATTCTGGCCTGCTTCTTGCTGCCGTCTGCGCAACGTCTGTACGCGTTAATGCTGGCAGCGGTGGGTAGTGGTCTGGATGCGCTGTGGGCGTTGACGGGGTTGATTAATTTTCACGGCGAAGCATTGTTGCCGTTATGGATGGTTGCGCTTTGGCTCATGTTCGCTGTCCTGTGGACGCACCTTACCTGCTCGACTACCTTGCCGGGATGGCTGCTGGCCATAATGGCCACCGGTGGTGGGCCGATCGCCTATGTGATAGGAGAGCGTTTGGGGGCCATTATTTTTCTGGAACCAACATTTATTGTTGTTGGCTTAATGGCGACGGGCTGGCTGGTGTTGATGCTGTTTTTTCATATTTTCATGGGGAAACACTAATGAAACCTGCCCTATTGATACTGCTGGGCGTCATGGCGACGGCGCCTTTTGCCGGTGCCGCTGACTGGTTAAGCTGGCGGATAGTCGGCGATGCGACGCTCTCCTGGGGACCATTCACGATCTATACCTCACAACTGCGCACGCCGGATGGGCGCTATCGCGGGCTGAAAGAGGATCAAGCACTGATTATCACCTATCAGCGCAATATTGAACGGCAAGAACTGGTTAATGCCACCCGCGATCAGTGGCGAGCGCAGGGTATTCTCGGGCGGGAAGCGCAGAGTGAGTCCTGGCTTCGCATGTTGAGTGAGATATGGCCAGACGTCGCGCCAGGTACGCAACTGGCTTTTGTATTGCAAGATAAGCAGGGGAAGTTTTGGTATCGCGCTTCGGCGGCTCAAAGGCACTTTATCCCGCTTGGCCCACCGCAGTCGGCGGCGTTCAGCGAAAACTTTCTCTCTGTCTGGCTGGGTTCCCGCACGCAATATCCTGAGCTGCGTCAGCAGCTTACTGGAGGTGAAAAATGAAACGTTTATTGGCCCTGAGCCTGCCCTTGCTGATGCAGGTGGCTGGTTGTAGCGCTGAAATTGCCGACTATCGGCAACAGCAGCCGACGCTGGATATCTTTCAGTATTTTCAGGGAGAAACGCAAGCATGGGGGATGATTCAGGACCGCAGCGGTAAACAGCTTCGTCGCTTCCATGTCGATATTAACGGCGATGTGGTGGGAGACACATTGACCCTCAACGAACGCTTTGTGTACGACGATGGAGAGAAACAGCAGCGGGTATGGCGTATCCGTAAAGTTAGCGCCGATCGTTACGAAGGTACTGCCGGTGACATTGAAGGCGTGGCGAAGGGGCAAGCAGCGGGCAACGCGTTCAACTGGCATTACAGCATGAATGTGAAAGCCAGCGGCAGAACCTGGTTGCTGAATTTTGACGACTGGATGTACATGCAGGATGCTAACCATCTGTTTAATAAAACGGAGATGAAGAAATTTGGCCTCACCGTCGGTACGGTGACGCTTTTCTTCTCCCGTAAAACGCGATAGTGAGGAAGAGGTCATGAAAATGCAACCCATCGTTGGGATCAGCGGCTGTTTAACGGGATCTGCCGTCCGCTTTGACGGCGGGCATAAACGGGCAGAATTTGCGATGGAGAAACTAGCCCAGTGGGTGACTTTCCAGCCTGTTTGCCCGGAGATGGCGATAGGTTTGCCTGTCCCTCGGCCAGCGCTGCGCCTGGTGCAAACGACTGTCGGGGATATTCGCATGCGTTTCAGTCACGCACCTCACGAAGACGTGACCGACGAAATGGCTGACTTCTGCCAGCGGTATCTGGCAGGGCTGGACACACTGTCCGGTTTTATCGTCTGTGCAAAATCCCCCAGTTGTGGCATGGAACGTGTGCGCTTATATGACGATAAAGGCAATCGCGGGCGTAAAGACGGGGTAGGACTGTTTACCGCCGCGCTGATGGAGAAATATCCGTGGCTACCGGTAGAAGAAGACGGGCGACTGCACGATCCGGTCCTACGCGAAAACTTCGTCGAAAGGGTTTTCGCGCTACATGAGCTCAATATGCTGCGCAAAAATGGCCTGACGCGGCGGGCTCTACTGGATTTTCATAGCCGTTATAAATTGCAATTGCTGGCTCACCATCAGGCCGGATATAGGCAAATTGGCCCATTTGTCGCATCACTGCATGAATGGGAGGATCTGGAGGCTTTCTTTGCGGTCTACCGGGATAATTTAATGACAATTCTGAAGAAACCCGCCTCACGTAAAAACCACACAAACGTGCTTCTGCACATTCAGGGGTACTTCCGTAATCAATTAACAATGCGTCAGCGCGGCGAGTTGCGCGAGGTGATCCTTCATTACCGCGCAGGACTACTGCCCATCCTGGCCCCGATGACGTTGCTGAAACATTATCTGGCGGAATACCCGGACGATTATCTGCTGACGCAGAATTACTTTGATCCCTACCCGCAAGAATTAGCATTGCGACTGACTGTTAATTGATCATGACTGATAAACAGAACCGAGCAGAGTGATAATTTATGTCGTGTTCGAATATTTAATTACCACTCTTCGCTTATAGTAGACGTCAGCTTTACCTTTATCGGTATTGTGTATGTCTACAATTTAATCTTATTTCCCGATAAGTGTTACTTTTAACCTTCGTGAAAAAGAAACAAAATCATTCCTGCCATACAGTTTAAACAAATTGAACCATCGGTTCTTACCGAGATGATTTAGTTTGATTAATTGAGGTTTATAATGGTAGCACATTATAAAAATACCCTGATCATCATCCACAATATTGTTTTTAAGCGTTGTCATTTGGCACTGACAAACCAATTCATAAAATTCTTTCCATTTATTTTGTGTTGCAATAATGGCACCGCCAATAATATAAGAGCGATTATTAATCATGTGATCGAAAACCTGATGAAGCGTTTTGACAGTTAAACCTTTTTTTACTGTGAATAAGTTAACTTTGTTGACGTCAAAACGATAATCCCAGCGAGATAATCCATCTATTACTTTCGCATTACGACAGTAACCAAAATCAACCCATGCAACCATATTATTATTTACAAGGTTTAACTCTATTGCCTTATTTACAAAGTATGTCTTCAGGTTGCAAACTAGTACGTAGTCTGAGGACCAGTATTCAGGGTTTATTAGTTGGCGAGTTTCAAGCTTATTTCTAAACTCATCATTTCTCTGGATCTGAGAAATCCTGTTTTTAATGTGTTGGAATTTTTTATTAATATCTAAGGGGATTACAACAGTACGTTTACCATTTCTAATTTTTTCTATTTTTGGTTTGAGATCGCAGGATGTAAATATAACCATGTCATTATCTAACTCAGACAAGTTTTTAAAATAATTGATGTAGGTATCAGATGTTCTCTCTAGATGAGGAGAGAAACCTTTATCACTCGTCCAGTTTCCTCGTCCTATATCGAAAAATGCTGTAACGATGGTAATAGATGAATTCATTTCTATGTAGTCCGTTTTTCAATCCAATAACCATTTGATTATGGGGAATATATTTTTGATATCTGTAGTAATGTGGTATTCTAACAGTATCAATATGAAGCAGGAAGCATAATGTGCTATGTAAAATGATAAATAATTGTTACCAACCGCGCAGATTGTACTTCTCCGGCAGTGAATTAAGGCGTTTAATCTGAAAGCAGCCACATATCGGCTTCTTCAAACATTTCCTGAACAGTGCGACTAATCTGTTCTTTCTCGTGCTTACTGGCGTCAGTGTTGATCGCTGGTAGAGTCAGCATCGGTTTAACCCGGACATCAGCATCTGGAAAGATTCGCTGTACTCTCTTTCTCAATTCGCCCAGAATGATCTCTTTTGCGCCTGGCAGACCATCAAAATTCCTTTTGTCATAAACGAGTTCCACGAACATTGTTACTTTCCTTTATCTGTATAAAAACACAGTACTTATACTGTGTTTTTATCTGATATACAAGGGGCGACGTCAATACGAATTGACGTCGCCTGGTGATGATAATGTAATGAGGAGAGAGAAAGAAACATAAGCATTATGATGACTAATAAATAAACTAATGCTTTCTTGGTGTTTTAGTGCCTATGTTTCTAAGATTATCATTTCAGGTGTTTATGCTCAGGCATCATTCGCAACAGGGTATTGTCCTTCTGTATGGCGTGGTGAAATAATGCCGCGCCAGCATGGGCTGCAATCAGGAAATACCCTACATTTGCCAAAGTTTCATGAATAGTTTTTACGACGGCCTTTATTTCACCGTTGCTATGAAAGAAAGCGGGAATGTTTAGCCCTAAAAAATACCAACTCTTTCCGCCGTAAGCCATCGTCAAGATACCTAATAACGGTAGAGCCAGAAAAGAGACATAGAGCATGATATGCATTAATTTGGCTGATATCCTCTGCCACTGGGGTGGCGTAGGTACGATCGCTGGATCGTCATACTTATGTTTGAGAATTAAACGTATTATCATTAAACACCAGACAAATACCCCTGCATTATAGTGTGTTTCTTTCATCAACAGATAGAGGGTACTGCCTTTGGGAAACCAACCGCGAAATTCCATTGCGGCATAGGTTATCGCGATTAACACCAGAGTTAACCAGTGCAAGCGAATCTGAAGTCTTGAGAATCTGTTCATTATTTTTCCTCGAATGATACGCCACCACAACCGTATCGTATTAAGCTTAACAAATCCTTATTTTCATTAAGAGATTAGGGTTTTGTTATGTCTGCTTCGGGTAACACGATCGGATAGTTGATTGGTGTTCACTGCGAGTTTGTCAGGATTCAATTTTTCGACGAGATTTTGTACGGGAAAACGTGTAGAGCATTGGCTGCTAATGGGTAAACGCCGAGGCTTTCAGTTCTGGCTTTGATTTCCTCAAAAGGGAGTGAAGGAGACGGTTCCCGTCCACCCCAAAGATTGATCCCTTCAGGAATGTCGTCTCTGCCGTATTCCTCGGCTATCTCAATCGTTTTGCCATTATTTAGTTCGATGACGACGCTTTTTCCATCGACAGGGATCAGATTTCCGCCATCGTCAGTAATAAAAATTTTCATTGGCTCACCTCCTCGTTATGCCTACATATGATAGCAAATTAAATGTGGTGCAATACTGGTATTGCACTGAAAATGTTCAATGATTATTTACTATTAATCAATACGTTATGATGTGATTTAAAAAATGTGAGTGGTTCCATGGCGATTTATGTTGCTGTCTACCATGCTCTGTAGAGACAAACTTGACCCAGTCAACGTTCGTTTTACGTGTTCATTTTTCGCCACAGGATATAAGAATGCGCAAAGCACTGTTACCGATATTTGCTGCGATATGTCTGTTCGTAATCGGCGTTTTTATTCTCAATATGCAGCTTTGGTATTCCTCATCGCAGGAAGCTTTGGGGGGCGCTCGATATGCTGCGAAAAATATGGACAACATACTTAATGAAGCTTTCCAGGCAACGGGCACAGCTAAGCGCATCGCTGAAAAGAAATGCGATCTGGAGAGCCAATATCAGCTCGGAACTGAAGCCGCGCTTCGGCCTCATCTACGAACGTTGATTATTATTCGGCAAGGGAAGGTTTGGTGCACCTCACTGCCTGGTAATCGGATCCTGCTGAAGCAAATACCCGTCATACCTGATACAAATTTGCTGCTGGCCCCTGCGCAATATACGGTGAATGAGATACCTGTTCTGCTTTACCAAACTCATTTTCAAACAAGTAGTATCATTATCACAATAAGTGGAGTGCATATCCGGGGCGCATTGAATGTCCCAATAAAAGGGCTGTCCTATTCGTTGCGGGTGGGCGACAAAGTACTTGGTTCATCGGCGGAAGTGAAAGTCATCAAGGCGAACGCGCGGCAGTCTGGTCAGGTGGATTCTGCAAAGTATCCCTTCAGCATTATTTTCGATCAGCCTCCATTATTTAGCTTAAAAAGGCTTGTCACTAATGGTCTGGGAATACTGATTTTCATCCTGCTGATCTCGGCAGCTGTAGCGTATGCTATCGATAAATATTTGAATAAGAACGATACCCCTGAAGAAACGTTGCGCCGAGCGATAGATAAAGGGGAGATAGTGCCTTTTTATCAACCAATCGTAAATGGTCGCGATGGAACGTTACGCGGTGTTGAGGTGCTGGCAAGATGGAAGCACCCACGGGCTGGATATATCTCTCCTGCCTCTTTTATTCCGGTTGCCGAAAAATCAGGTCTGATAGTACCGCTTACTCAAAACTTGATGAAGCAGGTCTCTGCGAATATGAACTCCATCGCCAGCAAATTACCATCCGGTTTCCATGTCGGAATTAACTTCAGCGCATCCCATATTACTTCCCCTGCGTTTGTGGAGGAGTGCCTGCGCTACAGAGGTAGTTTCAGTCGTGATGATCTAAATTTGGTGATCGAAGTGACTGAACGAGAACCATTGCATGTGGATGATGATCTTGTGCAGAGGCTTAATACGCTACATGAAAATGGTTTTGTCATTGCGTTAGATGATTTTGGTACAGGTTATTCTGGACTTTCTTACTTGCATGATCTGCACATTGATTATATCAAGATCGATCAGAGTTTTGTGGGACGGGTAAATGACCTTCCTGACTCAACCCGAATTTTAGATTGTGTACTCGATCTGGCGCGTAAGCTGTCTTTAAGCATTGTTGCAGAAGGAGTAGAAACGAAAGCGCAGCTTGATTATCTTAACAAAAACAACATTGTTTTTCTGCAAGGATACTACTTCTATAAACCGGTCACTTTTACTGAGTTTATCCTTATTCTGCTTTCAAAACCCAAAGTGAAGGTTTTTGTCGAATAAAACGGGAGAAATCTTGTTGATAAAGGTGAGAATGGGGGAGAATCGGCCGTAGAAATCCTGTGTTTTTCTTTATCGTGAGATAAATCTCAGATCGCGCTATTCAAAAAACATATCCTTAGTCATGTGGTGGTTATTTGCATTTTTACATACAGCAAACGGATAACAGCATGACTGATATAGCATTTACCAGGGCACGCGATTCAAATCGTGGAGTGAAGGTAGTACATAAGAAAATGGTGGATGTGCGCAGTAATACTAAGTACACAAACCGCGACCAACTAGCAATTGCCGCTGTTCTGTTTTTAGGCGGTATCGCCGGAGCTATTGTTTTGGCAATGTACTTAATGATGCAGGAGGGCGTTTTTCTGTACTGATTGTTTAATTTTTCTTATGTTTTATTAAGGCGTATATTGACTCGGT
The DNA here is from genome assembly GCF_026719375.1 of Citrobacter sp. W9. NCBI lineage: Bacteria > Pseudomonadati > Pseudomonadota > Gammaproteobacteria > Enterobacterales > Enterobacteriaceae > Citrobacter > Citrobacter sp. W9. The sequence continues at coordinate 106,071 of NZ_JAPPTE010000012.1, read as the reverse complement.
ACTACCATCTCTCAGTAATGTTCAATATTATTAACCATCAATTAAGTTAAGCAGGTATTCCTGAAAATACCTGCTTAAAATATCATTTAGAACAATACACTCTGGCTTCACGAGGGGTATAGATGCCAATCGTGATGATGCGCAAGAAAACATCCATACCCGACTCCTGAACTTCAGTGCGAACAACCTTGTCTGCACCGCCGCAAACAGAAGCTGCATCGATGGTTTGTGACTGGCCAATACCATTAATAAAAAAATTCTGTCTGGTTTCCTGTGTGGGTTTTTCTGCAATACCGTTGTTGATTTTAAAGGTTTGCTGAGCGCAACCGGATAAAGCTGTTGCAGCAATAATCGCAATCATTAACTTTTTCATTTTTACCATTCTCAAGTGTTGGATAGTGAGAAAATGATCTTCTTTAATGTCGCTGGTACATATCCGACCAGCGTGTATGCATGACAGTATTGTGCTGGCTGTTTATCTATTATTTAGTTAGATAAATAATAGATAAGTTTTTTGTTTATGCTTTGTAGGTCATTGTTGATAACTTACGGTATCAACTCACATTTTATTAATATCAACATTAAGCACGCACAAAAATAGGGATGTGTTAATGTTGTTTAGACGGGAATATCGAATTCATATACGCGAGGATGATATCAGTTGCATATTGGAACAGGACTATCAGAGATAGTCCTGCCAATAAAACATTTTACAATTAGAACTGATAGTTTAACGAAACCCAGTAGTTACGACCCGGATTTACGTAGCCGGTAGTGGATTGTGCAGTCTGATAGTAGTCACCTGCGTAGGTGCTATTGCGACCAACCTGATACAGTTTAACTTCGCTGAAGTCTTTATCCAGTACGTTATTAACTGCCGTATTCAGCGTCAGGTCTTTGGTCAGCTTATAAGACATTCCCATATCGAGAACGGTCCAGGCTTTTAAATTCGCGCCTTTGTCGTCATACACCGCCTTTTGTACCGCGCTGAGGTTCTCATAATTTTCGGTAAAGCGTGGCGCCTTACCGCGATAACGGGCGCTCAACCAGGCGTTCATATCTTCTGTAGCCTGCCAGTTCAGGCGGGCGTTAGCCATATGTTTGGGGGTATAGCTCAACGGTGCGCCTTTATTATCACCATCTTTTTGCTTGCTCTGTGTGTAGGTATAGTTAAGAGATAAACTCAGTACGTCCGACCAGAGAGGGAAGGTGCTGGCGAATTCAATACCATCGGTCCTTGCCTTACCGCTATTGGTATAGCTGTTGGTATTATCATCGATAGAATACGAGACAATTTTATTTTTATATTCGGTATAGAAGCCGGTAACGTTGGCGTTCAGTCCGGCCTCGTTTTCATAATATAGCCCGGTTTCGTAGCTGATACTTTCTTCCGGCTTGAGGTCAGGGTTACCGACAGTATTAACGGTTCCTTGCGCAGTTACGCCGCTAATGCCGTTATGCAACTGGCTGAGTGAGGGCGCTTTATAACCTGTAGTAACACCGCCTTTGAGCGTCCACTCATCGGAGACATCCCAAACCATATAGGCGCGAGGACTCAGGTGGCCGCCAAAGACATCATTATGCTCATAACGGGTACCTGCGGTTAACGCCAATGAGTCGAGTATATGCCATTCATCTTCCGCATAGGCTGCCCACGTTTTTTGGTGGAACGTCTCGCCGGTATTGGCCAGTACGACACCGTCTTTCATTCGCGCATCCCAGTATTCTCCACCAAGAGTTAACAGGTGTGAGTCACCTAATGGCGTCAGTAGCACCGAGTCCAGAATGACGTTAGTGTTCTTGAGTTCTCGCGCATCACCGGCACGGCCCGCGTTTTCCGGCGTGAGCGCGGAGGAGACCAGTTGTCGGCCTTTGTTCTCGGTTTCATTCCAGCCGAGGGAAGATTTCCAGGTGCCGAACGTTAAAGCGGTATCGTGGCCGAGAGTCACTTTGTTGCGCTCATAGCGCAGCGTTTTATCATAACCTCCCGTCAGGTTGCCCAACTGTCCATCGTCATTGTCATAGCGCTGTCTGGCAGAGTCGAGATCTAACCACAACGTGTTGTTCTCATTGGTTTTCCAGTCCAGGCGCGTGCCGATATTATAGTTCTCAGATTCAGTTGGATAGGGTACGCGAGTAGAGGCGGTATCGCTCAAAGAGGTGACGCTTGAGCCCTGGCGCTGCGTTGTGCTCCCGCGAACCTGCATATCCAGCACGCCTGCGATTAACGGACCGCTGGACCAAAAGTTGGCCACCGTACTGTTACCCCATTTATTACTCTCTTGCAGTTTAACGCCGGTATTGATGGAGGTGCTCCATTTATCGGTACTTTTTTTGGTAATGATGTTCACCACGCCACCGATTGCGTCGGAGCCATACAGCGTCGACATTGGGCCGCGGATCACTTCGATATGATCGATTGCCGCCAGCGGGGGCATAAAGCTGGTATTCATGGCAGAGAAGCCGTTTGGCGTTACATCGCTGCTGCCGTTTTGACGAATACCGTCAATCAGTATCAGGGTATAGCTCGCAGGCATGCCACGGATGCTGATCTCCAGACCACCGGTTTTACCGGTGCTGCTTTCGACATCCACGCCCTCTACTGAACGCAGGGCTTCACCTAAATCATTATATTTATTGGTTTGTAACTCTTGCTGCGAAATCACGGAAACACTGGCTGCTGCATTGGTAATTTTCTTTTCGTAACCGGAGGCGGTGACTACCATGACATCTTCGGCAAAAACCAGGGGGCTGGTAAAACCCATACAGGACAGAACGACAGAGGCAATCGGTTTTAAACGCATAGTCAAACTTCCTTTGTTAAAATTCAAAGGCAGTAAGATAATTGATGAAAATGATAATACAAATAATTATCATTATAGATTTACATAACTTGTCATTTCTGGTGTTTTTCTTGAATAAATATACATAAATTGTCATTGATTTAGCGTAAGGGAATGGTGGTTAAGACAATAGTCTTAATGGTAATTATTAGAATTGAATTAATATGTTATTGAATGAATGGTTGAATTTTAAACAATTTCTGGGGTTCACATCGTACTCATAACGGAGTATCAGAAAAAAGTATGATAATTTTAGAAAATCGTCATACTTTTCTGCGCCGCATCATTTTTTTCGCCAATTCTCTTCGCCATAATCCCTTTCCCAGGAGACTGCTTAACGACAATGCATCGTTAAGCGGCATAAACATAACGCAAATCTGGATAAAATAATGATCAAAGGCAAGCTGGCACTCCTGACGTGTGCATTAACTCTCGCATTAACCTCACCACTCCTCGCCGCGCAGAATGCGGGCGCAGGTCAGACGTTAAAACTGGCGATTGGACCGGAGCCAACGGAAGGGTTTGACCCAATGTTGGGATGGAGTCATGGCAGCTATTTGCTTTTGCATGCGCCGTTATTAAAACAAAATGCAGATATGAGCTGGGGAAACCTGCTGACGGAGAAGGTGGTGACCAGTGCTGACGGCAAAACCTGGACGCTGACGTTAAAACCTGACCTTAAATTTTCTGATGGGTCGCCGCTAACCGCTGAAGATGTTGTGTTCACTTATAACAAAGCAGCAAAAAGTGGTGGAAAAATTGACATGGGGAACTTCGCTCATGCCAGTTTGAAAGATAACCGCACGGTCGAAGTGACGCTGAGCAGCCCGCAGAGCACCTTTGTGAATGTGCTGGGATCTTTAGGGATTGTTCCGGCAAAGTTTTATAACGAAAAAACATTCGCCAAACATCCGATTGGCGCAGGTCCTTATCGGTTGGTGAGTTTCCAGCCTGGGCAGCAGCTGATTGTGGAGGCTAATCCCTGGTATGCCGGTAAGAAAAATGATTTCAGTAAGCTGGTGTTTGTTTTCCTTGATGAAGATAACGCTTATGCCGCAGCACGCAGTGGGCAACTGGGATTAGTACGTATTGCGCCTTCGATGGCGGTTGCCCCTCAGCAGCAGAATTTGAAACTGTGGGTGCGTGACAGCGTGGAGAATCGGGGCATTGTGTTCCCGATGATTCCTGCAGGTAAAAAAGACGCCAATGGTTATCCGATTGGTAACGATATTACAGCCGATGTCGCGATCAGACGCGCCATCAATTACGCCATTGATCGTAAGCAGCTCGCCGATCAGGTTATGGAAGGTCATGCGATCCCCGCCTATAGCGCGGTTCAGGGCCTGCCATGGCAGGGGCAGTCAGTCGCGTTCAAAGATGGCGACAGCGAAAAAGCACGGACGATTCTGGAAGACGCCGGCTGGAAAGTGGGTAAAGACGGTGTACGAGTGAAAGAGGGCAAAGAGGCGCGCCTGACTTTATGGTATGCCAGCGGTGACAGTACGCGTCGGGATTTAGCCGAAGCCGTACGTGCGATGCTGGAGCCTGTGGGTATCCAGGTATCATTGCAATCCGGAAGCTGGGAAACCGTTGAGCGTCATATGCATGCCAACCCGACGCTGTTTGGCTGGGGAAGCCTGGATCCCATGGAGCTGTTCCATCATTACAGCAATCAGGCTGCGGGCGTGGAGTATTACAACCCCGGTTACTACAGTAATTCTGTCGTTGAAGAGCATCTCAAACAGGCTATTGATGCACCGGACTGGCAAAAAGCGCTGCCTTTCTGGCAACAGGTTGAGTGGGATGGCAAGCAAGGCGCTGGTGTACAGGGCGATGCCGCATGGGCATGGTTATTGAATATTCAGCACACTTACCTGGCAAATCCATGTATTGACTTAGGCAAAGGCGCACCGGAAATTCACGGGAGCTGGTCACTGCTCAATAATCTGGATGAATGGACCTGGACCTGCCGTTGATGAAGTCTGTAGTGGGCCATTTTTTCCGGCTGATGGTGTTATTAGTGCTGGTTGCGGCTGGCACTTTTGTGCTGCTCAGCTTTTCTCCGGTCGATCCGATTCGTGCTTATATTGGCAACGATCTCCTGCACGTGCCACCGGAACAATATGCACGTATCGCCGCACGCTGGGGATTGGATCAGCCGCTGTGGGAGCGTTTTGGTAACTGGTTTATACGGGTATTGCAGGGCGATCTCGGCTACTCGATGTTGTTTAATGCGCCGGTTGCCAGCGTGATCAAGGAGCGCTTTGCTACCTCGTTTGCGCTGCTTAGCGGCGCATGGCTGCTCTCCGGTATAGTGGGGACGGCAATGGGATTTGTCGCCGGACGCTACCTGAATCGCTGGCCGGATAAAGCAATTTGTCGCCTCAGCTATCTGCTTTCCTCGTTACCGACCTTCTGGATTGGCATGCTGCTGCTGGCGTTATTTGCCGTTCGTTGGCCGGTATTCCCGGTCTGCTGTGCGTGGGAGCCGGGCAACAACAGCGATATGGCGACACTAACCGAGCGTCTGCGCCATCTGGTGCTTCCCGTTTGCGCGCTAAGTTTACTGGGGCTGGGGCAGATTACACTTCATACGCGGGAAAGTATCGCCAGCGTAATGAGGAGTGAATTTGTCCGTTTTGCGCGCTCTCAGGGCGACAAAGGTTGGTCACTGTTACGCCATCAGGTTCTGCGCCACGCTATCACGCCCGCGCTGTGCCTGCAGTTCGCCTCGCTGGGAGAACTGTTGGGGGGCGCGCTGCTGGCAGAAAAGGTCTTTGCTTATCCCGGACTTGGGCAGGCGACCATTGATGCCGGCTTGCGGGGCGATCTACCGTTACTGATGGGGATCGTCTTGTTTAGCACCGTGCTGGTTTTTATTGGCAATTCACTTTCTACCTGGTTTGTTCACGTGTTGAACCGTGCTCTGGAGCGACCCGATGCTCTATAATCCGACGCCGACGCTTATTCGTCTGGTGCTCTCTTTTAGTTGTCTGCTATTCATTGCGGTTTATGGCGCGGCCACGCTGGATAACCCGTTGAATGTAAATCTGCTTGCCCGTCATCTGCCCCCTGATGCGCTGTACTGGTTTGGCACCGATAACCTCGGTCGCGATCTGTGGGTGCGTTGCTTTCAGGGGGCGTTAACCAGTCTGCAAATTGGTATCGGCGCAGCCTTGTGCAGCGGCTTCATTGCGTTAATGATGGCGGCGTTGTCGCGCCTGCATCCACGTCTGGACGTGCTTATGCGTCTGATAACTGATGCCATGCTGTCGATGCCGCATCTGCTGCTGCTTATTTTGATTTGTTTTACGCTGGGCGGTGGGAAAAGTGGGGTGATCATGGCAGTGGCGCTAACCCACTGGCCGCGCCTCGCACTGATTCTGCGTGCAGAGGCCGAACGTGTTGCCCATAGCGATTATCTGACGCTGACATGGCGTCTGGGACATGGTCATTTTTACTGCTGGCGACATCACTATTTACCGGCATTGTTACCCCAATGGCTCACGGGGACATTGCTGATGTTCCCCCATGCGGTGCTGCACAGCGCGGCGTTGAGTTTCCTCGGTTTTGGACTGGCGCCGCATGAACCGTCGCTGGGGCTGCTGCTGGCGGATGCGCTGAGGTTTATCAGTCATGGGGACTGGTGGTTAGTGCTGTTTCCGGGGCTGATGTTATTCAGCCTGGTGATGTTATTCGATCAGCTCGCGAGGGCGGTGCATCGTTTATGGTTGCGAGGTGACATATGTTGAGTTTAAGACAGGTCTCGCTGGACGTGGCGCGTTATCGTTGGTTCGGGGCGAGAAAATGGTCTCCGATGTTGCAGAATATCTCTTTCGACGTTGCGCCCGGTCAGATGGTGGCCTTAGTTGGGGGAAGTGGTGAAGGGAAAAGTCTGCTCCTGCAATGTCTGCTCGATCTGTTACCGGAAAATTTGCGTCTGCACGGCGCCATAACCCTTGATGGCAAAATGCTGAACAGTCATGACATCCGCGAATGTCGGGGCAATACCTTCAGCTATGTCCCGCAAGGCGTTCAGGCCCTGAACCCGCTGCTCTCAATTGAAAAGCATTTGCGCAGAGCAAGTCAGCTCTCCGGCCAAACCTGGAATGCCGGAAAAATAGAAAAATTGCTCCAGCGTAGTCAACTGGAAACCAGCGTATTAGATGCCTTCCCACGTCAGCTTTCAGGCGGTATGGCGAAACGTGTTCTGGCCTGTCACGCGTCGCTGAGTCAGGCCCGCTATATTCTGGCTGACGAAATTACCGCCTGGCTTGATGCGCCATTGGCTAATCAACTGCTTGAGCAGTTGCGTGGTTTATGTGAGCAAGGGGCTGGTGTTTTATGGGTGACGCACGATCTCACGCTGGCGGCCCAGCATGCGGATCGCATCGTCGCGCTGTATCAGGGAAGCGTGTCGGATAACGTTAGTCGTGAACAGCTGTTGCGCGGGGAAATTAGCGAGCATCTGCAACGTCAATGGCGGGCTCTGCCTGAGAGAAATCAATTGTTTGGAGTGCGCGATGCTGTGCTGTCGTGATGTCGTGATTCGCCAGGGAGGGAAGGTGCTGTGGCAAAACCTTTCTTTCTCATTGCACCCCGGTGAACGTATTGGGATTTGTGCGCCCAGCGGAACCGGCAAAACGACGTTGGGGCGCGTGCTGGCGGGCTGGCAAAAGCCGACCTCGGGCGACATTCTTATCGATGACCAGCCGCTACCGATGCATCAATATTGTCCGGTGCAACTGGTACCGCAGCATCCGGAATTAACTTTTAACCCACGGCGTAGCACCGGCGATGCGGTTCATGACGCCTGGCGGCCCGACGCGGAAATCCTTACCCGTCTGCATATCAAGCCGGAGTGGCTAACCCGTCGCCCCGGACAGCTTTCTGGTGGTGAACTGGCGCGAATCGCCATACTTCGCGCGCTGGACCCGCGGACCCGTTTTCTTATTGCCGATGAGATTACCGCCCAGCTCGATCCTTCCATTCAAAGAGATATCTGGGGGCTGCTGCTCGAAGAGTGCCAGCGTCGATCGTTAGGCATGCTGATTATCAGCCATCAGCAGGCGCTGCTTGATCAGATTTGCACGCGAGCGCTACTCACGCCGTGATTTTCCCCGTTCCGGTAAGTTACGATGTTGATTAAATAGTTATGTTATATTATAACATTTCACTCGCAAACGATTTGAGGGTGAAATTTTGGCTATTCATTTTAAAAAACTGGCAATCGCTCTGGGGATGATTTTGGTCAGTGGTCAGGTTTTGGCTCACGGTCACCATTCACATGGTGTTCCGATGAGTGAAACAGAACAAAAGGCGTCAGAAGGCGTGTTTGATGATGATCAGGTACAGAACAGAGCGCTGACTGACTGGGATGGCATGTGGCAATCTGTCTATCCGTATCTGGTCAGTGGCGAACTTGATCCGGTATTCAAAAAGAAAGCGGAGAAAGATAAAAGCAAAACGGCAGAACAGATTAAAGATTATTACCGTCAAGGCTATGCAACTAACGTAGACACCATCGGCATTGAAAATGGTGTGATGGAATTTCATACCGGTAATCAGGTTACATCATGCAAATACGATTATGCCGGATATAAAATCTTGCACTATAAATCAGGCAAGAAAGGTGTACGTTATTTGTTTGAGTGTAAAGCTGCTGATAGCAAAGCGCCTAAATACGTCCAGTTCAGCGATCATATCATTGCTCCGCGCAAGTCAAGCCACTTCCATATTTTTATGGGAAATACCTCGCAGGCAGCCTTGCTCGAAGAAATGGAGAACTGGCCTACCTACTATCCTTATCAGTTGAAAGGCGAAGAAGTGGTGGATGAGATGCTGCACCATTAATCCGGCCTAAGTTAACGGTACATACCCGCGCTGGTGGCGGGTATTTTAATTAACAACCTTCTCTTTCCATCCCCTTGCGCATTCGTTAGCATATTGTCTTGCAGCAAGTGCATGTGTTTTTTCAGGAAGAGGTTAACGTGTTTGCAGAGTATGGAGTTCTGAATTACTGGACATATCTGGTGGGGGCTATTTTTATCGTGCTGGTTCCCGGGCCAAATACGATATTTGTGTTGAAGAATAGCGTTGGTCGGGGAGTGAAGGGCGGTTATCTCGCCGCAAGCGGTGTGTTTATCGGTGATGCTGTGTTGATGTTTTTGGCCTATGCCGGTGTTGCCGCCTTGATCAAAACTACGCCTGTTTTATTTAATATCGTTCGTTATCTCGGCGCTTTTTATCTGCTGTATCTCGGTGCGAAGATCCTGTACGCCACACTGAAATCAAAGGCAAGCGACGCCGCGGCTGAGGAAGTCCCGTTTGGCGCCATTTTTAAGCGCGCCTTAATTCTGAGCCTGACTAATCCGAAAGCAATTCTGTTTTATGTTTCGTTCTTCGTGCAGTTCATTGATGTCAATGCGCCGCACTCAGGGCTGTCATTCTTTATTCTGGCTATAACGCTTGAGATAGTGAGCTTTTTCTACCTGAGTTTCCTTATTTTTTCCGGCGCGTTTGTGACCCAGTACATTCGTACCAAGAAGAAGTTGGCTAAGGTGGGTAACTCCCTTATCGGTCTGATTTTCGTAGGTTTTGCTGCCCGTCTGGCGACGCTTCAGTCGTAATCATTGGCCCGCTGAATATGGCGGGCTTCAATATTAAGCTTTTCTTCCCCACACATATCAGCTAATGGTTATAACCAATAAATGGTATTTTAAATGTATATTTTGAGGCGTACTCTGTACACAGCAGCGGTTCAATAAGACTCGCTGGTTGTCGACTGGAAAAGGGAAGAAAAATGCTTCAAATTCCACAGAATCATATCCATACACGCTCAACTCCGTTCTGGAACAAACAAACTGCACCTGCCGGAATTTTCGAACGCCACCTTGATAAAGGCACCCGTGCCGGGGTTTATCCTCGACTGTCAGTTATGCAGGGGGCGGTCAAATATCTCGGCTACGCAGATGAACACAGCCCAGAGCCAGTAGAGGTGATGGTTATTGAAGCCGGTCAGTTTGGCGTTTTCCCGCCGGAAAAATGGCATAACATCGAAGTGATGACCGACGACACTTACTTTAATATCGATTTTTTCGTTGCCCCGGAAGTACTGATGGAGAGTGCAAATCAACGAAAAGTCGTGCGCACTGGCAAGGAGTAAATCATGGGCAAAGCAACCTATACCGTCACAGTAACCAATAACAGCAACGGTGTGTCTGTTGATTACGAGACCGAAGCGCCGATGACATTATTGGTTCCGGATGTCGCGGCAGAAGTGGTCAAAGACCTGGTCAATACCGTCCGTTCATACGATACCGAAAATGAGCATGAAGTCTGCGGATGGTAGTGCTTTCACTTCTGATACCGTTTGAACTGATTGATTCTTAACTTGAAAACCGCACTGCATTTTGATAACGCAGGGCGGTTTTTTATTTGCGCCGGATAGATCGCAGTCCGGAAAAAGATTTCTTAAGAATACCTTAAGAAATTCGCATCGTTTGCTAATAGTTGATCATTCATAGGGGTTATGATCGTGAAATAGTAACAATACAGAACTTCGCGCTTATGAAATTGAATACCCGACTTACATTATCCGCATTCATTCTTGGACTGGTCCTCGTCGCGATCCCGTTCACCGCAAACTGGCATCTTCCTCTGCTCAATGGCGCGGTTGTCACATGGATTGAAAATGGCCAGGCGCTATGGTTATTGTTTGGTGCTGTATTTACTTTCTGCTACATCCGGCCTTTATCGCGTCCTGCAGGCGAGAAGCAATTTTGGCTTTGGGCGGCGGTATGGTGGCTGGTATTACTGGGCCGAAGCACCAGTTGGGGCCGTGATTACTTCCCGGAGCATCCTAAACTGCTGTTCAGAGCTATCTCAGTCGTGTTAATTGCGATGATTATTCTGCCGGTCCTGCTGTCGAAGCACCTACGCCAGGATATTGCCCGGCGCTTGCGTAATGAACCGCTACCGCTGTGGCTACTGGCGATCACCGTCTGCGCATTTTTGATTTCCGATACAGTGGAGCATCATCGCCTGCTGGCGCCTGTCTTTTTGCATAACGCCAGCTACGGCGATTTGATTGAAGAATTGTACGAACTGCCGTTTATGGTGGGATTGTTTCTGATGAACCTCGGTTTTATGCAGCGGGATAAACAGCATGAGTCTGCCGCTATTTGCTTCAGTGAACCGCATCTGGCGAAGTAGTTGGAAAAGGCCTGAGTCTGGAAGGCCAGACTCAGGCGGTCAGGGCGATAATTTACGCAATGGCCTCACACAAGCGTGATTTCATTTCGCTGTACGTTTGTGCGGCATACTTCTCCGCCCATCCCTGATCGGTAATGTGCTCAATTTTGACAGCACAATATTTGGTTTCCGGCGTTTTCGAGATCGGATCAAGGTTATCCTGTGTTAACTCATTACACGCGCCAATCCACCATTGATAGGTCATATACACTGTGCCGGCATTAATACGCTCGGAGACATCCGCACGGCTGATGACCTTGCCTCGGCGCGAGCTTACCCACACCAGGTCACGATGACGGATACCCAGTTTTTCTGCATCATCGGTGTTGATTTGAACATACCCTGGCTCATCAGCCAGCGCCTGTAATGCCGCGCAGTTGCCGGTCATGGAGCGGCAGGAGTAGTGTCCGACCTCGCGCACAGTACACAATACCAGCGGATAGTTCTCATCAGGGACTTCAGCAGGAGCGCGCCACGGAGCGGCAAACAGTTTGCCTTTGCCATTCGCGGTATCAAACTGGCTGTGTGCGTAAAGATACGGTGTGCCCGGGTGATCGAGATCCGGACAAGGCCACTGAACATGGCCCATCTCACCCATTTTCTCATAGGTCACGCCATAGAATAGCGGACACAGTTCGCGCATCTCATCCCAGATTTGCTGATTATTTTGATACTGCATCGGATAGCCCATTTCGCTGGCCAACAGACTGATAATTTCCCAGTCACGTTTAACATCCCCGTGGGGTTCAATCGCTTTCTCAAAACGCTGGAAACCACGATCGGCGCAGGTAAAGACACCACCGTGTTCGCCCCATGATGTTGCAGGCAACAGGACGTCGGCCATCTCTGCCGTTTTGGTCATGAAGATATCCTGCACGACGATAAAATCGAGCGCGTTAAATCCTTCCCGGACCAGCCCCAAATCAGCCTCGGTTTGCAGCGGATCTTCGCCCATGATGTAGTAGGCTTTTATTTTGCCCTCAATCGCCAGATGCGGAACTTCGGTGATGCGCGTTCCGACCTTGTCATCCATCTGATTAACGTCAATCCCCCAGGCGGTGGCGAATTTCTCCCTGACGGTAAAATCGGTCACGTCCTGATACCCCGGAAACTGGTTAGGCAGTACGCCCATATCACATGCGCCCTGCACGTTATTTTGCCCGCGTACCGGGCCAACACCGACGTTTGGACGTCCCAGATTCCCGGTCAGTAAGGCCAGGCTCGACAGTCCACGCACCACATCAACGGCCTGGCCAAACTGCGTGACGCCCATCCCCCACATCACGGTTGCCGATGGCGCCGCGGCAAATGTACGCATCGCCTGACGAACCTGTTGTGCAGGGACGCCGGTTAAATGTTCTACGGCTTCAGGGGCATAGTCCTTAACGGTTTCCCAGTATGTTTCCAGACCTTCGGCATGTTTATGCACGTACTCGCGATCGTAAAGCTGCTCTTCAATAAGCACATGGCCAAAAGCGTTGACCAGCGCCATGTTGCAGCCATTTTTTAACTGCAAATGCTGATCGGCGATACGGGCGGTTTCAATACGGCGAGGGTCGCAAACAATGATTTTCGCGCCGTTCTGACGAGCTTTAATCACCCGACGGGCCACTATGGGGTGTGAGTCCGCGCAGTTATAACCAAAGATGAGCAGGCATTTTGAGTTTTCAATGTCGCTGATGGAGTTGCTCATTGCGCCATTGCCCAGCGTTTCCTGGAGACCCGCAACGGAAGGGCCGTGACAGACGCGGGCACAGCAGTCGACATTGTTGGTGTTGAGCACCCCACGGGAGAATTTTTGCATCACGTAGTTGGTCTCATTGCCTGTTCCCCGGGAGGAACCTGTCGTCATGATGGCGCGAGGACCATAGGTATTTTTGATTTCAGATAAGCGTTTAGCGGTGTAACGAATGGCCTCATCCCAGCTAACGGGAGTGAATTTTCCACCTTTTTCATAACGGATCATCGGGCGAGTCAGACGGGGAGTCAGAAGGCGGGTGTCGTTCAGAAAGTCCCAACCATAATAGCCTTTCAGGCATAGCTGATTTTGGTTCGTTACACCCTCAGCGGCTTCGGCGCGGATGATTTTGTTATTTTCAACAACAAGCTTGAGCTTGCACCCGGCCCCACAGTATGGGCATACACTGGTGATTTTTTTCATCAATAACAGACCTGTTAAATGCTGAAATAGCGCGAATTGTAGACGAAGCCACGTGAATAGATATCACGGGCTACGATGTGTCGTAGTGACGGGTTGTTAAAGCATAAAGCATGCCAAAGATGAAAAACCAGCATTGGCAGGGGTTGCTGCCCAGAGAGCAGAGAGGAATGACTGTCGATTCGTCACTATTGACGAGAAGCGTCATAAATATCACCGTTTTGTCGTTGGTCTAACTCTATGAAACATCAGAAAAAGATGAAAATTACAGGTGATGCCGATCACAAATTATAATTTTTCAGCGCTATGCTATGCTTTTATACAACGAGTCAATCGTTAACTTAAAAACATAAGTGAGGAAAATAATGGGCATTATTTCATGGGTGATTTTCGGTCTTATCGCGGGGATTTTGGCAAAATGGATTATGCCGGGTAAAGATGGCGGCGGATTCTTTATGACCATTATCCTGGGGGTTGTTGGTGCGGTGGTTGGCGGCTGGATCAGTACCTTCTTTGGCTTTGGCAAAGTTGATGGTTTCAACTTCGGCAGTTTCGTCGTAGCGGTTATCGGCGCGATCGTGGTGCTGTTTATCTACAGAAAGATCAAAAGCTAACTCAATATACAGAGATGAAAGGCCACTGATATGTGGCCTTTTTATTAGTTACCACCAGCCCAGTTCCGTTCCCAGAACCACGATGATAGCCACGCCAATCATAATGAGCGTTGTTTTTTTCATCGTTATGCACCCGGCGCAGCGTAGCCGCCAACAAAAAACCAGGATAAGAAAACGACAGCGGAAATGAAAATAATGACGGGGAAAATAATACCGAGTCGCATAGGATTATCTGCCAGAGTTATTTAAAGACGAGCCAGCATAGCAGGGCTTAATGTACGACAAAAGTGGTTTTATCCTGTCGCTTTTTATCTTTGTACATTGCGCTGTCTGCCATATGGAGCGCACAGTTTACATCGGTCTCATGCGGATCAATTTCCACCACGCCCAGGCTGGCGCCAGGATAAAACAGATGGACGCTTCCCAAGTGATAGTCGCCGCAAATGCGCTGTTGCAGCTGATTTTTCACCTTTTGCAGGCGCTCACACCGATCGCTTTCATCTTCCGGCGACAGGCTAACGACTAAAAATTCGTCACCGCCCAGTCGACCAAGGATATCATTGTCGCTGCATTCGTGGAGCAGGCGCTGTCCGATCTGGATCAGGAACTGGTCGCCAACTTCATGACCAAAGCGGTCATTAATCAGTTTGAAATCATCCAAATCAATATAGGCAACGACGACCTTCTGCCGGAGATGTCGGGCAAGCGAAAATAGGGTTTCAACATTTTCAAAAATCGAGCGCCGGTTCGGTAATCCGGTCAGCGCATCGGTGTAGGAATGCGCAATCAGCGCGGCGTTGGCTTCGCGTAACTGAGCGACCAGCGACTCTTTTTGAATAGACTGGGCGATCAGGCCGGCAAACAGATTCAGCACCTGTTCACCTCGCTCGCTCAATGCCTGCTGACGGCGACTGGTGGCGCAGAGCGTACCGTAAAACGTTCCGTCCGGAAGATGAACAGGCGTGCTGAGAAACGTAGTGATTTCCAGCGCGCGGGCTGCGCTGCATTCCGGCCAGCGTGCGGGCACGTTGTCGCTATACAGACAGTTATCTTCGATGGCGCGTTTGCATAGCGTCTCATCCCACGGGACGGACAGCCCTTCCGGGATCTGCATTTGTTTGCTATTGCGCGCGTACAAAATATGCTGCAGGCGAGCATCTAAATCGACCTTGGTTAAATAGGTTGATTCCATCTCTGTCACCACCTCCAGCATCTCCAGAAGTTGCCGAACCAGACTCTCAACAGACTGCTCCGTGGCTAAGGATTGTGAGACTCTGGCGAGGATCATGTCCGACATGAGGTGTAAATACTCCTGAATAATGACAAGGCTGGCGTTGCCCGCATGATAGAACATCAAGGTGAAAGATGAAACACGTGCTCCCGGTTAAAATGTAAACATAAAATTGAAGCCCGGTGGTAAAACATGGAGATATATGAGGAGTCGGGGTAATCTTGCCGGATAACGTTCTTAGCAGGAGTTGATATGAAACTGGCGTCTGTTATTTTGCCCGGCATGCTGGTACTGGCAGGGTGTAGTACCCCACAACCGGAAGCGCCAATGCCGCCGAAAATTGGTATGGCGAATCCGGCATCGGTGTATTGCGAACAAAAGGGCGGCTCGCTGATTGCGGTGCAGACTCCGCAAGGGGTAAGGTCTGACTGCAAACTCCCCGGAGGGGAAGTGATAGATGAATGGGAACTCTGGCGTAGAGATCATCCGGCAGCGGGGAAGTGATCCGCTGTTAGCATTGACGTAGCCATTCAGCCAGCACCAGCGCGTGGTTTTGCTGAGTATTCTTCGCCGCATACAGTAGCGTTAAGGTTTGCTGCCGGGCAATTTCTGCGAGGCGCTTCCCTTCCTGCTGCTGTTGGGCTAGTTCGCTACGGTACTGCTGGGAGAAGTGAGAAAAATCAATCAGCTCTGCGTGGAATGCTTTACGTAAATCTGATGACGGCGTCAGCGCTTTATTCCATTCATTGAAAGCAAGGTCGGTCTTTTTTATCCCCCGTGGCCACAACCGATCGACCAGAACGCGATAACCATCGCTTGTTTCTGCCGGGTCATACACGCGTTTACACTGAATATTCATCTTTTCATCCGCTCCATTAAGCCGCCGCTTTGGTATTTAGCATCATTTTTATGACGGTTAAATAAGATCCTAAAACGTGACCATTATAGCATTTTGCCAGCCTGGACTCCCAATTTAAGGGATTGTGATACCGATGAAAAGTCGGTAGGCTGAGGCTCCTTATGTTGTCCCTTATTGTCTGGACATAAGGAAACCTTAATGGACATTTCCCCGATAAAAGATACGCTTCGCATTGCGCTGGTGGGCGATTACAACCCCGATATTGTGGCGCACCAGGCGATTCCCCTTGCCATTGATGATGCTGCTGCCGTGCTGGAGTTAGTGGCTGATTATGACTGGCTAACCACTTCTGATATCAATAGCCGTGAAGACCTGATTGGCTATGATGCCATCTGGGTCGTGCCAGGCAGCCCCTATCGACACCCGGAAGGGGCGCTGATTGCGATACGCTACGCACGCGAGAACAGCATTCCATTTTTAGGCACCTGTGGTGGTTTCCAACACGCCATACTGGAGTATGCCCGAAACGTGCTGGGCTGGAGTGATGCCGCGCATGCTGAAACGGATACCGCTGGGCGAATGGTAATCGCGCCGTTGACCTGCTCGTTGGTTGAAAAAACGGATGATATTGAGCTCCGGGCCAATACGCTGATTGCGAAAGCCTATGGACGCGATGCTATCACGGAGGGGTATCACTGCAACTATGGTGTGTCGGACGCTTTTGCCACCGAGCTTGAGAGCGGCGATCTCCGGGTGACCGGTTGGGATGACGCCGGGGATATTCGCGCCATTGAACTGGTAACGCATCCTTTCTTTGTTGGCACACTCTTTCAACATGAGCGTGGCGCGCTGGCGGGAAAACCCGTGCCGTTAGTCCAGGCGATGCTCCGCGCTGCGCGGGGATAAAATGCCGGGCAGGAGGTTAGCTAACCTGCCCGCTACATTATGCGTTCGCGATCTCCCGATCGCGCCCAGCGCACAGACCAAACACGGCCATCAGCATCGCTAACACGGCGACACCCGCTAATGGAATCAGCCAGCTACCGTTGAGGTCGTGAATTTTACCCATCAAGGGCGGCCCGCAGGCGGCCAGTAAATAGCCGACAGACTGCGCCATTCCGGACAACGCCGCGGCCTGATGTGCGGAACTTGCGCGCAGGCCAATGAAGGTCAAGCCGAGGATCATGGTCGCACCTGAGCCAAAGCCAAACAGAATGGTCCACAGTAAAGCCTGGTCGGGCATTATGGCGAATCCCGCCGCGCCAACGGCGCACATTACTGAAACCAGGGCGGCGATGGCACGCTGATCCTTAAATCTGTTCAGGACGAGAGGAATCAATAACCCTGGCGCGGCGGTCGCCAGTTGCAGTAAACCGTGCAACGAACCGGCCTGCGCCTCGCTGTAGCCGTGGCTGATTAAAATGGCGGGCAACCAGCCGATGATCACGTAATAGATAAGCGAGTTGATTCCCAGAAACAGGGTCACCTGCCAGGCGAGGCTGGAGCGCCAGATAGCACGGGAATGTAATGCGCGTGAGTTACTCAAGCTGGCATTGCCCGTCTGACGACATTGGGGTAACCAGATAACCAGCGCCAGCAGCGGAAAAACCATCAGTACCATCAGTGCGCCGCGCCAGCCAAATCCATTTAACGCCAGCGGAACAACCATGGCTGAACCCAGCGCTGCCGCTGCGCCCATGGTCAGCGAGTAAGCGCCAGTAAGTTTTGCCACATGCTGGGCATAATCACGCTTAATCAGCCCTGGCAACAGGACATTTCCCAGGGCTATTCCGCACCCGATGATAGCGGTTCCGCTAAACAGCAATCCCGGTGAGGGCAGCGAGCGTATCGTAATACCTGCGCAAATCAGCAGCATAGCGGCAAACAGGCTGCGTTCGATGCCCCAGCGGCGCGCAACGGCTGCGGCCAGAGGGGATACCAGCGCGAAGGCCAGCAGCGGAAGGGTGGTCAACAGTCCCGTTTGGGCGGTACTCAGACCGTAGTCGGCACGAATTGCATCTAACAGCGGGGCGGCGCCGGTAAAGGTAACGCGCAGCGTGGTGGCAATCATCAGGATACCCGCGATCAGCAAAGCAGCGTTTTTACCGCGGGAGGAAGGCGTATTTATCATTTTTTTCTCATCTTGTCAGGCGAGGCGATACCTTAGCGTTTTTACGCCATGAGTGAATCAAGCTAAAATGACAGTTTATCGCTAAAATCGGACATTCTTATGTTGGGACTAAGATTGGATGGGTATGAACCTGACCTTCACCATGATGCCGCGGTGGCGTTCTGCATTCAGGCCCGGGAAGATGAACTCTTTAGTCCGCTGCATCAGCATCGTAAGGGGCAGTTGATTCTGGCTTTGCATGGCGCGATTACCTGCGAGGTCGAAAATGCCATGTGGATGGTACCTCCCCAATATGCGGTGTGGATCCCTGGTGAAATTCCGCACAGTAACCATGTAACCGTAGGCGCACAATTGTGTTTCTTGTTTATTGAACCTCATGCCGTCGTGATGCCTGAGCGTTGTTGTACGCTAAAGATATCTCCCTTGTGCCGGGAGCTCATTCTCTCGCTGGCGTCGAAAACGGACGACCAACGACTGGAACCGTCAACTCAGCGACTGACGCAGGTGTTGTTTGATGAACTCCCGCAGCAGCCGCAGGAGCAACTGCAGTTACCGGTTTCCGATCATCCGAAAATCCGCAGAATGGTCGCGACAATGGCGCGAGAGCCTGCCCAATGGCAGACGCTGGGGCAGTGGGCCGACGTATTTGCGATGAGTGAGCGCAACCTTGCCCGGCTGGTCGTCAAGGAAACGGGATTGAGCTTTCGCCGCTGGCGTCATCAGCTGCAGTTGATTCTGGCGCTGCAGGCGCTGATCGATGGTCATAATGTGCAGCAGGTCGCGCAAATGCTCGGTTATGATTCAACCACCGCATTTATCACGATGTTCAAAAAAGGCCTGGGGCAGACCCCTGGCCGTTATCTGAGCTGACTTGCTACTGCTTCCCAACAATCAACGAGACCAGACCTGCCGCAATAAGCGGCCCCACCGGTACGCCGCGAAACAGCGCCACGCCCAGCACCGTACCGACCAGTAAACCGGCCACAAGCTGGGGCTGGCTGCCCATCAGCGTGACGCCGCGCCCGCCAAGCCAGGAGACAACCACGCCGACGGCAATTGCGACCAGTGATTTCCAGTTTACAAAGGAGTGAATGAGCGTGGAGGGCGGTAGCGTTCCGCTGGCGATCGGTGCCATTACGCCGATAGTCAGAATAATGATCCCGATGGTCAGTCCCTGTTTTTCAATCCACGGAAAGAACGTATTCAGAGGGGTTACACGGACGATGATCAGCACCAGAATTGAAACAGCGACAGTGGTGTTGTGGCTGACAAAGCCCAGAGCTGCCAGTCCGAGGAGGATCAGCAGAGTGACATCAAACATCGTAGTTTCCTTGCCAAAAGAAAAAATAAGCCTGCTTACTGTACGCGTAAATGCGTGACGGAACAGGCTTTATTTAATAATTATGATTTTTTTGAGCTAATGCACGATGCGGCGTTATTTACTGCTAACTCGGCTGTTATTGAACGCGGCGGAACGAAATTAATTCCGGTTGTGCAATTCGCAGGTAATCAGCAGTATCCATGATCACGGATTTTTCCAGCATTCCGGCATTGAACGCAATTTCAGTAAAACGTTCAAACAACAGCGGATCGGCGACCAGTTTGAGATTCGGATGGAAACTAAATGGTGGGATGGCGCCAAATACGCAACCCGTCAGTTCATCGACTTCCGCCGGGCTGGCGAGCGACGCTCTCAACCCGCCGATATGGCCGGCCAACAGGCTCAGGTCGGCCTGCTGGTCGGCAGAGAGAATCGCCAGAACATGCTGATTAACGCCGTTACCCTTCACTTTACAGACCAGCGCTTTTGCGCCCTGGCCCAGTGCAGTACCTCGAATTTCAGAGACCGCTTCACATTTGCCGACGGCTTCATGGCTAACCACGCGATACGTCGCGCCTTGTTCTGATAATAACGAAATTAAACGCTGATGCGTTGCGTTACCTTTGTTCACTTCCGTCATGACTTGCTCCTGGTACAACAATGAAAATCCTGGCTGAAAAATGATTACGCATCGGTGCGCTTTTTCTGTTTGTTCAGATAGAGTTGGGCATCCGATGCTTTGTAAGCATCATCAATGGTGTCATTTGGCTGCATATTATAAATCCCGGCAGAGAAGCTGATTGATATATCTTGCGCAATAATTTGTAAGTTGTAGCGAATCCGTTCCAGCACGCGGTGCGTTAATTCACTGGGATGATCGATGAGGATAATGCAAAATTCATCCCCGCCGAGTCGGATGGCATAGTCGCTTTTGCGAATCGAGGTTTGAATGGCTTTAGCCAGAAGGGTGATAATGCGATCGCCTTCCTTATGCCCCAATGTGTCATTAATGACTTTTAGCTTATCGCAATCAATGGCGATAAAGGTCACGAGGGTTCCCGTGTTGACCAACTGCTGCAAACGCTGTTCGAGCATCGGCGTCAAAATTTTACGGTTATAGAGTCCGGTCATCGCATCGCTGATATTTTCCCGCGTGACGTTGTGATACAACCGAAAATGAGTTCTGACCATATTCAGCAGCAATATCGTTGCCAGAAGATAAAAGGCAAATATTTTCCATGATGAGACGATAAAGTACATAAAATCAAGAGATAACGTGACGCGTATGCCGCCAGGGATGTCCTTTTCGTAGTGAACGTAGCGGAATAAATGGGTCTCACTTTGGTGAACAATAATCTCTTTTCCTGAGCTGATATCCGAGAGCGTCACGTTAAGAAAACGCCAGACGAGAGGGCGATCGCTGGTATAAAAGATATTTTTTAAATTTTCTTTGTTAATATCCACCATCACCACGCCTTTTAGCTTACCGGCATAGTAGACCGGCGTTAAAAAGCTCATCACCTTTTTCTCGGTCAGGTTATCCTTATAAATACTGGAGATCACCGTCCGACCAGTGAAAATACCGTCAATATCATTCTGATCGATTCCCAGCGAGCCTTTTTGCAAAAATGTCCAGTTGTGTATCGCAAATTTCCGTGAGTCGATCAGGTCATAGAAATAGACGTAGTTATTTTTCAGATCGACGTAGTAGCGAAATTTATACTCCAGCGTCCCTAATCCCTGCCCATAATCCTTTTGCAGGCGATTGACGTTCACCGCCCGGTCAAAAGAGGGTAACAGGAATACGTCTTCAAGTTGCCCGCTACATTTCGTAGAGGTGGTCTGCAACGTACCGTGTAATGGCAGATAATTATGCGCTGTGAGATTGAGCCCATGTGTACCGTTAACGCTATCGAAAGCATCGCAGAACGCTTTTTGTTGTTCGACAGATGCGGGGCCCTTAGGGGATGAAAATGTGCGCATCAGATGGGCTGCAATACTCTGATTGGTGTACTTATCATAGAGAAAGGAGGAGTCGGCTTTCTCATTGATATAGCGCATATAGGCATTCATTGCCTTATCGCTGGCAATGAGTTCATAAACTAAAAAAGAAGATGTCAAAACAACAACGCTGACTGAGATAAAGAGCCTGAGCGCTTTATGATGCAACTTCATAATGAATTACAGCCCATAGGTTAGAGATGCGATTTTACCACATGCTCCACATTCGCTCTAACGAAGCGGCGGGATAAACCATTGCAAAATGTCACGATCATGATACAGGGTAATGTAATCAGCCGAAGCCTGAGCCTCGGCCGAAAGTGGTTACTTAATTATTGCTGGTGGTACTTTGCTTATGAAACAGTTCGCGGAATACCGGATAAATATCATCCTGATCGCGGATATGCTGCATCGCAAAATTTTCAAAGGTTGATTGTAGATGTTCATATTCACGCCATAAGGTCTGGTGCGCGCGGCGGGTAATTTCGATATAGCTGTAATATCGCACTACCGGCAACAGTTTTTTCGCCAGAATCTCATGACACAACGGTGAATCATCCGCCCAGTTATCACCATCCGACGCCTGCGCGGCATAGATATTCCACTGAGCAGGGTCGTAGCGGTCTTTCACCACTTCATCCATTAACTTCAGCGCGCTGGAGACAATAGTTCCCCCGGTTTCCTGAGAGTAGAAGAACTCATGCTCATCTACCTCTTTCGCCTGGGTGTGGTGGCGAATATAAACCACTTCCACATTCTTATAGGTGCGGCTTAAGAACAGATACAGCAGAATATAAAAACGCTTTGCCATATCTTTGGTCGACTGATCCATCGAACCGGAGACGTCCATCAGACAGAACATCACCGCCTGGCTGGAAGGATCGGGCCGTTTTTCATAATTCTTGTAGCGTAAGTCAAAGGTGTCGATAAACGGCACGCGTTCGATTTTTGCCCGTAGTTCGGCAATTTCTTTGCGTAACCGTTCTTCTTCCAGCAACTGAGCCGGTTCACTTTTCGCGATGGTCTCAAGATCCGCTTCGAGCGCATGCAGTTCGCGACGCTTACCTGCCGTCATTGCCGTGCGACGCGCCAGTGAATTTTGCAGGGAGCGCACCACGCTGATGTTGGCCGGCACACCGTTAGAGGTAAAACCAGCCCGGTGCGTTTTGTACTCCGTTAGCTGACGCTGCTGATTCTGTTTAAGGTTTGGCAGAGCTAAATCTTCGAACAGCAGATCGAGATATTCATCTTTAGAAATCTGGAAGACGAATTCATCCTGACCCTCGCCATCCTGACTCGCCTGGCCTTGTCCGCTTCCCGAACCGCCGCCTCCGCCCTGTGGACGTTCAATACGGTCATTCTGCACAAAATGGTCATTACCCGGATGCACACGATGGCGCAAGCCACCGCGCCCCTGATGGAACATCGGTTCGCTAATATCTTCAGTCGGAATAGAGACAGATTCGCCGCTATCCACATCAGTCACCGAACGCTTGTTAATGGCCTCGGAGATCGACTGTTTAATTTGCGATTTATAACGGCGTAAGAAGCGCTGGCGGTTTACCGTGCTCTTGTTTTTGCCGTTAAGACGCCGGTCAATAAACCAGGTCATAAGCCCCCCGTACTGCATTTGCCAACTTACGCTTCATCCTTCAAGTTGTCTCCGCGTTGGCTGCATTCGCTCACCCAGCCACGTACTTATGTACGCTCCTGGGAATTCACTCATTTGCCGCCTTGATACCTCTTGAATGATTTCGCGTACAGAAGAAATATTGGCCCGGTAAGCGGAAAAATTTTCCGGGCCATTTATGCTCTTAAGACGATTTACGTACGCGCAAATACCATTCGCACAGTAAACGCACCTGTTTACGCGTGTAGCCTTTTTCCATCATACGGTCGACAAAATCGTCGTGTTTTTTCTGCTCGTCAGTCGAGGTTTTGGCGTTGAACGAAATAACCGGCAGCAACTCCTCGGTATTGGAGAACATTTTCTTCTCAATCACCGTGCGCAGTTTTTCGTAACTGGTCCAGTTTGGATTGCGACCGCTGTTATTCGCTCTGGCGCGCAGAACAAAGTTGACGATCTCGTTACGGAAGTCTTTCGGGTTACTGATACCCGCTGGCTTCTCAATTTTTTCCAGCTCTGCGTTCAGCGACTCGCGATCGAACAGTTGACCGGTATCCGGGTCACGGTACTCCTGATCCTGAATCCAGAAATCCGCATAGGTGACGTAACGGTCGAAAATGTTCTGTCCGTATTCGGAATAGGATTCGAGATAAGCTGTCTGAATCTCTTTGCCAATAAATTCAGCATATTTAGGGATCAGGTAGCCTTTCAGGAACTCAAGATAACGTTCTGCCTGCTCCTGAGGGAACTGTTCACGCTCGATTTGCTGTTCCAGTACGTAGAACAGATGCACCGGGTTCGCCGCGACTTCGGCATGATCAAAGTTAAAGACGCGAGAGAGGATCTTAAACGCGAAACGCGTGGACAGACCGTTCATTCCCTCATCGACCCCGGCGTAATCCCGATACTCCTGATAGGATTTCGCTTTTGGATCGGTATCTTTCAGACTTTCGCCATCGTAAACGCGCATCTTCGAGTAAATGCTCGAGTTCTCAGGTTCTTTCAGACGAGAAAGAATGGTGAAACGAGAGAGCGTTTCCAGCGTGCCTGGTGCGCAAGGCGCATGGGTCAGCTCACTGTGATTAAGCAATTTCTCGTAAATTTTGATCTCTTCGGAGATCCGCAGGCAATAAGGCACTTTGACAATGTAAACACGGTCAAGGAACGCCTCATTGTTTTTGTTGTTGCGGAACGTCACCCATTCGGACTCGTTCGAGTGGGCAAGAATAATTCCGTTAAACGGCAGGGCAGAGATACCTTCCGTCCCGTTGTAGTTACCTTCCTGGGTGGCGGTCAGCAGAGGATGCAGCACTTTAATCGGTGCTTTAAACATCTCTACGAACTCCATAATCCCCTGGTTAGCGCGGCACAACGCCCCCGAGTAACCGTAGGCATCAGGATCGTTCTGGGCGTGGTGTTCGAGTTTACGAATATCCACTTTCCCGACCAGCGCAGAGATATCCTGGTTGTTTTCATCGCCAGGTTCCGTTTTGGCGATAGCGATCTGCTCCAGAATAGACGGCCAGACTTTGACGACGCGGAATTTTGTAATGTCCCCGCCAAATTCGTGCAGGCGTTTCGCCGCCCATGGCGACATGATCGTTCCGAGGTAGCGACGCGGGATCCCATACTCTTTTTCCAGGATCTGCGCATCTTCCTGTGGATTAAACAGGCACAACGGATGATCGTTAACCGGGCTACGTTCGCCATTGGCGCTCAGGACATAAATCGGAACTCTCTGCATCAGCGACTTGAGTCGCTCAGCGAGAGATGATTTCCCCCCTCCCACAGGCCCCAACAGATACAGAATCTGTTTCTTCTCTTCTAACCCCTGAGCTGCATGTTTCAAATAAGAAACAATCTGCTCAATGGCGTCTTCCATGCCGTAAAACTCTTCGAAAGCGGGATAGCGTGCAATTACCCGATTCGAAAAGAGTCGAGAAAGACGAGGTTCGTGGGCAGTGTCAACCATGACAGGCTCACCAATAGCCATTAATAGCCGCTCTGCCGCGTTGGCATAAGCACTGCGATCTTGCCGACAAGTGGTAAGAAACTCCTGCAGCGTGAACTCTTCGTCCTTGGCAGCTTCGTAACGCTGGCGATAGTGATCGAATATATTCATGGTATGCCGTCCTTTCGTTTTTTAGCACATGTTAAGAGCCGTTCATATGAATAGTAGAGGCCCCTGAAGAGGTAAACTGAACGACGTCGCTGCTGAAGAAATAAGCAACTCTCATGCCATTTTGATGGTCAGGAGATCAACGTATTCGGTGATACACCTTCTAAAATTAAGCGTAGATGGCATTTGCAAAACTTGCCTGGGTGCGCAAATGAATTTCAATGGCATATCAATAACTCATCAGCAAAAAAAGCACATCTTATGTAAAGAAATGGGGCGGGATTCATGTGGTGTTCACTATCCTGCAAGCAAAATGTCATCACTCGCTGAGAAATTAGGGGGTTACATTCCTGGACTAATACGTAAAATAGTTGGGCTGAAGCGTATTGGCGGTTACACTTTGACCGCTACACATTTGAATAAGGAATTATGGATTGTGACCAAACTCAAACTTCTGGCACTTGGCGTGCTTGCCGCAACCGCAGTTAGCACCGCACACGCGGAAAGTCAGTGGACTGTTGGTGCAGGTGTCGGCGTGATTAACAGCCCGTACAAACAGTATGACCGCGATGTTTATCCCGTTCCGGTTGTCACCTATGAAGGCGATAACGTCTGGTTCCACGGTCTGGGTGGCGGCTACTATCTGTGGAATGATACGGCAGATAAGCTCTCCATCATGGCGTACTATGATCCGACGCATTTCAAGCCGGGTGACAGCGACAGCCATGCTTTGCGCCAACTCGACAAGCGTAAAAGCAGCCTGATGGCTGGCCTCTCGTATGTACATAACACCCAGTATGGTTTCCTGCGTACCGCTCTGGCGGGTGATACCCTGGATAATAGCAACGGCTTTATCTGGGATCTGGCCTGGCTCTACCGTTACACTAACGGTGCGCTGACTTTGACGCCGGGTATCGGTGTGCAGTACAGCAGCGAAAACTACAACGACTATTATTATGGCGTGTCCAATCACGAGTCTCGCCGCAGTGGTCTGAAAAGCTACAGCGCTGACGATGGATGGGATCCATACCTGGAGTTGACTGCGAGCTATAACTTCCTTGGCAACTGGAACGTATACGGCACTGGCCGTTATGTGCGTTTGAGTGATGAAGTGAAGGATAGCCCGATGGTCGATAAATCCTGGTCTGGCATCTTCTCGGTGGGTGTGACCTACAAGTTCTGATGCTATTGCGTGTCAAATACAAGCCTGCAGAGATGCGGGCTTTTTTATGCTTCGTGGGGATGAATATTGATCTAAAACATGAGATTGCATTTTTATAGTGGTTTTATGTTTCGCCTGGCCGCAACGATTATTTAACCAGGTATTTCTTTTGCCGTTACTAAAAATAAACCTCTCATTTGATTAGCCTGATAGCTATTGTTTTTTTTATGAGGTAATATCGTCATGCCTTAATGATTTATTGTTGTGGTCTGTCGTTTTCTGGGTTCATAATTTATTGATAATACTGTGGTTTATTGTGTCGCGATGCGCGGGGTATTTATTCTCAAGTGGCATAAAGATAACTGATAACTATTTTGGCTTATTTCGAATGTTAACTTTCAGGTGAAAAAATAAAAAATTAATCATTTGTTTTTATTTTACATCCTTTAGGTATTTGTCTGAAAAAATTAAAATTGACATTAAATATCCTATTGCCGATATTCATTAAACTTTAAAAGTAGTGATAGCAACTCTCGTGGTAAGGCCTTAAATATGCCACGGGGATATCTTGAGTAAAAACCTGGTATAAATAATGAAAAAGTTAATCATGATAGCTGTGATGGGCGGGGTCCTGGCTGGATGCACCAGCGAGGCTTCACGCATGAGTGCATGCGAAAACAAAGGGATCAGCCGCGATGCCTGCTACATCGCCGAACAAAACCGTCAGGCGACAATCAATGCCGCGGCTGAAAAACAGGCCCTGGAAAACGCGCAAAATCTGTATAGCTCTGATGGCACCCATCCCGACCATCACCACAAACACGATAAATACTAAGGTTTAACTCATGAAGAAATTGATTATTATCGCTGCGCTGGTGGCTTCATCTGCTGCGCCTGCTTATGCTATCAGCGAAGCATATCGTCAGCAATTACAGCATGAACACAAAACTCAGGTCAGCGACGCTAATGCCCCGGTGCACGCCAGCAAAACCACATCCGTGCATGTGAATAAGCTGGGCGTGGACTTTAAACGTGGCGCTGATGGTATTGCATATATTAATGGCAACCCTGCGGCAAATGATGAAAATAATGCCGATGCACAAACTTACAGTGCGGGTTTGATTTCCGTCATTGTCTATAAAAACGGAAAAATTAACGCCATGAAAGAGGGCAAATATTTAGGTCGGTTGAAATAAGCGCTGGCTAGTGAAAATTTTGCATTATTTAGGTCCGTGATCTGCATCAGATCCCGGGCCTTTGACTTTAATCGCATTAACGGGCGACACGCCAAACTATGATGGTGCAATTTGTGCACCATAACAGGACACATGTCTGTTGTTTTGCTTTACTGTGGTGCATTAACACAGGAGGGTGCGATGACAGCGAAACAGGTGATGTTTACGGAGCAGGTATCGCTTCCTGCGATTGGGCAGGGAACATGGTACATGGGCGAGGATTCAGCCCGACGTCGGGATGAAGTCGCCGCGTTACGGGCTGGGCTGGATCTTGGCCTGCGATTGATTGATACAGCCGAAATGTACGCAGATGGTGCAGCGGAAGAGGTTGTTGGCGAGGCGCTGTCAGGTCGGCGTGATAGCGCTTTTTTAGTTTCGAAGGTTTATCCATGGAATGCCGCGGGCAAGAAAGCGATTGCCGCCTGCGAAGCCAGCCTGCGTCGTTTGAAAACCGATTATCTGGATCTCTATTTGTTGCACTGGACGGGAGACTTTTCATTTGCTGACACCGTCGACGCTATGGAAACGCTTATTGCGCAGGGCAAAATCCGCCGCTGGGGCGTCTCTAATCTTGATTACGATGATATGCAGGCATTATGGCAGGTTGCAGGTGGACGACACTGTGCAACTAATCAGGTGCTCTATCATTTAGCATCGCGCGGCATTGAATATGATTTACTGCCATGGTGCCAGCAACAGCAGATGCCGGTTATGGCCTACAGTCCGCTGGCTCAGGCAGGACGGCTCCGGGGGGACTTGCTTTCTAACCCAGTGGTCAATGACATTGCGCGCGCCCACAATGCCAGCGCTGCGCAGATTTTACTGGCATGGGTTATTCGTCTTTCGGGGGTGATAGCCATTCCGAAAGCCGCGAATGTGGCGCATGTCGAACAGAATGCCGCGGCACTGGAGATAACGCTCTCTGCCGATGAGCTGACGCAGTTAGATAAGGCATATCCGGCGCCAAAAGGTAAAACGGCGCTGGATATGGCCTGATTTGCCGCATGGCGCGCTGAGTTGCCTGATGGCGCAAACACTATCAGGCAACTGACACGATCTTAGCGCTTAGCAACACGAATCGTTTGTGCCAGACGAGACGGTTTTTCTTCGGTGGTTTTCTGCGGTGCCGTGGCGTAAGCCGTTTCTACGCAAACAAATGTTTTGTAGCCGTCATCCGGCATGTCGCCCATGCTGACAGACAGCGCCGGGCCTGGGTTCCAGCCCACGACATTCAGATGGTGGTGGTGGATTACGTCAATATTGCGATTCAGCGCATCATCATGAATGACGCTGCACGCTTCCGGATTCAGATAGACACGATCGGTACGGTCCGGGAAGGTCTGGATACCATCAGCCAGTACGTCTTCTTTGGCATCATTCACTTTATCGATCAGACGATCGCCAAGACCGCTGACTTTCACCGCCGCAATATCACCCACATTGAAATAGGTATGCAGCGCGGAGGTGGTTTCAAACTCACC
This sequence comes from Citrobacter sp. W9, assembly GCF_026719375.1. NCBI lineage: Bacteria > Pseudomonadati > Pseudomonadota > Gammaproteobacteria > Enterobacterales > Enterobacteriaceae > Citrobacter > Citrobacter sp. W9. The sequence continues at coordinate 77,036 of NZ_JAPPTE010000012.1, read as the reverse complement.
GTGCGCTTCCAGCTCCATCTCGCAGGTGGCGCCCACTTTGAAACGGGCCAGCAGGCAGAACTCGTGCGGCCAAAGCTGACGCGTTTCAGCACTGCTTTGCAGTTCGAACGTCAGTACGACACCTTTCTCGTCTTCGTTATGCGCCTTCAGCGTCCAGGGCAGGTTACGTGCAAAACCATGAGACGGCAGGCCTGGCTGAGCGGCAGGGCCAAACCACGGCCAGCAAATCGGTACGCCGCCACGCAGCGCAACACCGGTTTTAAACGGCGTATTGTTACTTAACCACAGGACTTCTTCTTCACCGTTTGGTTTCCAGGAAAGAAGATGTGCGCCCTGCAGCGCAAAAGAGGCTTTAACCTGCGGGTGATCGACAACAATGACCTCAAGCTCATCAAGCTGACGGCGGGAGAGTACCGGGGCAATTTGTTCGACTACCGGAAGTGCAAAAATTTTATTAATCATTACGCAATCCTTTTTAACCCTAAATAATTCGGGTTGCAGGACGGCGGCAAGTGAACGAACCCCGATGAGCTTACTGTAGTAAGTGATTCGGGTGAGAGAGCGTAGCCAACACACCTGCAACTCGAAGTATGACGGGTATCTTCAGGCAAAAAAAAGAGCGACCATAGTCGCTCTTACAGATTACTGTTTCATCTCAACTTATTTGGAGATGTGAGCAATCAGATCCAGAACTTTGTTGGAGTAGCCGGTTTCGTTGTCGTACCAGGATACCAGTTTCACGAAGTTGTCGTTCAGTGCGATACCTGCTTTAGCATCGAACACGGAAGTGCAAACTTCACCGTTGAAATCGGTAGATACTACGTCGTCTTCGGTGTAACCCAGAACGCCTTTCATCGGGCCTTCGGAAGCAGCTTTGATTGCTTTCTTAATTTCTTCGTAAGAAGCAGCTTTTTCCAGACGAACGGTCAGGTCAACAACGGATACGTTCGGGGTAGGAACGCGGAACGCCATACCAGTCAGTTTGCCGTTCAGTTCTGGCAGTACTTTACCTACAGCTTTAGCAGCGCCGGTAGAGGACGGGATGATGTTCTGGGATGCGCCGCGGCCGCCGCGCCAGTCTTTGTGAGACGGGCCGTCAACGGTTTTCTGAGTAGCGGTGGTCGCGTGAACAGTAGTCATCAGACCTTCGATGATGCCGAAGTTGTCGTTGATAACTTTAGCCAGCGGAGCCAGGCAGTTAGTGGTGCAGGAAGCGTTAGAAACGATGTCCTGACCTTCGTATTTGTCAAAGTTAGCGCCTTTAACAAACATCGGAGTGTTATCTTTGGACGGACCAGTCAGAACCACTTTTTTCGCGCCAGCAGTGATGTGCTTACGAGCGGTTTCATCTGTCAGGAACAGGCCAGTAGCTTCAGCTACTACGTCAACACCAACTTCGTCCCATTTCAGGTTAGCCGGATCACGTTCAGCGGTAACACGGATTTTTTTACCGTTTACGATCAGATGACCGTCTTTCACTTCAACGGTACCGTTGAAACGGCCGTGAGTGGAGTCATATTTCAGCATGTAAGCCATGTAGTCAGCGTCTAACAGGTCGTTGATTGCAACGATCTCGATGTCAGAGCGTTCTTGAGCAGCACGGAAAACAATGCGACCGATACGGCCAAAACCGTTGATACCTACTTTGATAGTCATATATTCCACCAGCTATTTGTTAGTGAATAAAAGGTTGCCTGTAAAATTACAAAAACCTTACGCAGCGTCAAGCGGAATCGTGTCAATCATTGCGACAAATCAATCTGCTGCCTAAGCTTTACGCAACTGACTCGCCTCACTCTTCCTTTGGGCTTGAAACCACATGGGGTCGGCGGCCCGAATTTTAAAGGGCAATCAAGATAAAAACGTGATTCTGATCACGAATTGCAGGCTGCCATTTCGCAAGGATCAAGTTTAGAACAAAAGTTCGCACTCCGGTGTTAATGTTTTGTTAGAATCTGTCTCGCGATGTGAGTTTAGATAAAGCGAGATGTGAGCAAATGGCTAATCAACCTTCTCCAGAAGAACTGAAAAAAAATTTAACAGAAATGCAGTTCTACGTGACGCAGAATCACGGGACAGAACCGCCATTTACCGGGCGTTTGCTGCATAACAAGCGTGACGGCATCTACCACTGTTTGATCTGCGATAAACCGCTATTTCGTTCCGAGACAAAATATGACTCTGGCTGCGGCTGGCCCAGTTTTTACGAGCCGGTCAGCGAAGAGGCTATCCGTTACATAAAAGATACCTCGCATGGTATGCAGCGCATTGAAATCCGCTGTGGGAACTGTGATGCGCACCTGGGACACGTCTTCCCGGATGGCCCAAAACCTACCGGTGAGCGCTACTGTGTCAACTCAGCCTCTTTGAACTTTACCGATGGCGAAAACGGTGAACAAATTAAGGGTTGAAGAAACGATTCAGCAAATTATTCTACGGAGAGGGGATTTAACATGAATCTTGATGAGATGATCAACAGCATGACGCCGGAAGTTTATCAGCGCTTATCTACCGCCGTTGAACTCGGAAAATGGCCGGATGGCGTGGCGCTAACGGCAGAACAAAAAGAGAACAGCTTACAACTGGTGATGTTATGGCAGGCGCGCAACAACATTGATGCGCAACATATGACGATTGATACCAACGGTGAGATGGTGATGAAGAGCAAGCAGCAGCTAAAGGTTGAATTTGGTATTACGCCTGAGCCTATAGCAACGTTCAAATCCTGATAATCCTGGCCCGGCAGTCATGATGTCGGGCCCGCAGTCGCTGTTATTTTTTGTTCATCATCGCCTTCAGATCGGCAAACGGATTATATTTCGCTTCGCCAACAGCCTTCTGCGCATCTTCTCCGGCAACCACCGTTGAACCATACTGGTCCGCTTCCGTATATTTAGAATGCTCGTGATCGTGACAATACAGGCACAACATTTCCCAGTTGCTACCATCTTCCGGGTTATTGGAGTGATCGTGATCGATATGGTGTACCGTCAACTCGCGCAAATTTGAATAGACAAACTCGCGGGAACAGCGTCCGCAGACCCAGGGGAAGAGCTTAAGCGCTTTTTCCCGGTAACCAACTTCCAGACGAGCGTAATTTTTAGGGATAAAAGCCATAAAAGCTCATGCCTCCAATAGAAAATGAATAGCTGCGCCAAAGGCTGGCGCAGCGGAATTCGGTAATCATAACCTATTGTGTCAGGCGTTGGGATCAGTGTTTGATGCCCAATGAATCGGCTAACTGTTTAGCCAGTTGATTGTTGTCATCCGCACCGTATTCCCAGAACATGGCGCCTCCCAGCCCCTTACTCTTGATGTAGTCGGCTTTGATCGCCACCGAGCGCGGGTTTTCATAGGAGAGGGCAAAGAGCGCTTTCCCGTCTGCTGACTGTACCGACAGCCACGGTACTTTCGCCTCATCATCCCAATGCTGGCTAAAGCGCTTCTGCGGATCGTTGATCAGCTTCGCCACGATATCGTTGTACTTCACATAGGTATCTTTGCTCAGATCGACGCCCAATGATTTGAACAACGCAATTTGTGCTGCTTCGAAATAGGGCTGGGTGGCAGGGCTCTTCTGCGCGTCAGGTTTGCTCCAGTCAATTCCCGGTTCAACGGCGCGTTTTGGTACGCGTCCATAAAAACCAATACCCAGATTCATCTGGCTCGGTTTTAACCCGGCGGCGAGATAGTTATTGACCACAAAATCCGCACTGTACTTATCTGCGGCGGCGACGGTCGGCCATTTCGTCGAATCATACAGGTTGGAGTTGAAATATTGAGTGCCGTAGGCCATGTCATAGGTCATCAAATTGATGTAGTCGAGTGATGGCGCAATGGCTTTTACATCCACCCAACTTTTCGGACTTTCCGCATTCGCACCCACGGCAATGGTCAGTAGCTTTTTATGCCCTAATGCTGCCCGCAGCTCTTTTAACAGCGCGGTAAAGTTAGCGCGATCGGTTGGTTGGCTTTCGACCAGTCCCCATGCGCCATTGACCGGATATTCCCAGTCGAGGTCGATACCATCCAGACCGTATTTCTCAATGATTTCCTGCGCAGACTGAATGAATATCGCTCGTGTTTCTTTCGTTGCTGCCGCGCCTGAGAATCCACGCGCCCCCCAACCCCCGACAGAAAGCAGAACTTTCAGATTCGGATTCTGCTTACGCAGCTCCGGGATTTTCTGCAAATCAGCCTGCACTTTCTCTGAAAGCCAAATCTGATGCAGCTTGCTGGCGTCTTTTAGGGCGTCATTGGTTTCGTCTTTCTCGTTGTTGTAGACAAGACCAAACGAATAGTTGAGGTGGGTTATCTGGCGCACATCCAGTTTATTGATATCGCCGCCTGGACCGGCAGTGACATCGCCACCGCCATTAAAGTAGCCAACTGACATCAGTGAATTGGCGGAAACAACGCTGGCGCAGAGCAGGGGGAATGCTGCCAACAAAGGCAATAGTTTCATCGGTGTTCCTCTTTGACATTTAAACAAGTAAACACGCCACGGAAAGGCGTGGCGAAAAAAACAGCTCTTACAGATTAACCGTTTCATAACAGAAAAAATGCGAAGGGGTTCACGGCGTACAGGCGAAGCGGCCTCCACGTTTCTGTAGGTTTCAGTACATCTTTGCACTTATTTGTGATCTGAGTTGTGAAATGCAGATCTTAATCTGTGTTTTAAAGATTTTGTGTTGACCTCAAAAATTACATGGATAAGTATGATGATCACTGATGCAAAACTAAACACAAAGGAAAATTCAATGAAAGCACTGGCAAGATTTGGCAAGGCCTTTGGTGGCTACAAGATGATTGATGTTCCGGAGCCGGTATGTGGTCCGGATGACGTTGTGATTGAAATCAGGGCAGCTGCTATCTGTGGCGCAGATATGAAGCACTATAACGTTGACAGTGGTTCCGACCAGTTTAATTCGATTCGTGGTCACGAATTTGCCGGTCGAATTGTCCAGGTCGGCGACAAGGTTAAGGACTGGAAAGTGGGTCAGCGCGTGGTTTCTGACAACAGCGGGCACGTTTGCGGTGTCTGTCCTGCCTGCGAACAAGGTGATTTTCTTTGTTGTACAGAAAAGGTGAATTTAGGCCTGGACAACAATACCTGGGGCGGTGGGTTTTCGAAATATTGTCTGGTTCCTGGGGAAATCCTCAAAATTCACCGCCATGCGCTGTGGGAAATCCCGCCTGGTGTTGATTATGAAGAGGCGGCAGTCCTGGACCCCATCTGTAATGCCTACAAATCTATCGCCCAACAGTCCAAATTTCTCCCAGGTCAGGACGTGGTGGTTTTCGGTACTGGCCCGCTAGGTCTCTTTTCCGTGCAAATGGCACGCATTATGGGGGCCGTTAATATCGTCATGGTCGGGCTGGAAGAGGATGTCGCGGTGCGCTTTCCTATCGCCAAAGAGTTGGGGGCGACGGCGGTCGTCAACGGTTCGAACGAAGATGTGGTCGCCCGTTGTCAGGAAATCTGCGGCAAAGACAATCTGGGATTAGTTATCGAATGTTCCGGTGCCAATATTGCCCTGAAACAAGCTATTGAAATGCTGCGTCCCAACGGTGAAGTTGTCCGCGTAGGGATGGGTTTCAAACCACTCGACTTCTCCATTAATGATATTACCGCGTGGAACAAAAGCATTATTGGTCATATGGCTTACGACTCCACTTCCTGGCGTAACGCCATTCGTCTGCTTGCGAGCGGTGCGATTAAAGTCAAACCGATGATCACTCACCGTATCGGCTTATCGCAATGGCGCGAAGGTTTTGACGCCATGGTCGATAAAACCGCGATTAAAGTCATCATGACTTACGACTTTGATGAATAACATGTTTATTAAAGGGACGTTATCGCATGGAACAGATTGCAAAACCGCACTGCGGCGCCAGGTTGGACAGGCTGCCTGACTGCCGCTGGCATACGTCGATGTTCGCTATGGTAGCCTTCGGATTACTGGTTTGCTGGAGTAATGCCGTTGGCGGATTAATTCTCGCGCAGCTAAAAGAACTCGGTTGGACCGATAATTCTACCACCGCCACGTTTTCCGCCATTACTACAGCGGGTATGTTTCTTGGTGCACTGGGTGGCGGAATTATCGGTGATAAAACCGGGCGTAAAAACGCGTTTATCCTGTATGAAGCGATTCATATTATATCCATGGTAATTGGCGCGTTTTCACCCAATATGACCTTTCTGATCGCCTGTCGTTTTGTCATGGGGGTGGGTTTAGGCGCGTTGCTGGTAACCCTTTTTGCCGGGTTTACCGAATATATGCCAGGACGGAATCGTGGCACATGGTCCAGTCGGGTCTCGTTTATCGGCAACTGGTCTTATCCGCTCTGTTCACTGATTGCGATGGGGTTAACGCCACTGATCAGCGCGGAATGGAACTGGCGCGTACAGTTGTTGATTCCGGCTGTGCTGTCGCTCATTGCAACCGTTATTGCATGGCGCAGTTTCCCGGAGTCGCCCCGTTGGCTGGAGTCTCGCGGACGCTATCAGGAAGCTGAACAGGTGATGCGGGCCATTGAAGACGGTGTCATTCGACAGACAGGTAAGCCACTACCGCCGGTCGTGACAGAAGATGATGACAAACAACCGCGTTCAGTGCCGTACTCCGCCTTATTAACGGGAGTTTTATTAAAGCGGGTGATTCTGGGCTCCTTTGTTCTGATTGCCATGAACGTTGTGCAGTACACCTTAATTAACTGGTTACCGACAATATTTATGACTCAGGGGATTAATCTGAAAGACTCCATAGTCTTAAATACCATGAGTATGTTCGGTGCGCCGTTTGGGATTTTCATCGCCATGCTGGTAATGGATAAAATTCCGAGGAAAACGATGGGGGTGGGGTTATTAGTGTTAATTGCCCTGCTGGGTTATATCTATTCGCTGCAAACCAGCATGTTGCTAATCACATTAATTGGTTTCTTCCTGATTACCTTTGTGTATATGTACGTTTGCTATGCCTCCGCGGTATATGTTCCAGAGATATGGCCGACTGAAGCGAAGCTGCGCGGGTCTGGGCTTGCTAACGCGATAGGGCGTATCAGCGGTATCGCCGCGCCTTATGCGGTCGCTGTATTACTTAATAGTTATGGCGTGACGGGCGTATTTGTACTGCTGGGCGCAGTCTCAATTATTGTCGCTGTTGCTATTGCCACCATTGGAATTGAAACAAAAGGCGTCTCTGTCGAGAGTCTCGGTATCGATGCCGTTACCAGCAAATAATATTGACGGGAAATAAAATGAAAAATTCAAAAGCGATATTAAAAACGCCGGGCACGATGAAAATCATTGCCGCCGATATTCCGGTACCTAAAGAGCATGAAGTGCTAATTAAAGTTGAATATGTTGGTATTTGCGGTTCAGATGTTCACGGTTTTGAATCGGGCCCCTTTATTCCGCCGAAAGATCCCAATCAGGAAATAGGTCTTGGGCATGAATGCGCCGGTACGGTGGTGGCAGTGGGAAGTCGCGTTAGTAAATTTAAACCGGGCGACCGGGTCAACATTGAACCCGGCGTGCCGTGTGGCCACTGCCGCTACTGTCTGGAAGGGAAATACAACATCTGTCCTGACGTCGATTTTATGGCCACACAGCCAAATTATCGCGGTGCGCTAACGTACTATCTGTGCCACCCGGAAAGCTTTACTTACAAGCTGCCGGACAATATGGACACCATGGAAGGCGCTCTGGTAGAGCCTGCGGCGGTAGGGATGCATGCCGCAATGCTGGCGGACGTGAAGCCGGGCAAGAAAATCGTCATTCTGGGGGCTGGCTGTATTGGTTTAATGACCCTGCAAGCCTGTAAATGTTTGGGGGCTACCGACATCGCTGTTGTTGATGTCCTGGATAAACGTCTGGCGATGGCCGGGCAGCTTGGCGCGACGGTCGTGATTAACGGTGCGAAGGAGGACACCGTTGCCTGCTGCCAACAGTTTTCCGGCGATATGGGGGCAGACATTGTTTTCGAAACTGCCGGTTCGGCCATCACGGTTAAGCAGGCGCCATATCTGGTAATGCGCGGTGGGAAAATCATGATCGTGGGCACGGTGCCTGGCGATTCAGCGATTAACTTCCTCAAAATTAATCGTGAAGTCTCAATACAAACTGTTTTCCGCTATGCCAATCGCTACCCGGTCACCATTGAAGCCATTTCCTCCGGGCGTTTCGATGTGAAGTCGATGGTGACGCATATTTATGATTATGCAGATGTTCAGCGCGCGTTTGACGAATCCGTCAATAACAAACGCGAGATTATTAAAGGCGTTATTAAAATTAACCATTAATTTAAATAGGGAGAAACACCATGCTGGCAGATATTAAATATTGGGAAAACGATGCTCAGAATAAACATTATGCGATTGCTCACTTTAACGTGTGGAATGCGGAAATGCTAATGGGGGTCATTGATGCGGCAGAAGAGGCTAAATCGCCGGTAATTATCTCTTTTGGCACCGGATTTGTGGGGAATACCTCGTTTGAAGATTTTTCGCACATGATGGTTTCGATGGCGAAAAAGGCCTCGGTACCGGTTATTACTCATTGGGATCACGGACGTAGCATGGAGATTATTCACAACGCCTGGGTTCATGGCATGAACTCTCTGATGCGCGATGCCTCCGCCTTTGATTTTGAAGAGAATATTCGTCTGACCAAAGAGGCTGTGGACTTCTTTCATCCGTTAGGCATTCCGGTCGAAGCGGAGCTGGGCCACGTGGGCAATGAGACGGTGTACGAAGAGGCGCTGGCGGGTTATCACTATACCGACCCGAGCCAGGCGGCGGAATTTGTCGAGCGTACCGGCTGTGACTCTCTGGCGGTGGCGATTGGCAACCAGCATGGCGTATATACCTCCGAGCCGAAACTTAATTTCGAGGTGGTTGAGCGCGTACGCCGAGCGGTTTCTGTTCCGCTGGTGCTGCACGGGGCATCCGGCATTAGCGATGCGGATATTAAAAAAGCCATCTCATTAGGCATCTCTAAAATCAATATTCATACCGAACTGTGTCAGGCGGCAATGGTGGCGGTGCAGGAGAACCAGAACCAGCCATTCCTGCATGTTGAACGTGAAGTTCGTAAAGCAGTAAAAGAGCGAGCGTTGGAAAAAATCAAACTGTTTGGCTCTGACGGTAAAGCGGAATGACAATATGGATAATATCGAGGTTATTTGTATAGGGGCTGCAATTGTTGATATCCCCTTACAGCCAGTGAGTAAAAATATCTTTGATGTAGATTCTTATCCGTTAGAACGTATTACCATGACCACCGGGGGCGACGCGATTAATGAAGCGACTATTATTTCTCGCCTTGGGCATCGTACTGCGTTAATTAGTCGGGTAGGGGATGATGCGGCAGGTCATTTTATTCTCGACCACTGTCGTCGGGAGAACATTGATATTCAAAGTCTGAAACAGAATGCGGATATTGATACTTCTATTAACGTGGGTTTGGTTACAGCTGATGGCGAACGCACCTTTGTCACCAACCGCAATGGTAGCCTGTGGAAGCTGAATATAAACGATGTTGATTTTGACCGCTTCTCTCAGGCAAAGCTGCTGTCGCTGGCGAGTATTTTTAACAGCCCGCTACTCGACGGCGAAGCATTAACGACGATCTTCACTCAGGCGAAAGCACATCGGTTAATTATTTGTGCCGATATGATTAAGCCACGACTTAATGAAACGCTGAACGATATTCGCCAGGCTTTGAGCTACGTAGACTATTTGTTTCCTAATTTTGAGGAAGCAAAACAGCTTACCGGCAAAGAGACGCTGGATGAAATTGCCGACAGTTTCCTGAGCTGTGGCGTAAAAACGGTAGTGATTAAGACCGGTAAAAGAGGCTGCTTTATCAAGCGTACCGATATGAAAATGGAGGTCCCGGCGGTTTCAGGAATTACCGCTATCGACACCATCGGCGCGGGAGATAATTTTGCCTCGGGATTTATCTCCGCGTTACTTGAAGGCAAGTCGCTGCGCGAGTGCGCACTGTTTGCTAACGCAACGGCAGCAATATCGGTACTGAGCGTGGGCGCCACAACGGGCGTAAAAAACAGAAAGCTGGTTGAACAACTTCTTGATGAATATGAAGGGTAATAACGGCAGATGAAAAAGATTCCTTTAGGCAGTACGGATATTATGCTTTCCCGCATGGGATTAGGGACATGGGCCATTGGTGGCGGTCCGGCATGGAACGGCGATCTCGATCTGCAGGTTTGTATCGATACCATTGTCGAGGCGCATCGCTGCGGTATTAATCTGATTGATACCGCTCCAGGCTACAACTTTGGTAATAGTGAAGTCATTGTTGGGCAGGCGCTGAAAAAGTTACCGCGTAAAGATATCGTGGTTGAAACTAAATGCGGCATTGTCTGGGAGCGGACAGGCAGCCTTTTTAACAAAGTGGGCGATCGCCAGTTGTATAAAAACCTCACGCCCGAGTCGATTCGTGAAGAGGTCGATGCCAGTTTGCAAAGGTTGGGTATAGAAAGCATTGATATCTATATGACCCACTGGCAATCGGTCGAACCCTGTTTTACACCGATTGCGGAAACCGTAGACACGCTGAACGCACTTAAGAAAGAAGGCAAGATTCGATCTATCGGTGCTGCCAACGTGGATGCAGGGCATATCAGGGAGTATCTCAAACACGGTGAGCTGGATATCGTGCAGGCTAAGTACAGCATCCTTGATCGCGGACTGGAAGCTGAATTGTTGCCGTTATGTCAGCAGCATGGCATCGTCGTGCAGGTTTATTCACCGCTCGAACAGGGTTTACTGACTGGAACAATCGCGCGGGATTATATTCCTGGCGGCGCACGGGCCAACAAAGTCTGGTTCCAACGGGAAAATATGCTGCGGGTGATTGATATGCTCGAGCAATGGCGGCCATTGTGTGAAAAATACCGTTGCACGATCCCCGCGCTGGCGTTGGCGTGGATTTTGAAGCAAAGCGATTTAATCACCTTACTGAGCGGGGCGACCGCGCCTGAACAGGTTCGCGAAAACGTCGAGGCGCTGACCGTTGCCCTGACTGATGGCGATTCATCATTGATGAGACAAATGGCAGAAGCGTTGGATATAAAATAATCCAGCTGGCAATGACCTCTGTTTCTGTGTAAAAGAGTACTAAATCTGTGATTCAGACATGTTCTTTTGAAAATAAACATAGCCTGTGAGATACTAGGGTCTTATTATTACTTTGCAGGAAACAGAGGTGTCATCGTGGCGGCAAAAGACAGGATTCAGGCCATTAAGCAAATGGTGGCTAATGATAAGAAAGTGGCGGTATCTAATTTAAGTTCCATCTTTCAGGTAACTGAGGAAACAATTCGCCGCGATCTCGAGAAGCTGGAAGATGAAGGTTTTTTGACCCGAACATATGGTGGTGCGGTACTTAATACCACCGCGTTGTCTGACAATATTCATTTTTATAAACGTGCAAAGTCTTTTTTTGAAGAGAAGCAGATCATTGCTCGTAATGCATTACCGTTTATTAAAAATAAAACCACAATGGCCGCTGACTCCAGCAGTACGGCGATGGAATTATTAAAGTTGTTAAAGGAAAGAAACGATCTGACGCTGTTAACCAACTCGGCTGAAGCATTTCATGAACTGGCGCAGTCAGAAATTAACGTCGTTTCTACTGGCGGCGAACTGAATAAGAATACGTTGTCGTTGCAGGGAAGGATCACCAAGGAGATCATTAGTCGCTATCATGTTGATATTATGGTGATGAGCTGCAAAGGTCTGGATATGCAAAGTGGGGCGCTTGACTCTAACGAAGCAGAAGCGGAAATCAAAAAAACCATGATCCGCCAGGCGACTGAGGTGGCCCTGTTGGTTGATCACTCAAAGTTTGATCGTAAAGCTTTCGTCCAGCTCGTGGACTTTAGCCATATTAACTACCTTATAACCAATAAGGCACCGGGTGCAGAGTGGATTGCGTTTTGTAAAGAGAATAATATTCAACTCGTTTATTAATTTTAACGTTACTCGTGTCGATATTATTTTAGTTTGCACCTGGATAATGCCATAAAAATCTAATGATGATGGATGGCGCGGCAAAATTACCACTGCCGCGAGCGCCATACTTTCTGTTTAGTTGAATTTGAGGCATCCAGATGGAACAATGTGACCCTATCGGTGCAAGATTAGATCGTTTACCCTTATCGCGATTTCATTTTCGTATTTTTGGCATTATAAGTTTTAGTTTATTAGTCACCGGTTTCCTCAGTTATTCCGGGAATGTGGTATTGGCAAAATTAGTCAGTACTGGTTGGTCTAACAATTATCTCAACGCAGCATTTACCTCGGCGCTGATGTTTGGCTATTTTGTCGGTTCGCTAACCGGGGGCTTTATTGGTGATTATCTCGGTCGACGCAAGGCATTCCGCATTAATTTGCTGATTGTTGGGGTCTCTGCTTGCGCGGCAACGTTTGTGCCCAACATGTACTGGCTTATTTTTTTCCGTTGCCTGATGGGGATCGGAATGGGGGCGCTGATTATGGTGGGCTATGCTTCGTTTACCGAATTTATTCCGCCTGCAGTACGTGGAAAGTGGTCTGCCCGCCTGTCATTTGTTGGTAACTGGTCGCCGATGCTGTCCGCGGCTGTTGGCGTCGTGGTTATTGCCTGGTTAAGCTGGCGGGTGATGTTTCTGCTCGGTGGCGCGACAATGCTGTTGGCCTGGTATCTGTCCGGAAAGTACTTTATCGAATCTCCCCGTTGGCTGGCTGGTAAGGGACAGAGAAGTGAAGCTGAAAAACACCTGATACTGGTGGAGTCGCAGATTGAGACAGAGAAAAATATCACCTTACCCTCCTGTCAGAGCCAGTGCCTGGCGGTGCACTCTGGCGTGGAAAGTGGTTCATTTTGGCTACTGTTCAAGGGGCCGATGTTGCGCTGTACGCTGGTGGCGATCACTGTGCTTATCGCGATGAATATTTCGCTCTATACCATCACAGTATGGATCCCAACGATTTTTGTTAATTCGGGAATCGATGTGACGAAGTCTATCTTTATGACCGCGATAATTATGATTGGCGCGCCCGTTGGAATATTTATTGCCGCGATGATTATCGATCGTTTTCCACGGAGGCTGTTTGGTTCATTCTTACTCGTTATTATCGCGCTGCTCGGATATTTCTATTCGATTCAAACTGAAGAGTGGGCCATTTTGAGCTACGGGTTGGTGATGATCTTTTTTCTGTATATGTATGTTTGCTTTGCCTCTGCGGTATATGTCCCGGAGTTGTGGCCGACACATCTGAGATTGCGTGGTTCGGGTTTCGTGAATGCGGTGGGCAGGATTGTCGCGGTATTTACGCCTTATGGCGTCGCTATTCTGTTGACACGCTACGGCTCGACCACTGTCTTTATCGTGCTGGGCGTTATGCTGGTGCTCTGCGCACTGATTCTGTTGTGCTTTGGCATCGAAACACGCAAAGTTTCTCTGGAAGAGATTTCAACCCTGGCCTGAAATAACGTGCCGACAGGAGCGATCCTGTCGGCGTCGCTTACGGTTGGGTTTCCAGCCAGTCATCCAGCGTATACAACGTCGCACCCGCCGCCGCCATTTCCATAAAGGCGTTTGCACTGTCCTGGGGGGAAATATTGACGCCACGACAACCGTCGGTAATGACGCTGACGGCGTAACCCAGATCGAGCGCATCCAGAACGGTAAATTTTACGCAATAATCGGTCGCCAGCCCCATGATGATGAGCTCGGCAACGCGATGTTCGAGCAGCCATGCGTTCAGTGCGGTTGCCTGACGACGACCATTATCAAAAAACGCACTATAACTGTCGACCAGCGGGTTTTCGCCCTTAGTGAAGGTTTGCGCTATCGCGCGCTGGTTCAGCAAAGGATGCAGGGCTGCCCCTTCGCTGTTTTGCACGCAATGGTCGGGCCAGAACGTCTGCGCCAGGCCGTCCAGTTGCCCCTGACTGTAAGGTTCAACCTGGTGCTGGCTGGCAAAACTACCATGATTAGCCGGATGCCAGTCCAGACTGGCGACGACGGTGTCGCCGCGTGGGGCGCACCAGTCGATCAGGCGGTTAGCAATATCGATGGTGCTGTCGCCTTGCGGGACGGCGAGGGCGCCGCCGGCACAAAAGTCATTCTGTAAATCGACCAACAGTAAGGCTCGGGCCATGGGCATTGACTCCTTTATTCGTCTGGCGTGAGCTCGCCACGCAGGTTTTGCGACATTGCTTGACGAATGCTCTGCGTGTCCAGCCCCTGACTCAGCAAATAGTGCAGTTTGGTGAGCGTTGCTTCGACCGTCATATCCGCACCGCCGATAACGCCAGCATGCGCCAGCGCGTTCCCCGTCGCGTAACCGCCCATGTTCACCTTGCCGGACATACACTGCGTAAGGTTAACCACCACGATGCCGCGTGAGCTGGCATCTTCAAGCTCTTGCAGAAACTCTTTATTTTGTGGCGCATTGCCCACGCCGTAAGAGCGTAAAATTAACGCTTTAACCGGCTGGCGCAAGAAGTTGCGTACCACATCGGCAGAAATCCCAGGATAAATAGTCACCACGCCAATCGGTTGTGGCGTGATAGGGTGAACAATCAGTTCGCCCGTCCCGTGTGGCGCAGGTGGTGTTCCCAGTCGACGGATATGGATACCCGCTTCCAGTAGAGGGGAAAGATTGGGTGAGGCAAAGGCGTCAAAACCATCGGCATGCGCTTTGGTGGTACGGTTGCCGCGAAACAGTCGATTATTGAAGAACAGGGTCACTTCGTTAATCGGATAATTCGCTGCAACGTAGAGCGCATTCAGCAAATTAATTTGTCCGTCGGAGCGTAATTCTGCCAGTGGTATTTGTGACCCTGTCACAATCACCGGCTTGCCGAGATTCTCCAGCATGAAAGAGAGTGCCGAAGCGGTAAACGCCATGGTGTCGGTGCCGTGGAGAATGACAAAACCATCGTAATCGTCATAGTGCGATTTAATGTCTTCCGCAATATGCTGCCAGTCTTCCGGCGTCATATCGGAAGAATCCATCAGCGGATCGTATTCATGGATGGTGAAGTCTGGCATCTCAGGGCGGTGGAATTCTGGCATCAATGCCAGCTGGCGCTGAAGATGACCAGAAACGGGGATATAACCCTGTTCTGAGCGCTGCATACCAATGGTACCGCCGGTATAGGCAACGTAAATCGATTTCTTTTGCATGGGCGTCACAGATTAAGTTGTGCATGAACAGGCGCAGTATAAAGTCCCTCCTGAAAAAAGACAGCGCAAATGACGCATACCGGTTGTCTGATCAATATGTCATTTACGTTCAGTGCGTTGTCCCGATTATACAGTGTGGTTCTCCCCCCTCAGTCCTACAGTATCGACCTTCTTTTACGCGTACTTTTACGGATCGAGAAATGATCAGAAAGAGAATTGATAATGCCGCTATTTTGCTGATGGTGGTGATTTGCGGTGTCTGGGGCAGTCAACAGGTTGCGATTAAATCCGCGGCTGATGATATGTCGCCGTTTCTTCAGGTGGGGTTGCGTTCTGCAATCGCCGCGCTGCTGATTGGACTGCTTTTTCACCGCCGGGATAATATATTTGGCCGCCTGCGTGAGCGCAGTATTGCCAGAATGGGTACTATCGTTGGGCTGCTTTTTGCGCTTGAGTTCGTGTTGGTTTCTGTCGGAATAACGCTGACGACTGCCTCTCATATGGCGCTTTATCTGTACACCGCGCCGTTGTTTTCCGCTGTCGGGTTACATATTATTTTGCCTGAGGAACGCCTGAGCCGTCTGCAGTGGTGCGGGTTGGGCATCGCCTTTTTCGGGATTGCCGTCGCCGTGATGTGGGTTGCGCATGACGGGAATACGCAGTGGAGTCTGGCAGGCGATTTGTGCGGGCTGTTTGCGGGCATTGCCTGGGGAACGTCCAGCGTTGTGATTCGCTGCAGTCGTCTTGCTACTATCCCTTCATCGTGTACGTTGTTTTATCAACTCGCTATCACCGGTATTGTGTTATTGCTTATTGGTTTGATGCTGGGTGAAACGACGATACATATGACCTCGACATTGATGGCTAGTCTGACTTTCCAGACGCTGGTCGTCGCATTTTCAAGCTATCTAATCTGGTTTACTCTGCTGCGTAATTATCATGTTGCTTCGCTGGGAACGCTGGTTCTGATGACGCCTGCGATGGGGATTATCGCCGGTGTGATGTTTCTGGGAGAATCGCTACAGCCTGCGTTTATCGTAGGGGCGCTGTTGATACTGACAGGATTGCTTTGTGTGTCATTACCGTCCCGGGCAATTTTGCGCCATCGCCCGGGTTTAAACCGGAGCCTGAAGTGAAGAAAAACAACATTGCGTTGCCCCCAGGTGGAAAAGCGGATCGCGATATTATCACCGCCATTGATGCGAACCAGACAGCGATGCCCCTCAGGCCGCAATTAAATGTCGGGATTGTACTATGGCCTGAATTTCCTTTACTGGCACTGGCGGGGTTGACGGATGCGCTGCGTCACGCGGCGGATATGGGGGATGACAGCCAGAAGATCCGCTGTTCCTGGCGTCTGATGAGCGCTACGCCAGAACAGCCTGTTTTAAGCAGTTCGGGCATGGCGATGATGCCGGATAGTGCATTCGTTACCCCGGAGCAGTTCGATTATATCGTGGTGATCGGTGGGCTATTGCGCAGTATGGCAAAAGCGGACCCTGCCGCGCGGCGTTATCTGCATCTTGCCCATCAGCGGAATATCCCGCTGGTCGGTGTTTGTACGGGCAGCTTTGTTCTGGCGCAGGAGGGTTTTCTACAGGGATTAACTGCGGCGGTTCATCCCTGGCATCTGAACGATTTTAAGACGCAATTTCCTCTGTTGACCGCCCGAACCGGCGTCGATTTCCATGAAGAAAAGGGGATACTGACTTGCCCGGGCGGTATCTCAACGATCGGACTGGCGACGGAGCTTATTCGCCGACACTGTGGCCCCGACAGAGCGACAAAAGCCATTTTCCAGATGTCAGTGCCTAACCGAATAGACGGCACTTCCGTGGCGGTTTCCAGAGCGATAGGCTTTACGCATGTGAGCGATAGCCGCTTACGTAAGGCCGTATTTTTGATTGAGAAAGGGTTGGTTAAACCTATCTCCACCCAATGGCTTGCCGCAGAAGTCAATCTGAGTCCACGGCAGTTGACCCGGTTGTTTAATGCTGAGTTTTCTCAGTCGCCGGGGGAGTTTATCCGTAGCGCCCGATTGCGTTATGCCCATTGGCTGCTGATAAATTCTGGAGAGAGCGTAACGGAGATTGCGCTGCGTCTGGGGTTTAGCGACTGCGCGCACTTTATTCGCATGTTTAGTCGGGAATTTGGCTGTACGCCTGGGGATTGTCGGAATACCCGAATCAATGCTGCCCCATCCGGGGCAGCATTTGACGGTTAACGAACGTTGGCGCAGGTCAGGCAAAACGCATAGCGGTTTTGCGGATCGTTAAACGCGGCCAGCTTATCGCTTTCAGCTTTTACCGTACTTGCCGCAGAAGCCAGCGGAGCCGGAAGCATTGCCTGAATGGCGGCGGGCAGCATGGCGCGAACCGAACCTGACATACTGTCCATGACCATATCCACGAATGTGGGTTCGTCCTGGTAATACTCAATGTGCCATTGTTTCAGTTTGGCCAGTTCAGCCGCTTTCGCGACGGCGTCGTCAAAATCCCCCAGACTGTCGACCAGACCGTTGGCTTTCGCATCCTGGCCGGTCCAGACGTGGCCCTGAGCGATTTTGTCAATCTGCTCTGGCGTTGTCTTACGTGCATTCGCGACCAGCGTGATAAAGCGCTTATAGCCGTTCTCGATGCTCAGTTGCATCATTTGCTGTACTTCAGGCGGTAACGCTTTAGTGATGGAAATGTCCGCCAGCGGAGAGGTGGCTACGCCGTCGGTATGTACGCCAATGGAATCCAGACTGTTTTCCACTGTGTTGATCACGCCAAAGATCCCGATTGAACCGGTCAGTGTGCTGGGGTTAGCCACAATGTAACTGGCTGGCGTGGAGATCCAGTAACCGCCTGATGCCGCCATACCGCCCATCGACACGACGACCGGTTTGCCCGCTGCTTTGGCCGCAGCCAGTTCAGCGCGGATCACTTCGGAGGCGCTTACGCTGCCGCCAGGACTGTTCACTCGCAGAACAATGGCTTTCACCTTCGGATCAAGACGCGCTTCGCGGATTTGTGCGGCAGTGGTGTCGCCGCCCACATTCCCTGGGGTTTCTTCACCGTCCATAATCGCGCCATTCGCGAAGATGACGCCAATGCTCTCTCCGGTATCCGCCGGGGTTTTCAGCGAATAATCGTAGTAGCTGACGGCGCGGAAGTTTTTATCCGCTTTGCTCCAGCCGAACTGTTTGGTCAGCATTTTTTCGACTTCAGCGCTGGAGGCGAGTGCATCCACCAGTTTGTTGTCGAGCGCGTATTTTGCGGTATCGCCCTCGACTTTTGTCAAACCGTCCAGCATCGCTTGCGCGCCGGGGAACACCTGTTGGGCTGGGATCTGACGGTTTGCGGCTACCGTATCGAGATAGTTCTGCCACAGCTCGCCGATCCAGCGGCTATCGGCCTCGCGCGCGGCAGGGGACATATCATCGCGGATGAAGGGTTCTACCGCAGACTTATAGGTACCGACGCGGAACACGTGCGTTGAGACTTTCAGTTTATCCAGCAGGGACTTGTAGTACAGACCGTTAGTGGCAAAACCGTGCAGATCAACGGAACCCTGCGGAGAAAGGTAAATTTTGTTGGCAAAACTGGCGAGGTAATATTGCCCCTGGCTGAAGTTATCGCCCACGGCAAAGACCGGTTTGCCGCTGTCGCGGAATTCCCGCAGCGCTTTACCGATGTACTGCATGGACGGCTGATCGGCCCCGGCAAAGTTTTTCAAATCCATCACGATGCCGGTGATGTTGCGGTCATCTTTCGCCTGGCGAATGGTATTCACGATATCAAACAGGGAGTTTTCCTGCAGTCGGTCAGAACTGGTGCCAAACAGCTGACGACCAATGGCGCTCAAGCGACTGGTGCTTGAAGGCTTGTCGACAATCACGCCCGAGATATCCAACAGCAGCGCGCCACGTTCAGCATGTTCACTGGTGTTGCTGCTACTGACCTGCATCCAGATCCCCACGCCAACCAGCACCAAGAAGATAAAGAACAGGTTAAGCACAAATTCACGGACGAAATTGAGTAATCGCCATGTCCATTTAAAAAATCCGGCAATAAATCGCCACAGGGTTCGCATGTATTCTCCCTACCGATTAACAACACGCCACCCGGTTATCCCGAAAAAGGCGTTAAGATGTGGCTATCGTAATGACCCAACGGGCACTTGTCAGCAGGAATCACCGCCTGTGCTGTAACAAAATCCGCTCACGTGTTAATTTTGTGAATAAATCTCATTGTTGGAGTTAAACAAATGGATGCACTCGAATTACTCATCACCCGTCGTAGCGCTTCTCGTCTTGTCGAACCGGCACCGGCGGGAGAGCAACTGCAAAACATTCTGCGGGCGGGAATGCGCGCGCCAGACCACAAAACGCTGCAACCGTGGCAGTTCTTTGTCATTGAGGGCGAAGGGCGCGAGCGCTTTAGCGCCGTGCTTGAAAAAGGCGCTATTGCCGCCGGCAGCGACGAGAAAGCTCAGGAAAAAGCGCGGACGGCGCCGTTTCGCGCCCCGCTGATCATTACCGTCGTCGCGAAATGTGAAGAAAACGACAAGGTTCCGCTGTGGGAACAGGAAATGTCTGCCGGTTGCGCGGTAATGGCCATGCAGATGGCCGCTGTTGCTCAGGGCTTTGGCGGTATCTGGCGTAGCGGCGCATTAACGGAAAGCGCGGAAGTTCGCGAAGCGTTTGATTGTCGTCCGCAGGATAAGATCGTCGGTTTTCTCTATCTGGGTACACCGCAGCTAAAAGCGTCCACGACCATTAGCCTGGCCGATCCGAGCGCTTTTGTTCGTTATTTCTGATATCAACGGCAAAACTGTCTGGATTATGAGCAAAGACACCTGAATTCAGACAGTCACTCTTACCACATCATGGAATGAGCGCTACCATATCCGAATTGCAATGACAGGAGATGTCCATGAGCGAGCAAGCTATTCGTTTAACGCAATACAGCCACGGAGCCGGTTGCGGTTGTAAAATTTCCCCTAAAGTGCTGGAAACCATCCTGCACAGCGAGCAGGCGAAGTTCGTTGATCCAAACTTACTCGTGGGTAATGAAACCCGCGATGACGCCGCTGTCTACGATTTGGGTAATGGCACCAGCGTTATCAGCACCACCGATTTCTTTATGCCGATTGTCGATAATCCGTTTGATTTTGGCCGTATTGCCGCCACCAACGCCATCAGCGATATTTTTGCTATGGGCGGCAAACCGATTATGGCAATTGCTATTCTGGGCTGGCCGCTGGATAAGCTGGCGCCGGAAATCGCCCGTGAAGTGACCGAAGGCGGACGCTTTGCCTGCCGTCAGGCGGGTATCGCGCTGGCGGGCGGTCACTCTATCGATGCCCCGGAGCCTATCTTCGGTCTTGCGGTTACCGGCGTTGTGCCGACTGAACGCGTGAAGAAAAACAGCACCGCCGAGGCGGGATGCAAGCTGTTCCTGACCAAACCTTTGGGCATTGGCGTCCTGACTACCGCAGAGAAAAAATCGCTGCTGAAGCCGGAGCACAAAGGGCTGGCGACGGAAGTGATGTGTCGGATGAACATTGCCGGTGCGGCATTTGCCGATATCGAGGGCGTGAAAGCCATGACCGACGTTACCGGTTTTGGTCTGCTGGGACATCTGAGCGAGATGTGTCAGGGCGCAGGCATTCAGGCGCAGATTGTTTACCAGGATATTCCTAAGCTTCCTGGCGTTGAAGAGTACATCGCGCAGGGCGCGGTGCCGGGCGGTACCCAGCGTAACTTTGCCAGCTACGGACACCTGATGGGTGAAATGCCGCAGCCGGTTCGCGACCTGCTCTGCGATCCGCAAACCTCCGGCGGTTTGCTGCTGGCGGTAACGCCACAAGCGGAGGCCGAAGTGAAAGCGGCAGCGGCACAGTTTGGTATCGATCTCACCGCGATTGGTGAGTTAGTGGAAGCTCGTGGCGGTCGCGCCATGGTTGAGATCCGTTAACTCGATGCGGTTGTTTATTGCCGAAAAACCGAGTCTGGCGCGCGCTATCGCCGATGTGCTGCCAAAGCCGCAACGCAAAGGTGACGGCTTTATTGAATGCGGAAATGGACAAGTGGTGACCTGGTGTATTGGTCACCTGCTTGAACAGGCGCAGCCAGACGCCTACGACAGCCGTTATGCGCGCTGGAGTCTGGTCGATCTGCCGATTGTCCCGGAAAAGTGGCAACTGCAGCCACGTCCTTCGGTGACCAAACAGCTCAACGTTATCAAGCGCTTTTTACATGAAGCCAGCGAGGTTATTCACGCGGGAGACCCCGATCGTGAAGGACAACTGCTGGTGGATGAAGTGCTGGATTACCTGCAACTGGCTCCCGAAAAGCGCCAGCAGGTGCAACGTTGTCTGATTAACGACCTCAACCCGCAGGCCGTCGAACGCGCTATTGAGCGACTGCGGGCCAACAGTGAGTTCATCCCGCTGTGCGTGTCGGCCCTGGCGCGGGCGCGGGCAGACTGGCTGTACGGCATCAATATGACCCGTGCTTACACCATTCTTGGGCGAAACGCAGGCTATCAGGGTGTGCTCTCGGTCGGGCGCGTACAGACGCCGGTGCTCGGCCTGGTTGTGCGTCGCGATGAAGAGATTGAAAACTTCGTCGCCAAAGATTTCTTTGAAGTGAAAGCGCATATCGTGACGCCCGCCGATGAGCGGTTTACCGCTATCTGGCAGCCCAGCGAAGCATGT
Source organism: Citrobacter sp. W9 (assembly GCF_026719375.1). NCBI lineage: Bacteria > Pseudomonadati > Pseudomonadota > Gammaproteobacteria > Enterobacterales > Enterobacteriaceae > Citrobacter > Citrobacter sp. W9. The sequence goes on along the minus strand of NZ_JAPPTE010000012.1, from coordinate 55,125 downwards.
GAGCCGTATCAGGACGAAGAAGGGCGCTTGCTGAATCGTACGCTGGCCGAACACGTGGTGAACCGTATTAACGGCCAGCCGGCGCTCGTTACCAGCTATAACGATAAACGGGAATCAGAATCCGCGCCGCTGCCGTTTTCGCTGTCGGCGTTGCAGATTGAAGCGGCGAAACGCTTTGGTTTGAGCGCGCAGAACGTTCTGGATATCTGCCAGAAACTGTATGAAACCCATAAATTGATTACCTATCCGCGTTCGGATAGCCGTTATCTGCCGGAAGAACATTTTGCCGGACGTCATGCGGTAATGAACGCAATTAGCGTTCATGCGCCGGATCTGCTTCCGCAACCCGCGGTGGATCCCGATACGCGAAATCGCTGCTGGGACGATAAAAAGGTGGATGCGCACCACGCTATCATTCCCACGGCCCGGAGTTCATCGATTAACCTTACCGACAACGAAGCGAAAATTTACAACCTGATTGCCCGTCAGTATCTGATGCAGTTTTGTGCGGATGCGGTATTCCGCAAGTGCGTTATTGAGCTGGATATTGCCAAAGGCAAGTTTGTCGCCAAAGCGCGTTTTCTGGCGGAGGCCGGATGGCGCACGCTGCTTGGCAATAAGGAGCGCGATGAAGATAACGACGGGACGCCGTTGCCGGTGGTGGCTAAAGACGATGAATTGCTGTGCGAAAAAGGCGAAGTGGTTGAACGTCAGACTCAGCCGCCACGCCATTTTACCGATGCGACGTTGCTGTCAGCGATGACCGGGATTGCGCGCTTTGTGCAGGATAAAGATCTGAAAAAGATCCTGCGCGCCACGGATGGATTAGGTACGGAAGCGACGCGCGCCGGGATTATCGAGCTGCTGTTTAAACGCGGATTCCTGGTGAAAAAAGGGCGCTATATCCATTCGACCGATGCCGGAAAAGCGTTGTTTCACTCGCTGCCGGAAATGGCGACGCGTCCGGATATGACCGCGCACTGGGAATCTATTCTGACCCAAATCAGCGAAAAACAGTGTCGTTATCAGGATTTCATGCAGCCGCTGGTGGGAACGCTGTATCAGCTCATCGATCAGGCGCGCAGTACGCCGGTACGGCGCTTCCGGGGAATTGTCGCGCCGGGTGGCAGTGGTGGTGATAAGAAAAAGAGCGCGCCGCGTAAACGCCCGGCGAAAAAAAGCCCGCCATCCGAAGAGGCAGGCGTGTAAGTCTGTAGGCCTGATAAGCGTAGCGCCATCAGGCTTTGCCGGATGCGGCACCCGTGCCTTATCCGGCCTACGGTTCTACAGAGACAATATTAAATCACACCCTGGCCCAGCATCGCGTCGGCAACCTTCACGAAGCCCGCGATATTGGCGCCACGTACGTAGTTGGTTTGTTTGCTTTCGGCGCCGTATTCAACGCAGGCATGGTGAATATCCAGCATGATGTGGTGCAGGCGCGCGTCCACTTTCTCCGCTTTCCAGCCCAGACGTGCGGCGTTTTGCGCCATTTCCAGACCGGAGGTCGCTACGCCACCGGCGTTGGCGGCTTTACCCGGCGCGAACAGAACGCCCGCTTCGAGGAACAGGTCGGTGGCTTCGATGGTGGTCGGCATGTTGGCCCCTTCGGCGACAGCTTTCACGCCGTTGGCGATCAGTACGCGCGCCGCGTCGACATCAAGTTCGTTCTGGGTGGCGCACGGCAGGGCGATATCGACCGGAACCGACCACGGCTGCTTGCCTTCGAGATAGGTCAGGCCAAACTCCCGGGCGTAATCCGCCACGCGACCGTCACGGCTGTCTTTGATCGCGCACAGACGCGCCAGTTTTTCTTTGGTAAATCCACTTTCGTCGACCACAGTGCCGCTGGAGTCGGAAGCGGTCACCACCCGGGCGCCAAATTCCATGGCTTTCTCAATGGCGAATTGTGCAACGTTACCGGAGCCAGAGACCGCCACGCGCATGCCTTCAAAGCTGAGGCCATGACGTTTAAGCATCGCTTCGGTGAAGTACACCAGGCCATAGCCGGTCGCTTCCGGGCGGATCAGGCTGCCGCCGAAAGAGAGACCTTTACCGGTAAAGACGCAGGCGCTGTTGTTGGACAGTTTTTTCATCATCCCGGCCATAAAGCCGACTTCACGACCACCCACGCCGATATCGCCCGCCGGAACGTCGGTATCGGGACCTAAATGGCGGAACAGCTCGGTCATCAGCGCCTGGCAGAAACGCATCACTTCACCTTCGCTTTTACCTTTCGGGTCGAAGTCACTCCCGCCTTTACCCCCGCCCATCGGCAGCGTGGTGAGGGCATTTTTAAAGGTCTGCTCGAAACCGAGGAATTTCAGGATCGACAGGTTTACGGAAGGGTGGAAACGCATACCGCCTTTGTATGGGCCAATGGCGGAGCTAAACTGCACGCGCCACGCACGGTTAACCTGCACCTGATTACGATCGTCGAGCCAGACTACGCGGAACTGGATCACGCGCTCCGGCTCAACCAGACGCTCCAGCAGCGACATCTGGCGATAACGTGGGTTTTGCTCAAGGAAGGGCCACAGCGTCGTCATCACTTCACGAACGGCTTGCGCGAACTCGGTTTGGTTTGGGTCGCGCTTTTGTACATGGTTAAGAAACGACTCCAGAGAACATGTCTGATCCATAGATATAAAAACCTCTTATGTATTGATATGGTTATATTTTTGATATTTGTGTTAAGTGTTTTGCAGTTTTTGACTATACCACCAGCAGCGTGACGGGATGCAAGAAAAAATTAACCCCGCTAAGTAAATTAATATCGCGGCGTGGGTCATAACCAAAAACGATGACGGGCGGGACTAAAGTTTCTGCCGATTTATACCGTTATACTGAGCATAACTGTCAGTCACAAAGGAAAGAATATGCGCCGTTTAATCATGGCAGGAGCGTTGGTACTGGTGTCCAGCGCGACGCTGGCAAATCAGCTTTATCGCCCGGATGTGCAGGTGAATGTGCCGCCGGAAGTGTTCAGTTCCAGCGGGCAGCGAGCGCAGCCTTGTAGTCAGTGCTGTATTTATCAGGATCAAAACTATTCCGAAGGGGCGGTGATCAAAGCGGATGGTGTGCTGCTTCAGTGCCAACGCGATGATAAAACGATCAGCACGAATCCGCTGGTCTGGCGGCGCGTAAAAGAATAAAGGCTTCTAACAGCGGGATATCGGCAGGCGCCAGCGGATAACGCCGCGCCTCTTCGGGTGAACACCAGACCATATTCTGGTGTTCATACGCATTCAGTTCTCCCTGAAAAGACGGTACATGCCAGGCATGTAAATGAATCAGCCGGCCCGAAACCTCACGTTGATGGCTGGCGATATAGCGCCCAACGACTGCGTCGATGCCTAATTCTTCACGCAGTTCACGCACCAGAGCCTGAGGCTGACTTTCGCCCGACTCAACTTTACCGCCAGCAAATTCCCACATGCCTGGCTGATCCGCCTCCGGCGAACGCTGAGCCAGTAAAATTTTGCCATCACGTTCAATGATAGCGGCGACCACGTCGAGGGTTTTCATCATATTCATCAAGATCTAACAGCAGAAAATGACATACTATATTTATCTTTGAGTTATCTAAAGTATTCAGGAGTCATCGTTGAACGATCCTCACTCGTGGGTAAGTCCGTTAACGCGTATTCCCTCCAGTTTGCAACCGCTCGTCGCGACGCAGAAAAAACATTATGGCGATGTGCTGCATCCCACGCGCTGGTGGGGGCGGATGCCGTTTCTGTTTTGGCTGGTGGCGCTGTTTGTCGGGTTTCTGGAGCGTAAAAAGGCGCGCTTAACGCCGGTGATGCGCGCATTGTTAATGACCCGCGTTTCTCAGGTATGTCATTGCGCCTTCTGTGTTGATGCCAACAGCTTACGGCTGGCGGAACGCTGTGGCGCGCTGGATAAAGTCTTGCAGGTTGCCAACTGGCAAGAATCAGCGCTGTTTAACGCAGAAGAGCGCATAGCGCTGGCCTATGCGGATGCGGTGACCGCCACGCCACCACAGGTAGACGATGCGCTGAAAACGCAAATGAAGCAGCATTTTACCGATGATGTCATTACTGAAATGACCGCGCTGATTGCGTTTCAAAATCTCTCGGCGCGTTTTAATGCCGCCCTCGATATTCCTGCGCAAGGATTGTGCGACAGTTTTAAAGGACGCCCGCATGCTTGACCGTCATCTTCATCCACGGTTAAAACCGCTGTTGCATCGCTGTGTGGGCATTATTGATAAACCTGCGATTACCCCGGATGGCCTGACGCTGGTTGGTTTTACTATTGGCGTGTTGGCCCTGCCATTTCTGGCGTTAGGCTGGTATCTGGCGGCGCTGGTGGTCATTGTGCTTAATCGCTTGTTTGACGGGCTGGACGGGGCGCTGGCGCGGCGCAGAGGGCTAACCGACGCGGGAGGATTTCTCGATATCTCACTCGATTTTCTGTTTTACGCCCTGGTACCGTTTGGTTTTATTCTTGCCGCACCTGCGCAGAATGCACTGGCTGGGGGCTGGCTGTTATTTGCGTTTATTGGCACTGGCAGCAGCTTCCTCGCCTTCGCGGCCCTGGCAGCGAAACACGATATTGATAACCCAGGCTACGCGCATAAATCGTTTTATTATCTGGGGGGGCTAACCGAAGGCACTGAGACTATTTTGCTGTTTGTTTTGGGCTGTTTGTTCCCGGAATCTTTTGCCGTGCTGGCGTGGGTCTTTGGCGCGCTGTGCTGGATGACGACGTTCACTCGGATCTGGAGCGGATATCTGACGCTGAAAGCGGTTCAGCGTCAGGCGTAACGTCTTGTGTTGCCGGATGCGCTTATCCGGCAAGGGTGACCATATTACTTGCTGCTGTCCGGACCCCGTTCACCGCTGGCGACCGGGTTTTTCGGATTGCTGCTCCACTCATACCAGCCACCGTCGTAAACAGAGACGTTTTTCCAGCCCATCGCGCGGGCATACATAAACGTTTCTGAAGCACGCCAGCCGGTGCCGCAGTAGAAAGAAACCTGCTGGTCTGGCGTGATATTCCACTGTTTCCACATGGCGGCGATATCATCCGCGCTGCGCATGGTGCCGTCCGGGTTATGAAAATCTTCCATATGCGTGGAATCACTCCCCGCGTGGCCCCAGCGTGCGCCTGCGATCTCACCTTTTGGCTTGATGTAGCTATAGCCGCTGGTGGTACCAATAAACTCAGGCCACGAGCGGATGCTGACCAGCGACGCATCCTGGCGATGCAGCAGGCCGCGAGCCTGTTCCGTATTCAGCATTAGTTGTGGTTGGGCAGGGATAGCAACGCCAAAATCAGGAGCCGCTTTCACCGTCGGCGGCGTTCCGCGTTCCACCGGTAAACCTGAATCTGACCAGGTTTGCCACCCGCCGTCGAGCAGACGCACATCTTTCACGCCTGCATACAACATGATTTGCGCCACGCGCGCGGCGGCATAGACATCACGACCGTATAAAATCACCGTGGTGTCGTGGCGAATACCATGTTTTGCCAGCATGGCTTTGAGTTGCGCGTCGGAAACTTTATTCCACAGTGGTTCGCTCTCGACTTCGTTGGTATCAATGTATCCTGCACCGGGAATATGACTGAGCAGATACAGCTTCGGCGCGCCCCAGGCGGCTTCAATCACTTTCCAGTCACCCGAAGGTTTGGCGGTCACTTCTTTTCCCTGCTGCAGGTCGTGCAGCCACTGCGGGTAAACCAGTTGTTCGAAGTGCGGCAGACGTTGCAGGCGGCCAGGATCCGCAAGGGCGTCGCTGAGGGTTGAAATATGGCTAAAACCGACTTTCTGCAGGCGGGATTTAACGGCCTGCATCTCGCTATCGCTACCATACAACGCCACCGGCGCATCGGTTTTTAGCTGATGCGCCTTCACCCAGGCATTGAGTTGTTCATCATTCATTTTGTCGAGCCAGGCGGCAGACAGATTCAGTGCGGAGGGTTCGTGTCCGGAAGGACCATTGAGCGATTGTGGCCAGCCGTTGTAAAAAGCGCTCTGACGGGTATCGATCGCCGCGCCTTGCTTTTGCTGTAACTGGTTGAGGGTGAGCGTCTGTGCTGTTTCAGCAGCCCAGGAAGAAGCGCAAGCGAGCCCTAAAGCCAGTGCCAGCGCGGTCATTTGAGAAACACGTTTCATCGAATAGCCCGACGTTGAAAAAAGAAGACGACATTCTGTGCCGCCGGTTAAGTAAAAACCTTGCGTTAACGCAGCATATCGCCACATTCACGCCCAGTTTTCCATCTGTAATACACGGCCTGCTGACGGGACATCCTGCGCGTCATGCGTAACCTGTACCACCGGAATATTCAGCTTGCGCACCTCGGTAAAGACCCACTGGCGAAAGGTATCGCGTAGCGACGCATCCAGTCTGCTAAAGGGTTCATCGAGCAGTAGCGCTTGAGGCTGAGCCAGCAGGGCGCGCAGCAGGGCGACACGCGATCGTTGGCCGCCGGAGAGCGAGGCCGGATCGCGATGATAAAATCCAGCCAGGTCCGCGCGCGTAAGGGCGTTTTCAACAGTATGGCGTCTGGCGGATCCTTGCAGGCTGGCGGGTAAGGCTAGCAGTAAATTCTGCCCAACGCTGAAATGGTCAAACAACAACGCATCCTGGAACAGAATGCCAATCTGGCGCTGCGCGGTGGGCAGCGTGTCTATACGTCGTTCGTTGAGCCACAGTTCGCCTGAAGCCTGAAACTGAGGAGACAATGCGCCGACCATCCACGAAAAAAGCGAAGACTTACCGCTACCGGAAGGTCCCATAATAGTGACAATGTCACTTTTGCTAACCTGGAAGTTCACATCTTTCAGTAGCGTTGTCGCGCCCCGGTACACTGAAAGGCTTTGAACGATGAGCATTAACGGAGTCCTTGTCGAAAGCGGCCAAGCCACGCGGCGAAAAGCGCCGCCAGTACGAAAACGAATAGCGGTAACAGAAGCTGCCATAGCGCCTGTGTCGCTAAAACAGCCGTGCTGCCGCCGCTGCTTAATGCCACCGCCTCGATGGTCAGGGTGGGATAGCGTCCGGCCCCTAACCATAGCGTTGGCATATATTGGGCAATACTGACCGAGAAGCCAACCGCGAAGGCGACCAGTGCCGGGCGTAACAGCAGCGGGCATTTTACCCGCCAAAATATGCGACCTCGTGTCCAGCCCAGCGTTTGTGCAATCAAAATCAATCGTGGGTCAATGCGTTGCCACGCCGGTTTGAGCACAAACAGCATCCACGGCATCACCCACAGCAGGTGGCCCCAGATGATGGTCGTCATCAGCCCATCTTGTCCGGTATATAACGCCAACAGATACTGTCCGGTGACCAGCGGCAGCGCGGGCAGGATAATGGGCAGCCAGACCCAACGGTGTCCGGTTTGCGGTCCCCATTCCAGCCACGCAAAGAGCATCAGTAACCCCAGCACGCTGGAGATGAGCCCCAGTTGCAGACTATTGCTGAGCGCCTCACTGTTGAGCGATGAAGAGTTGGCGGAAAGCGCCAGCACCAGGGTGCATACTACTCCGCTGATGGGCAAAAGTTGTACCAGCGGCTGTGCGATTGTTGTGGACGAAAAACGCAGGCGTATTCCGTTTACTGCCGGAATTGTGCGCTGCCAGCCACGCCAGAACAGATAGCCCACCAGCGCGAAGATTAATAGCAGCAACACCAGCAGCAGGCTGGCGAGTGCGCCTTTGGCCTGTTGTTCGGCATCGCCCTGGCTGAGCCATTGCCAGCTAAGCACAGCAAGCGTGGGCGGATTGCCGGGGCCAAGGACGATGGCCACATCCACAACGGAGAGTGACCAGGCCACGACGGCCAGCATGGCTTTGCCTAACGCAGGGGCGATGGAGGGCAGAACCAGCCAGTTCAGGCATTGCAAACGGCTGTAACCCAGCGAATCCAGGACGATAACCTGCTGTGAAAGTTGTTTTTCACTCAACAGGGCTGAGAGGATCCACAACAAAAAGGCGCTCTCTTTCACCGCCAGCGTGATGCCAAGCCCAACTCCATAGCGGTCCGGTTGCGCGTTGAGAAAGGGCAGCCACTGCCAAAGCATACCGCCTTCGGCAAAAATCAACAGCATGCTGGTCGCGAATGCGACGTGCGGGATCGCCAGCAGCAAGGGCAGGCGCGTGCACAATCGCGCCCAGCCAGCGCCAGGCCACAAAAAGAGGATCGCCAACAGCGTAATGGTCAGGGCACCCAGAGCCGCGAGGCTTACGGAAACCAGCGTTGCCAGCAACGCCTGCCAGAGTTGAGGATCGTCAAAGAGCGCCAGCCAGTGCGTGGTGCGAAGCGCTGGGGCTAGCAGAGAGAACGTTGCTGGCACCAGCGGCAGATAAACTGCCGTCATGATGCCCCACAGCAACAGAATTAATGCGTACCGTAGCGGCGTAGCCATTCTTGTTCCAGTGCATTTATCCAGGCAGCATGTGGTTCCGGCAGTACGGCAGGGAGTCCTTGCGGGGTGTACGCCAGCAGTGCGTTACGCTGTTCGTTGGGCAGTTTTTGCGGATCAAGTACCGAAGGGTCTCCCCAGATAGCAGGGTCAGCTTTACGCAACTGCGCTTCGGGAGAAAGCAGGAAGTTTGCCACGACTTTTGCTCCGGCGCTGGCGCGAGCATTCGCCGGAATAGTGACAAAATGCACGTTGCCGATCATGCCCTGTGAGAAACCAAAACTATAGCTGGTTTTAGGCAATTCGCCGCTGGCCATTTTTTGCTGCGCGTGGGCTGGGTTAAAGGTCAATGATAAGCGCAACGTACCGGTATTCAGCAACGCATCCATCCGCGCAGGCGTGGGAGGAAAATCTTTGCCTTCACGCCATAGTGAAGGGTGTAGAGCGTCAAGATAATGCCATAACGGAGCGGTAACGTTGGCGAATGTGGCGGAATCGGGCGCAACTTTCAATGCTTGCGGTTCCGTGGTGAGCATAATCAATAACTGCTCGAGAAAAGCCGTGCCGGTAAAGTCTGGCGGGCGCGGGTAGGTAACTGTGCCAGGGTGTGCCTGCGCAAATTCAAGCAACGCATGCGGGGATTGCGGCGGCTGGGCGGTGAGATCGCGCCGGGCAATGAAGGTTAGCTGTGCGCCGCCCCATGGCGATTCTGCCCCTTCCGTGGGGATGGCAAAGTCTTCACTGACCGGTTTCCGGGTATCAACATAGCGCCAGTTAGGTAACGCCTGCGCCCACTGGGTTTGCAGCAGACCCGCTTCTTTTAATGTGCGGAAGTTTTCACCGTTTACCCACAATAAGTCGACAGATCCGCCGGTTGTTCGCCCGGACGCCGCCTCGGTCTGGATGCGTTTAACGGCGTCGGCGGCATCCGCCAGCCGCACAATTTTCAGGTTAATGGCATAGTGCGTTTTCATCTCACCGCTAACCCAGTCGAGATACTGGTTAATGGCGTTATCGCCACTCCAGGCATTGAACCATACCGTCTGACCGCGGGCGTCATTTTTGATTTGCTGCCAGCTGGCGTCCTGGGAAAAAGCCGCCAGCGGGCAGAGCAGCAAACTCAGGCACAATAAGCAGTAACGCATAATATCTCCATTGCTAAAAATGGCGTATGTCTCAGGTTTTCTTCCGTTGACGCTCAAGGTAAAGGCTTCTTGCTCCTGAAATCACCACGCTCAGGGCAAACAGGATGAACAGGCCGGTAACAAACCAAAATGTACCGCCGGTTAACAGGCTACCGGCCCACGAATAGACAATCGTGGCGGGTAACTGACCGAAGCCGGTGGCGAGGAGAAAGTGGCGAAAACGAATCGAGGTCAGGCCCGCGGCATAGCTTACCGGGTCGAAGGGCACAAAAGGTAACAGGCGACAGATGAGAATAGTGTGCTTGCCATAACGTTCGAAAAAAGCGTCCATGTTGTTCAGCACCGTTTTCCCGGTCAGCTTTTCCACCGCACTGCGACCCAAAACGCGGGCAATAAAAAAACACAGCGCTGCGCCGACCATCGCGCTGCTCCAGGACAGTACACCGCCCCAAAACGCGCCAAACAGCGAGGCATTGGCAAACGTAATCACAAAGGCGGGAAGCGGCGCGACGATGGCCTGTAAGATCATCAGGAAGAACGATACAACCGCAGCCTGGGTCCCATACGAACGAATGAAGTTCTCGAGCGCGTGTTGATCCAGCGTAGTAAACGCCGCCAGGCTGCCCCGGAGAAAATCACTGACGCCAGGTATCCACGCCCATGCCATCAGCGCGAGCAGCAGCACAACTATCAATCCTGCCCGGTAATAGTGGGTTAATCGCGCTTTGTTCAGCTTTGTCATTTACCTGCACACTCGTGGCTGGACGACGGATCGATATGTTTATATCTGGCCCAGGCTTTTGCCGCCTGAATAAGAATGAATAACGCCAGGCCCGCAACGCTGAGTTTGCCGATAAATGCCAGAGTCATGCCTTCGCTGGCCAGTTCGTGCGACATCAGCGTATAGATAAAGATGCCGGGCAAGATGGTTACCGCAGATATCACCGTAAATGACCAGAACGGAATCGCCGTCAGTCCATAGGCGTAATTTTGAATATTATAGGGGAACAATGGTACGAGTCGGGTCAGGATCAGAAAGTCCAATCCGCTATGGGCAATGCCTTTCTCGATTGCCTGAAAAGTCGCCGTGTGCCCAACGTATTTCAGCAGTAGTTCCCGACCAAGCCAGCGAGCCAGCAAAAACGACAGCGCCGAGGCGACGGTTGCCGCCACTAACGAGACAAGCGTCCCTGCCACAGGGCCAAACAGCACACCGCCGACGATCACCAGAATACTGCCGGGGATCAGACACAGCGCAGCGATGATAAACAGCAAGATGTAAAGCGTATAGCCGAACATACCGCTTTGGCGGATGACGTTTTGTAAATGATGGAAATTGGTTATCAGGTCGGTCAGGCCGAAATAATGGAAAACTCCCGCCAGAACGCAGAACAGGACTGTGACAATCAGCAGTCGATATTCTGCGTTATGCGAACTTCTTTTTCATGGGGGTTCTCCTGTAAAACCGAGTGTAATGCAGCGTTTTCGTCAGCGAAAAGTGCGCGCGAAGATATAATAAATTCCCGGACACAACAATGTATTACCGTCGATTTATTGATTTTACACAGAATAAACAGACTCTCCAGGCGAGGCCCGGAGAGTGACAAATCGCAGGAGGTCAGACGCGGAATTTAGCCCATACCGGCGCATGATCGGACGGTTTTTCCATGCTGCGGATCTCATAGTCGATGCCGGTTTCTTCGCAGCGCTCCGCCAGTGGGTTGCTCGCTAACAGCAGATCGATACGCAGGCCACGGTTATCATCAAAGCCTTTGGAGCGGTAATCAAACCACGAGAACTGGTCATTTTTTTCAGGATAAGCATGACGATAGGTGTCCACCAGGCCCCAGCCCAGCAGGCGCTCCATCCACTCGCGCTCTTCCGGCAGGAAGGAACATTTACCGGTACGCAGCCAGCGTTTACGGTTTTCTTCGCCAATGCCGATATCGAGATCGGTTGGGCTGATGTTCATATCGCCCATGATCAAGACCGGATTGTCGCGTTTCAGTTCAGTCTCCAGATAGTTTTGTAGATTCTGGTAAAACGCGGCCTTGGCCGGAAATTTGGTTTCGTGGTCACGGCTTTCGCCCTGCGGGAAATAGCCGTTGATCACGGTAATGCTGCCCAGTGGGGATGGGATTTCCGCCATGATGATACGACGCTGCGCTTCTTCGCCATCGTCCGGGAAGCCACGACGCACTGCGATTGGCGTTTCTTTCGTTAGCAGCGCCACGCCGTAATGACCTTTCTGACCATGGTAAAAGACGTTGTAACCCAGCTTTGCTACCTCTTCGAGAGGGAACATGTCGTCGTGGACTTTTGTCTCCTGTAAGCCAATCACATCCGGTTGGTGTTTTTCGACAATGGCTGCCAGTTGATGAGGACGGGCACGCAGGCCGTTGATATTAAAAGAGACAAATTTCATAGTCGCTGCCGTTTTGCAAGATGAATAGTGCAAGGATGGTAGCAGAATTTCCGCTGGCTGACTGCTTCTTGTCACCTGATTCCAACAATGATTGCCAATGGTGTTAACGATGGAGCAAAAACTGCACCGTTTTGGCGCGAAGCGCGTCAGAACAGAGCAATAATTTCCGATAAATTTCGTATACGATCACAATTCCAGAATTATATTTGGCAACTGAATAAAACTGCGGTTTTTCCTCTATTTAGTCGCCTGGTGCGCAAACATATTCACTTTATATGCACATTAAGTGAATATCGCCACGTTGTAACCTGTTGATATTCCGTCACCGACCTTTGTTTATGCACTTTTTTTGCTGGCTGGCACGAACCCTGCAATCTACATTTACACCGCAAATACTATATTTATTAACATATAAATAACCTTTTATTTACCGTTGAGGTCGCTATGTCTCTGTCAATTACGCGTGAAAATTTTGATGAATGGATGATGCCCGTATATGCCCCGGCTCCTTTTATTCCGGTGCGTGGTGAAGGTTCACGTCTGTGGGATCAGCAGGGTAAAGAGTATATCGATTTCGCGGGAGGCATTGCGGTTAACGCGCTGGGGCACGCCCATCCGGCATTGCGCGAGGCATTAAACGACCAGGCGAGCAAATTCTGGCACACGGGAAATGGCTACACCAACGAGCCGGTGCTGCGTCTGGCGAAAAAGCTGATTGATGCCACCTTCGCCGAGCGTGTTTTCTTCTGTAACTCCGGCGCGGAGGCTAACGAAGCGGCATTAAAGCTGGCGCGTAAATATGCTCACGATCGTTTTGGCAGCCAGAAGAGCGGCATCGTGGCGTTTAAAAATGCTTTCCATGGCCGCACGCTGTTCACCGTCAGCGCCGGAGGGCAGCCCGCTTATTCACAAGATTTCGCGCCGCTGCCGCCGGATATCCGCCATGCCGTCTATAACGATCTCGACTCCGCCCGCCAACTGATTGATGACACCACCTGTGCGGTCATCGTTGAACCGGTGCAGGGGGAAGGCGGCGTCGTACCAGCAACAAATGACTTCTTACAGGGGCTGCGTGAATTATGCGATCGCCACAATGCGCTGCTGATTTTTGACGAAGTCCAGACCGGTGTGGGTCGTACCGGCGAACTGTATGCCTATATGCACTATGGCGTTACGCCAGACCTGCTGACGACAGCCAAAGCGTTGGGCGGCGGTTTCCCCATCGGCGCGTTATTGGCGACAGCAGACTGTGCCAGCGTGATGACGGTTGGTACGCACGGTACAACATACGGCGGAAACCCGCTGGCCACGGCGGTGGCGGGCAAACTGCTGGAGATTGTTAACACCCCGGATATGCTCAACGGTGTTAAGCAGCGTCACGACTGGTTTGTGGAGCGTATTAACGCTATTAACGAACGTTTTGGACTGTTTAGTGAAATTCGTGGGCTCGGCCTGCTGATCGGCTGCGTACTGAACGCGGAATTTGCCGGGAAAGCGAAACTCATCTCGCAAGAGGCGGCCAATGCCGGAGTGATGGTGCTGATCGCTGGCGCTAACGTGGTGCGCTTTGCGCCAGCGTTAAACGTCAGCGAAGAAGAGGTTGCTAGCGGACTGGATCGCTTTGCGCTGGCCTGCGAACGCATTAAAGCAGGAGGTTCATCATGATGGTGATTCGTCCTATTGAACGTGCTGATATCACCGCGCTGATGCAACTGGCCGGTAAGACCGGCGGTGGGTTGACTTCGCTACCGGCCAATGAAGCCACGCTGATGGCGCGTATCGAACGCTCGCTACAAACCTGGCGCGGTGAGTTGCCGAAAAGTGAGCAAGGCTATGTTTTTGTACTTGAAGACAGCGCCAGCGGAACCGTGGCAGGGATTTGCGCCATCGAGGTGGCGGTAGGGCTTAACGATCCCTGGTACAACTATCGGGTTGGCACGCTGGTGCACGCCTCGAAAGAGCTGAACGTATATAACGCGCTGCCGACGCTGTTTCTGAGTAACGATCACACGGGCAGCAGCGAGCTTTGCTCTCTGTTTCTCGATCCCGACTGGCGTAAAGAGGGCAACGGCTATTTGTTGTCTAAATCGCGCTTTATGTTTATGGCGGCATTTCGTGACCGGTTTAATGAAAAGGTCGTGGCCGAGATGCGCGGTGTAATCGATGAGCACGGTTACTCTCCCTTCTGGGAAAGCCTCGGCAAACGCTTTTTCTCCATGGAATTCAGCCGTGCGGATTTTCTCTGCGGCACCGGACAAAAAGCCTTTATTGCTGAACTGATGCCCAAGCATCCTATTTATACCCATTTCCTGTCTGAGGAAGCGCAAAGCGTAATTGGTCAGGTACATCCGCAAACCGCTCCGGCGCGGGCGGTGCTGGAGAAAGAAGGATTTCGCTACCGTAACTATGTCGACATTTTCGATGGCGGGCCGACGCTGGAATGCGATATCGACCGCGTTCGCGCTATCCGTAAAAGCAGGCTGGTGGAAGTGGCGGAAGGCCAGCCAGCGATCGGCGATTACCCGGCCTGTCTGGTCGCTAATGAAAACTATCAAAACTTCCGCGTCATGTTGGTTCGCGCTGACCCGGATACCCAACGTCTGGTACTGACGGCGGCGCAACTGGACGCCCTGAAATGCCACGCGGGCGACCATGTACGTTTTGTGCGTCTTTGTGCAGAGGAGAAAACAGCATGACATTATGGATAAACGGCGACTGGGTGACGGGGCTTGGCGAGCGTCGGGTGAAAACGAATCCGGTAAGCGGTGATGTGCTGTGGCAAGGTAATGATGCCGACGCGACTCAGGTGATGCAGGCTTGCCGTGCTGCGCGCACCGCCTTTGCCGGTTGGGCTAAACACCCCTTTAGCGCGCGTCAGGCTATTGTCGAAAAATTTGCTTCATTGCTGGAAAGCAATAAAGCCGAGCTAACCCAGATTATCGCCCGGGAAACCGGCAAGCCGCGCTGGGAAGCCGCCACTGAACTGACGGCGATGATCAATAAAATTGCTATTTCCGTGAAAGCTTACCATGCCCGTACCGGGGAGCAGCACAGTGAACTACCGGATGGCGCGGCGACGTTGCGCCATCGGCCGCACGGCGTGCTGGCGGTATTTGGCCCGTATAACTTCCCTGGCCATTTGCCCAATGGCCATATTGTTCCGGCTCTGCTGGCGGGCAACACGTTGATTTTCAAGCCCAGCGAGCTGACGCCGTGGACCGGTGAAGCCGTGACAAAGCTGTGGGAACAGGCGGGATTGCCGCCGGGCGTGCTGAATCTGGTGCAGGGCGGACGCGAAACGGGGCAGGCGCTGAGCGCGTTGGATGATCTGGATGGTCTGCTGTTTACCGGCAGTGCCAATACCGGTTATCAGCTGCATCGACAGTTATCCGGCCAGCCGGAAAAAATCCTTGCGCTGGAGATGGGCGGCAACAACCCGCTGATCATTGAGAACCCGGAAGATATTGATGCGGCAGTACATCTGACCATTCAATCCGCATTTGTTACCGCCGGGCAGCGTTGTACCTGCGCCCGTCGCCTGTTGATTAAAAACGGCGCGCAGGGAGACGCGTTCCTCGCGCGTCTGGTGGAAGTCAGCCAACGACTAATGCCAGCTCACTGGGATGCGGAACCGCAGCCGTTTTTAGGCGGGCTGATTTCTGAACAGGCCGCACAGCACGTTTGTGATGCCTGGCAACGTCTTGCGTCGTTGGGGGGGCGCACGCTGCTGGCGCCACGCATGGTGAAAGCCGGAACGTCGCTGCTGACCCCCGGTATTATTGAACTGACCGACGTGGCAAACGTACCCGATGAAGAGGTTTTTGGTCCTCTGCTCGGCGTCTGGCGCTATGACAGCTTTGATGACGCGATTCGTATGGCGAACAACACCCGCTTTGGGTTGTCATGCGGGCTGGTTTCACCCGATCGCAGCCAGTTTGATCAGCTCCTGCTGGAGGCGCGGGCCGGGATTGTTAACTGGAATAAACCGTTAACCGGCGCGGCAAGCACCGCACCGTTTGGTGGTGTGGGCGCGTCCGGTAACCATCGCGCCAGCGCGTGGTATGCCGCAGATTATTGCGCCTGGCCGATGGCGAGCCTGGAATCTCCGGCCTTAACCCTGCCGTCGGCGCTCAGCCCCGGTCTGGATTTCTCTTGCGGGGATAAACGATGAAAGCGCGTGAGGTCAATTTCGATGGTCTGGTGGGACTCACCCACCACTATGCGGGACTGTCATTTGGTAATGAGGCTTCGACCAGCCACCGTTTTCAGGTGTCGAACCCTCGTCTGGCGGCAAAGCAGGGTTTGTTAAAAATGAAAGCGCTGGCGGATGCGGGATTCCCTCAGGCGGTGATCCCGCCTCATGAACGTCCCTATCTCCCGGCGCTGCGTCAGTTGGGCTTTTGCGGCAGTGATGAGCAGATTCTGGACAAGGTGGCGCGTCAGGCGCCGCACTGGCTCTCCAGCGCCAGCTCCGCATCTCCTATGTGGGTGGCGAATGCGGCAACGGTCTGTCCTTCGGCAGATTCACTGGACGGGAAAGTGCATTTAACGGTGGCGAATCTGAATAATAAGTTCCACCGTTCGCTGGAAGCGCCGACGACCGAAGCGCTGTTACGCTCGATTTTTCGTGATGAAAATACCTTTGCGATTCATGGCGCATTGCCTCAGGTTGCGTTGTTCGGTGATGAAGGGGCGGCAAACCATAACCGCCTTGGTGGGGATTATGGCGATCCCGGCTTACAACTGTTTATTTACGGTCGTGAAGAGGGGAATGCGTCACAGCCGAGGCGCTATCCGGCGAGACAATCTCGTGAAGCCAGCGAGGCCGTAGCCCGGCTGAATCAGGTCAATCCACATCAGCTTGTTTTTGCTCAGCAAAACCCGGACGTTATCGATCTTGGCGTGTTTCATAACGATGTGATTGCGGTGTCGAATCGTCAGGTGCTGTTTTGTCATCAGCAGGCGTTTGTCAGACAGCAAACGTTGTTAGAGCAACTACGCCGCCAGGTGGACGGTTTTACCGCGCTGGAAGTCCCGGCCGCGGAGGTGTCGGTGCAGGATGCGGTAACGACCTATCTGTTTAACAGCCAATTACTGAGTCGTGACGACGGTTCGATGATGCTGGTTTTACCGCAGGAATGTCGGGAGCATGCTGGCGTGTGGCGATATCTGAGCCGCTTGCTTGCAGATGACAATCCGATCGATGACCTGCGGGTCTTTGATTTGCGCGAAAGCATGTCCAACGGCGGCGGCCCGGCCTGTTTACGCCTGCGAGTGGTGCTTACCCCACAGGAGCTGCAGGCCGTGAATCCGGCGGTTATCATGAACGACACGCTGTTCAATACGCTGAATAACTGGGTTGACCGCTACTATCGCGATCGCCTTGTCGCAACGGACCTCGCGGATCCGCAGTTGTTGCGCGAAGGGCGTGAAGCGTTGGATACGCTGACGCAATTGCTCAATCTCGGCTCTGTTTATCCCTTCCAGCAGGAGAGAACGAGCCATGGATAATTTTCTGGCCCTGACGCTTGCAGGTAGCGCACCTGAGAAAACGCAGGGCACAATTCACGGTTTTGTCTGGCAATGGCTTGGTCACGGGGTACTGGAACTGACACCAACTGCGCCGGTTGAACAGTCGCTGGTGCTTTCTGCGGGAATTCATGGCAATGAAACCGCGCCGGTAGAAATACTTGATTCATTGCTGACCAGGCTGTTTAACGGTGAGCTGGCGCTAACATGGCGGCTGCTGGTCATTCTCGGTAACCCGCAGGCGCTGGCCGCGGGAAAACGTTATTGTCATAGCGATCTGAACCGGATGTTTGGTGGCCGGTGGCAGAGTTTTGCCGAGAGTGAAGAAACGCACAGAGCCCATGAGCTTGAACTGTGTCTGGCAGATTTTTACTCGCGCGCGAAAGAGCCTGTGCGCTGGCATCTGGATCTTCACACCGCCATTCGCGGCTCACAGCATTTGCGCTTTGGCGTGTTGCCACAACGCAATGTTGCCTGGGACGAAAATTTTCTGGGTTGGCTGGGGGATGCGGGGCTGGAGGCATTGGTTTTCCATCAGACCCCAGGCGGTACGTTCACCCATTTTAGCGCTGAACATTTTGGCACGCTGGCCTGTACGCTGGAACTGGGTAAAGCGCTGCCGTTCGGGCAAAACGATCTGACCCAGTTTGCACACACAGCAGATGCGATGGCGCAGCTGCTGCGGGGCGAGCGAGTGCCTACGGTAGAAACATCTCCGTTGCGCTACCGTGTGGTCTCGCAGATTACGCGGCGTAGCGACGATTTTATTCTCCACATGGATAACCAGACGCTCAATTTTACCCCCTTTACCGAGGGCACTTTGCTGGCGCAGGATGGAAATGAACGTTTTATCGTCACCCATGACGTTGAATACGTTCTTTTTCCGAACCCAAATGTGGCCTGTGGTTTACGTGCCGGATTGATGCTCGAAAGATTTTGATAAATATAATCGCCCTCAGATTTATTTCTGAGGGCTTATTTTTACGTGCGCTTTAGATTTATTACAGATTATTCCTGGTAAGTTGCTTTCTTAATAATCACAGTTCAGGTATAGTTCTTCATAATCCTTTCAAAATCATCTTGTTGTAATTTTTCATTTCAACTCTGCGCAATTTATTCTTTTTTTCTCCATAATTGATGAATGTTTGTTTTTTACACTTTCATTGTTTTACCGTTGCTCTGATTAATTGACGCTTAAGCCGGTAAAGTTAATCTCGTCAACACGACATCACATTGCATAAGAATCGCATGAATGTCGTAAAAATAACTGAAAGAAAGGATAGAAATTATGCGTAAACTGACTGCTCTGTTTGTTGCCTCTACCCTGGCGCTGGGCGCTGCAAACCTGGCCCATGCTGCTGACACCACAACAACTGCGCCAGCGGATGCCAAACCAATGATGCATCACAACGGGAAGTTCGCCCCGCATCACGACATGATGTTCAAAGACCTGAACCTGACCGACGCGCAGAAACAGCAGATTCGCGAAATTATGAAAGGCCAGCGCGATCAGATGAAACGTCCGCCGCTGGAAGAACGCCGCGCCATGCACGATATCATTGCCAGCGATAGCTTCGATAAAGCGAAAGCCGAAGCGCAAATTGCGAAGATGGAAGAACAGCGTAAAGCCAACATGCTGGCGCACATGGAAACGCAGAACAAGATTTACAACATTCTGACGCCGGAACAGAAAAAGCAGTTTAATGCCAATTTTGAGAAGCGTCTGACAGAACGTCCGGCGCAGAAAGGTAAAATGCCAGAAGCTGCCGAGTAATCGCCAGTCGTCTACACTAAATCAGTCATGCTGTGTCGGCGTTCAGCGCCGCACAGTGTGCAACAAACTCAAGACCGCCGCTCTTGTCCACAACACGTTTAACGATGTGGGCAGGATCGGCGGTTTTTTCTTTCCCGCCAGGAGAAGCGTTAATTTTTTTGCAAAATACCCTATTCAGCACTAAGGCAAATCAACCCTGTTGCCGATAACGATACTCTGCAGGGTAAATATCACAATGATGATTTATGGCTGGCTGTTCACGGCAGGTTGACGTGCTACGCCTTTCTGGAGGGGTGATGGAATATTTCGATATCCGCAAAATGCCGGTCAGTCTGTGGCGCAATGGGGCGGGAGAAACGCGAGAGATTTGCTGTTTTCCGCCAGCAACACGCGATTTTCACTGGCGGGCGAGTATCGCCTCTCTTGCAGCAAACGGAGAGTTTTCTCTTTTCCCGGGCGTAGAACGCGTGATTACCTTGCTGGAAGGAGGTGAAGTGACCCTGGAAGAGGCGAACATCTTCACTCACACCCTGAAGCAGCATCAACCTTTTACTTTTGCTGGTGACAAGGTAGTAAAAGCAAAGCTGACGGAAGGACGGATGTCGATGGATTTTAATATCATGACCCGACGAGATGTTTGCCAGGCGAAAGTCAGAGTTGCCGATCGCACTTTTACGACCTTTGGTTCTCGTGGCGGCGTCGTGTTTGTTATCAGTGGCGCCTGGCAATTGGGTGAGAAGCTGCTGACGGCCGATCAGGGCGCGAGCTGGCACGACGGTAAACACACCCTGCGCCTGTTGGAGCGCGAGGGGAAACTGCTGTTCAGCGAGATTAACTGGATGCCGGGATACTCTCCGGATTCAGTTCAATAATGTCATATTTGCCAGACAAAACAGGCCGGCAGAGAATTTTGTAACCATCATGGTCAAAGCCAGCCGGCATTCTCGCCAGGGTTGTCGCCTCATCCAGCGTTGCAACGGCGCCCAGCCAAAACCAGTTATTGATGATATGGTACTGAGTCATTTCAGCGCGGGTTTCTTGCAGCGCAATGGCATTGTTCCATGGCCAGCAGATGACGCGCACTCTTTCCAGCGCCTCAAGCAGGCGCGAATGATGCGCCTGCGGGCTCTCTTTCCCACAGCACGCTCCGGCGCAGCGCTTTAGCGCTGAGCGAAAGCAGGCGCGCCCGCGACTCAGGGGTTCCAACCCCAACAGGCCGTAGCACAGTTGCTGTTCATCGGCGATGCTTTGCAATGTTTGTAGCGCGGCACGGCGATTGGCAAACAAACCAAACAGATTGGGGGCATGGGAGAAATCAATATCTCGTGCGTAAACAACCTGAACAGTCTGGTCGGTAAGCTGCAGGGCGCAAAGCTGACGATTGCGTCGCAACCGTTTATTAAACAGAGGCTGCTGCTCTTTGATAAGCCGCGCTTCTAACAGTAGGGCGCCAATTTCTCCAGCCGTACAAATCCAGCTAATGCGTTTGGACTGGCGCAGCATTGCCGCTTCGTCCGTGGTACGCAGGTGTGACAACACGCGGCTGCGAATATTGACGCTTTTGCCTATATAAAGCGGCAGGGTGTCGCTTTCGCTATGAAACAGATAGACGCCGGGCACCGCGGGAAGCGCACTCAAAAATGGGCGCAGATGCTCGGGGTATTCATAAATTGCTGCTGCCTCTAATGTCAGGCGAGGGGCTGATTGACGCCGTACCACTTTTCACTCCGATGCTGGTTATCCATCCAGTATAACAGCTGAGGGGCGATTAAAAAAGCGGCATGATCAGGCTGCTAAGGCCGGAGAGCAGCAATAGGGGCGCTACCCGGCCTTAGGCAGAAAAAATTATGCTTTTTTCCAGAAATCATCAAACACGGTGATGGGTGGGCGACGTTTGTGCTCAGTCTTCAGATACCAACCTTCGATTTTTTTAGCTATTTCAGCATCCAGCGTTTTTCCTTCCAGATAATCGTCGATGTTGTCATAGCTCACGCCCAATGCGGCTTCATCCGGCAGAGAAGGGCGATCGTCTTCAAGGTCGGCGGTGGGAGCTTTCTTATATAAATGCTCCGGGCAACCCAGCGCAGCAAGCAGCTGTTTACCCTGGCGCTTGTTCAGACGGAATATTGGGTTGATGTCAGTACCGCCATCGCCATATTTAGTGAAGAAACCGGTGATCGCTTCTGCTGCATGATCGGTACCCACGACAACGCCGCTGGTCATGCCCGCGATACTGTATTGCGCCTTCATACGTTCACGGGCTTTTTCATTGCCACGCACAAAATCACTCAGCTCAATACCCGCCTCGCGCAGCGCCTGCTCGCTGGCCAGCACTGCACCTTTAATATTGACGGTAAGTACGCGGTCCGGTTGTATAAAAGCAATGGCGTCCTGGCAATCCTGTTCATCAGCCTGAACGCCATACGGTAAACGCACCGCAATAAATTGTAGCGCGTCATTCCCCGTTTCCTGGCGGAGCTCGGAAACGGCCATTTGGCAGAGTTTTCCGGCGAGGGTGGAGTCTTGTCCGCCGCTAATGCCCAACACCAGTGATTTCAGAAAGGGGTAGGTTTGCAGGTATGATTTCAGGAAATCTACGCTGCGACGAATTTCCTCTTCTGCATTAATGTGCGGTTTTGCGCCAAGCGCTTTGATTATCTCTTGCTGCAGAGTCATGCAACCCCCTGTGAAAAATAAAATGATATGTTAAAGCTAACGCGTTGAGGCCCAAACGACAAGGGATGCAGGCCTGATATAACATCATTTTGTTTTAATAGAATTTTCCGAAACGGCCTAAGTATCATCTGATTGCTTGAAAAATGCGTTGTTGTGCTCCAGGCTTACATAACACGCTGAAAAACAAGAGGACGAAAAAATGAACAAGAATCTAGCAGGAATTCTGGGTGCAGCGGCTGTTTTGACTATGCTGGCGGGGTGTACGGCCTATGATCGTACCAAAGACCAATTTGTTCAGCCCGTAGTGAAAGATGTGAAGAAAGGGATGAGCAGGGCGCAGGTCGCGCAGATTGCCGGTAAGCCTTCTTCAGAAGTGAGCATGATCCATGCGCGCGGGACCTGTCAGACCTACATCCTGGGTCAACGAGATGGTAAAGCTGAAACCTATTTCGTTGCTTTAGACGATACTGGTCATGTGATTAACTCTGGCTACCAGACCTGCGCAGAATACGACACCGACCCGCAGGCAGCGAAGTAGTAACAACTGTTTATTGCCTGAGCACTCTGAACAACCGGCCATCGCGCCGGTTTTTTTGTGCCGCACGATCTTATTTATTGCCGCGAATTATTTGCATAAAATGTGAGGGGGGTCATAACGACAGGTCAAGGAGAGACAATTTAGTTGGTCAAGGAAATACCATCCATCGGTACAATCCCGTATACTCGTTTCAGCCACCTAAAAAAGTAATTTAGCTGACGCAGGTTACCCAGAGCATGGATGCAGGTTATGGCTTGCGGAGTGTCTGGTTGACAGATAATCGCACATGAGGATCGTTTTAATGGAAAAGAAACACATTTATCTGTTTTGTTCTGCGGGCATGTCGACTTCATTGTTGGTATCGAAGATGCGTGCTCAGGCCGAAAAATACGAAGTGCCGGTTATTATTGAAGCGTTTCCTGAAACGCTGGCCGGAGAAAAAGGTCCAGCGGCCGATGTTGTGTTATTAGGTCCGCAAATTGCTTATATGTTGCCCGAAATTCAGCGTTTGTTACCCAACAAGCCTGTGGAAGTGATTGACTCGCTGCTGTATGGCAAAGTCGATGGTTTAGGCGTGCTTAAGGCTGCTGTTGCAGCAATTAAAAAAGCCGCAGCAAATTAATTATTTTATTTTAATTTTTCCCGTCAAAGAGTTATTTCATTAACATTCACCGCAATTATTAATTGCGGTATTTAAGGGTATTTTTCTATGAGTAACGCTATTGCTTCACTTGAAAAGGTACTCCTTCCTTTTGCTGTAAAAATTGGAAAGCAGCCGCACGTTAATGCAATCAAAAACGGTTTTATTCGTTTAATGCCGTTAACCCTCGCAGGGGCAATGTTTGTATTAATTAATAACGTTTTCCTGAGCTTTGGGGAGGGGTCGTTTTTTTATTCGATGGGCATTCGACTTGATGCTTCAACTATTGAAACGCTGAATAGCTTGAAAGGCATTGGTGGAAACGTCTATAACGGTACGCTGGGTATCATGTCATTGATGGCGCCGTTTTTTATCGGCATGGCGCTGGCAGAAGAACGCAAGGTCGACTCACTGGCTGCCGGGTTGTTATCTGTCGCCGCATTTATGACCGTCACGCCATACAGCGTGGGTGAAGCTTATGCGGTTGGCGCTAACTGGCTGGGCGGCGCGAATATTATTTCCGGTATTATTATCGGCCTGGTGGTCGCGGAAATGTTCACTTTTGTGGTCCATCGTAATTGGGTGATCAAATTACCTGATAGCGTACCGACATCCGTATCGCGTTCCTTCTCTGCGCTGATTCCTGGCTTTCTTATTCTCTCCATTATGGGGATCATCGCCTGGGCGCTGAACACCTGGGGTACCAACTTCCATCAGATCATTATGGATTCCATTTCAACGCCGCTGGCATCGCTGGGTAGCGTAGTGGGTTGGGCCTATGTGATTTTTGTTCCGCTGCTGTGGTTCTTTGGTATTCACGGTTCTTTGGCGCTGACCGCGCTGGACAGCGGAATCATGACGCCATGGGCGCTGGAAAACATCTCTATCTACCAACAGTTTGGTTCCGTAGACGCTGCGCTGGAAGCCGGTAAGACGTTCCACGTCTGGGCGAAACCGATGCTCGACTCCTATATTTTCCTTGGGGGTAGCGGGGCAACGCTGGGTCTGATTATCGCTATCTTCCTGGCATCGCGTCGTCCTGACTATCGTCAGGTTGCTAAGCTGGCACTGCCGTCAGGTCTCTTCCAGATTAACGAACCTATCCTGTTCGGTCTGCCGATCATCATGAACCCGGTTATGTTTATTCCGTTCATTCTGGTTCAGCCGATTCTGGCGGCGATTACGCTGGCAGCTTACTACTCAGGCATTATTCCACCGATTACCAACATCGCGCCGTGGACTATGCCAACCGGTTTGGGCGCGTTCTTTAACACCAACGGTAGCGTCGCCGCTCTGCTGGTCGCGCTGTTCAACCTCGGTATTGCAACGCTGGTTTACCTGCCGTTCGTGGTAGTAGCCAACAAAGCTCAGAACGTTATTGATCAAGAAGAAAGCGAAGAAGATATCGCTAACGCATTGAAATTCTAAATTTAATCCGGCGTGGCTTCGCGGTCATGCCAGACTGAACCAGAGGAAAAAAGTATGTTGGATATCGAGAATATCGTCGACACGCAGTCAGAAGCAGAAGAACTTGAAGAAGTGGTGATGGGGCTCATCATTAATTCTGGTCAGGCGCGTAGCCTGGCATACGGCGCACTCAAAATGGCCAAGCAGGGGGATTTTGAAGCAGCGAAGACCATGATGGACCAGTCTCGCCTGGCGCTGAACGAAGCGCACCTCGTGCAAACAAAACTGATTGAAGGCGATCAGGGCGAAGGTAAAATGAAAGTCAGCCTGGTGCTGGTCCACGCACAGGATCATCTGATGACCTCGATGCTGGCGCGCGAGTTGGTCACTGAACTGATTGAACTTCACGAGAAGCTGAAATAGCGAGGAGTGCAAAATGCAGCTACAGATTAACGCACCGGAAATCAAAACCGTCTATGAACAGCAGCTGTTTAATGGCAAAAATTTCCATGTGTTCATCTATAACAAAACTGAGAGCATCAGTGGGCTGCATCAACATGACTACTATGAATTTACGCTGGTTTTAACCGGACGCTATTATCAGGAAATCAACGGTAAACGCGTATTGCTTGAGCGCGGGGACTTTGTTTTTATCCCGTTGGGATCGCATCACCAGAGTTTCTATGATTTCGGTGCGACAAGGATCCTCAACGTCGGTATCAGTAAACGTTTTTTTGAACAGCACTACCACCCGCTGCTGCCGTTTTGTTTCGTTGCATCGCAGGTCTATCGGGCGAATAACTCGTTTCTTACCTACATTGAAACGGTTATTGCATCACTGAACTTTCGTGAGAGCGGACTCGATGAATTTGTAGAAGTGGTCACCTTCTATATTATTAATCGGCTGCGCCATCATCGCGAAGAGCAGGTGCTGGATGATATTCCTCAGTGGCTCAAAACCACCGTCGAGACCATGCATGATAAACGGCAGTTTAGCGAGAATGCGCTGGAAAATATGGTACACCTGTCCGCGAAATCCCAGGAGTATCTGACCCGCGCGACCCAGCGTTATTACAGCAAAACGCCGATGCAGATCATTAATGAAATTCGCATTAATTTTGCTAAAAAACAGCTGGAAATGACTAACTATTCTGTAACGGATATTGCTTATGAGTCTGGTTACAGTAGTCCAAGCCTGTTTATTAAAACATTTAAAAAGCTGACGTCGTTTACGCCAAATAGCTATCGTAAGAAATTAACTGAATTTAATCAGTAGATATTATTTTCCAATAACTCATTTTTTATAGCTTGCCCTAAATAGCGTCGGGACAGCCACGCTATACCTGACAAACGGGTTGAGCATAATACATGTCAGTGTTTTGACACTGAAGGGAGAACGTATGAGCCAGAAATTAAAAGTCGTCACTATCGGTGGCGGGAGCAGCTACACCCCTGAGTTACTTGAAGGCTTTATTAAGCGCTATCATGAATTACCGGTTTCTGAATTGTGGCTGGTTGATGTAGAGGGTGGTAAAGAGAAGCTGGACATTATTTTTGACCTTTGCCAGCGGATGATCGACAAAGCTGGCGTTCCGATGAAGTTGTATAAAACGCTGGATCGCCGCGAAGCGTTGAAAGATGCTGATTTCGTTACCACCCAACTGCGTGTAGGACAACTTAAAGCCCGTGAGAAGGATGAGCGTATCCCGCTGAGCCACGGTTATCTGGGACAGGAAACGAACGGTGCGGGCGGTCTGTTCAAAGGTTTGCGTACCATTCCGGTTATTTTTGACATTGTAAAAGATGTGGAAGAACTGTGCCCGAATGCGTGGGTGATTAACTTTACTAACCCGGCAGGGATGGTGACTGAAGCGGTCTATCGCCATACGAATTTTAAGAAATTCATCGGCGTGTGTAATATTCCCGTCGGCATGAAAATGTTCATTAGCGATGTGCTGGCGCTGAAAGAGAGCGATGATTTATCTATCGATCTGTTCGGTCTGAACCATATGGTCTTTATCAAAGATGTGCTGGTGAACGGCGTGTCACGTTTTGATGAACTGCTGGACGGCGTCGCATCGGGCGAGTTGAAAGCGTCTACCGTGAAGAACATCTTTGACCTGCCGTTTAGTGAAGGACTGATTCGTTCGCTGAAACTACTGCCGTGCTCTTACTTGCTCTACTACTTCAAGCCAAAAGAGATGCTGGCAATTGAGATGGGTGAATACTATAAGGGCGGGGCACGCGCTCAGGTGGTACAGAAAGTTGAGAAACAACTTTTTGATCTCTATAAAAATCCTGAGCTGAACGTTAAGCCGAAGGAACTGGAACAGCGCGGTGGCGCTTATTACTCCGACGCGGCCTGTGAAGTGATCAACGCTATCTACAACGATAAGCAGACCGAACATTATGTCAACATTCCGCACCATGGGCATGTCGATAACATTCCTGCGGACTGGGCGGTAGAAATGACCTGCACGTTGGGACGCAACGGCGCCACGCCACACCCACGTATTACTCATTTTGATGAGAAAGTCCTCGGTCTTATCTATACCATTAAAGGCTTTGAAGTGGCGGCGAGCAATGCGGCATTGAGCGGAGAGCTAAATGATGTGCTGCTGGCGCTGAACCTTAGCCCGCTGGTGCATTCTGACCGCGACGCTGAAGTCCTGGCGCGTGAATTGATTCTGGCGCATGAACAATGGCTGCCAAATTTCGCCGGGTGTATTGAGAAACTGAAAAGCGAACAACACTAACTGAGGTCGGCTATGGAACGCGTACTGATTGTGAATGCGGATGATTTTGGCCTGAGTAAAGGCCAAAACTACGGCATTGTTGAAGCCTGCCGCAATGGCGTGGTCACCTCGACGACGGCGTTGGTAAATGGCGCGGCGATTGACCATGCGGTACAACTGAGTCGTGACATACCTGCACTTGCCGTCGGGATGCACTTTGTTCTGACGCTGGGCAGACCGTTGACGCCAATGCCAGGCCTTACGCGTGACGGATTGCTGGGGAAATGGATCTGGCAAATGGCAGAAGAAGATGCTTTGCCGCTGGATGAAATTTCGCAAGAGCTGGCCGCGCAGTATCAGCGTTTTATAGACCTGTTTGGGCGGGAACCGACGCATCTGGATAGCCATCACCATGTGCATATGTTCCCGCAGATTTTCCCCATTGTCGCGAGCTTTGCAGCCGAACGAGGGATTGCGTTGCGTATCGATCGTCAGGCGGTGTGCCAGTCGTCTGATTTACCCGACACGTTGCGTTCTTCCCAGGGATTCAGCAGCGAGTTTTATGGCGAAGCGATTTCTGAGGCGCTGTTTTTACAAACGCTGGATGCCTCAGCAGACCGGGGAGAGTCCTCACTGGAAGTCATGTGCCATCCAGCCTTTATCGATGACACTATTCGTCAAAGTGCCTACTGTTACCCCCGCTTAACTGAGCTTGACGTACTGACGTCTTCGTCACTGAAATATGCTATTGCGGAGCGCGGTTATCGTCTTGGCAGTTTTCTGAACGTGTAATTCCTGAGTTTGCGGCGCAATTATGCGCCGCATTTTTTTAGGCAGGGATCGCGTCGATTTTTCCGGCTCGCGACCAGACACGATGCGCAGTCATCAGTGTCAGTAAGGTATCCATAAACTGTGCGTCTGCACTGTCCGCTTCTACCACGCCTTCCTCACTCTGATTTGTGATATTCAATGCAGCTTTAAGCTGGCGAGCATCTCCTGCCAGGGCGATAGGTTTCAGGTGCTTATACGCTTCCAGTAAGTAATATTTCGCATCGCCATTCATGGCGATATCCGCGATATTCCCACCCGGAACGATAACCGCATCGACCGTCAGCGACGGCGAGCCGGCAAAGGTACCCGCGATCGTCAGGACGGAGCCATCGTCGGCAACCACATTACCCATTCTGGAATAGAGCAACCTGGCATGAACGCCTTTCGACTGCAGGGCCTGCATAATGGTGAGCAGATCGTCTGCCTTTACCTGATCATTGAGCAGAATGGCGACCACGCGGCCTTTGATATCACCTTTTGATCCCGCATATAAACTAAGCGAAGGCGCATTGGTTAACCCGTTGACGTCCGGTGGAGGGGAGATCTGGGTTTGCTCTTCGGTCAGTTCAAAACCGAGGTTGCTGGCCACGGACTGCGCCAGAGTGGTATCAATATGCGCCAAATGATCGACCACTCTTTCGCGAATATAAGGCCGGGTCACTTTGCTGAGTTCGAAACTGAATCCGCCAATAATATGCTGTTGCTCTATTGGTGTCTGGCTTAGCCAGAACAGGCGAGGGTGGGCATAGTATTCGCCGAAAGAGGGGCTACGCTCACGAATTTTATTCCCGTCAATGCGCTCCTGATACGACTCAAATCCACCACGTTTTGGCCCCGGCGGCGTCTCTCGTGGCCAGTTGTCATTGATGGAATTAGGCTCATAGTTGGCGGGATTGGTATCAATATCCATGCGATGCATACCGTCGCGCTGGAAGTTATGGTACGGGCAGGTAGGGCGATTGATCGGGATTTCATGGAAGTTGGGCCCACCCAGGCGACTGATCTGTGTGTCCGTATAGGAGAACAGTCTGCCCTGTAACAGAGGGTCATTGGTAAAATCGATGCCCGGAACGATGTGACCGGGATGAAATGCCGCCTGTTCGTTTTCCGCGAAGAAATTGTCCGGGTTGCGGTTTAGTACCATTTTACCGACGCGCTGAACTGGAACCAGCTCTTCCGGGATGAGTTTTGTCGGGTCGAGCAGGTCAAAATCGAATTTAAACTCATCTTCCTCCGGAATTAACTGCAGGCCAAGTTCGTATTCCGGGTAATCGCCGGCTTCAATTGCCTCCCACAGATCGCGGCGATGGAAATCAGGATCGCGACCCGTCAGTTTCTGTGCTTCATCCCATACCAAAGAAGCTTTGCCAGCCAGCGGTTTCCAGTGGAAGCGGACGAAAGTGGCTTTCCCCTGCGCATTAATCAGCCGAAAAGTATGGATGCCAAAACCTTCCATCGTGCGATAACTGCGCGGGATCCCCCGGTCAGACATCGCCCACATCACGTTGTGCAGGGTTTCAGGCTGCAATGAGACATAATCCCAGAAGGTATCATGCGCGCTTTGGCCCTGTGGGATGGCCCAATG
This sequence comes from Citrobacter sp. W9, assembly GCF_026719375.1. Classification (NCBI taxonomy): domain Bacteria; kingdom Pseudomonadati; phylum Pseudomonadota; class Gammaproteobacteria; order Enterobacterales; family Enterobacteriaceae; genus Citrobacter; species Citrobacter sp. W9. Next base: position 25,443 of record NZ_JAPPTE010000012.1, on the reverse strand, counting down.
TGGCTCCGGTTTTACGGCGTGGACGAAATCCGGGAATTTATGTGCATCCTGAATAAAAAAGATCGGCGTGTTATTTCCTACCAGATCAAAGATGCCCTCTTCAGTATAAAATTTTGTCGCAAATCCCCGAATATCCCTGACCGTATCCGCTGAGCCTGCGCCGCCCTGGACTGTTGAGAAACGGACAAAAACGGGTGTTATCTTGTTTTCTTCGGACAAGAAATCGGCTTTTGTCGTTGCGCTTAAATCGGTATAGGACTGAAAGTAACCGTGCGCGGCTGACCCTCGAGCGTGAACGATACGTTCTGGTATACGTTCGTGATCAAAATGGGTGATTTTTTCTCGCAGGATAAAATCTTCCAGTAATGTTGGCCCGCGATTTCCGGCGCGCAGCGAGTTTTGATCGTCTGCAATGCGTACGCCCTGATTGGTGGTCAGGGCAAATTCTTCGCTTCCTTTGCGAAAACTGTCCAGCGCGTTGAGTTTGTCACTTCTGATGTCAGGCGCTTTTAAGCTGCCGGACGTGGTGGGTTGCATGCCCGGAGGCGTGGGTTCAGGCGTTGGACGATGTGAACCGTCTGCTGGCGCCAGGGAATCAAGACCGGGTTTGGACTCGCTGGCATCATGAACCGGCGCAGTGTGATGGAGCGGATGCTTATCTTTCTGTGACATTAAACTCGTCTCCTGTATTCATCGCTGAAAGGGTCGTTGTTGCTGTCAAAAGCTTTAACTATAGACCACTCACTCAGCCCTGCAGGAATATACCGGGGAAGTAAAGCGCATGAGACAGGCAAACCGCGCACGCAAGGCAGGACGCGGGAGGGGAAAATCGGCTAAGATAGCGGTTTTCTGATTTTTAGAATTTGTCTTTAGTGAAACAACTGATTATGAAACCTCTTCGCCAACAAAATCGTCCGGTTATTAGCTACGTGCCCCGTGTGGAGCCTGCTCCGCCAGAGCATGCGGTTAAAATGGATGCGTTTCGTGACGTATGGATACTGCGCGGTAAATATGTCGCTTTTGTCTTAATGGGGGAGTCGTTTCAGCGTTCGCCTGCATTTACGGTTCCGGAATCAGCGCAACGCTGGGCTAATCAGATTCGCCAGGAAAATGAACTGAGCGATTAACTGGATATAAAAAAACCGCCGGAGCATGACACGCCGGCGGTTTTTTTATCAGCAAACAGGCTTAGCGATGCGCCAGTTCGGCGTTATCGTCGCTGTCCAGAATCGTTTTGTCGGTCTGCTTCAGCCACTGGCTGGTCAGCGTACCGGCAGTCATGGAGCCGCTAACGTTCAGCGCCGTACGACCCATATCAATCAGCGGTTCAACGGAGATCAGCAGCGCGACCAGCGTTACCGGCAGACCCATGGCAGGCAGAACGATCAGCGCGGCAAAGGTCGCGCCACCGCCCACACCTGCAACGCCTGCGGAACTCACGGTCACGATACCTACCAGCGTGGCAATCCACATGGGATCCAGCGGGTTAATACCGACAGTTGGGGCGACCATCACCGCCAGCATGGCCGGGTACAGGCCGGCACAGCCGTTCTGACCGATCGTGGCGCCAAAAGAGGCGGCAAAACTGGCAATGGATTCAGGTACGCCCAGACGACGGGTTTGTGCTTCAACGTTCAGCGGGATGGACGCGGCGCTGGAACGGCTGGTGAAAGCGAAAGTCAGGACAGGCCAGACTTTGCGGAAGTATTTCAGCGGGCTAACGCCGTTAACTCCCAGCAGGATCCCGTGTACCACAAACATAATGCCCAGACCGAGATACGAAGCGACGACGAAGCTGCCAAGCTTGATGATGTCCTGCAGGTTGGAGCCTGCAACCACTTTAGTCATCAGCGCCAGAACACCGTACGGCGTTAACTGCATAACCAGACGAACCAGCTTCATCACCCAGCTTTGCAGGGTATCGATAGCGACCAGAACACGCTCGCCTTTTGGGGCGTCATCTTTCAGCAGTTTCAGTGCGGCTACACCGAGGAATGCTGCGAAGATAACCACGCTGATAATTGACGTCGGGTTCGCTCCGGTCAGATCGGCAAACGGGTTTTTCGGGATGAACGACAGCACCAGTTGCGGAACGCTGAGGTCGGCTACTTTGCCAACATAATTGGTTTCAATGGCATTCAGGCGTGCGGTTTCAGCCCCGCCTTGTACCAGACCTTCGGCGGTCAGGCCGAACAGGTTGGTCACCAGAACACCTACCAGCGCGGCAATCAGCGTGGTAAACAGCAGCGTGCCGATGGTCAGGAAGCTAATTTTACCTAACTGAGAGGCGTTGTGCAGACGCGCAACGGCACTGAGAATAGAGGCAAAGACCAGCGGCATAACAATCATTTGCAGCAACTGGACGTAACCGTTGCCGACAATGTTGAACCACTGTACGGAATCTTTAAGAACCTGGCTGTCGGAGCCATAAATGGTGTGCAGCGCGAGGCCGAACACCACACCCATGACCAGACCGACCAGTACTTTTTTTGCCAGACTCCACTGTTTGTGACGGGCTTGCGCCAGCACGAACAGCAGCACTACGAACACGATAATGTTCGCGATTAATGGAAAGTTCATCCCCGTTCTCCTGATCTTATTATGCGGATCACCGTACGATGGTGATTCAGTTGGCGCAAGATTAGCAGAACTGTGACATGCCTCTTATATTCAAATGGAATTGTTTATGCCAAAAATGACATTTCGGCTGATTTATTAGTCAACCTGGTGCGTTATGAATCGATTAAACTGCATTTGTAGCGTATTTATCATTTGCGATGACCAGCGTACTGCACTGTTTTCTTGTACGGTCTGCGGCATCCAGATCGCCCAGGCAAACAGCGCCATACACAGGAATCGCTCCAGTTGATTCCCTTTTTGCGGCACAAGGATCGGCAGGCGAAAGCGCCAGCGACAGGGCCAAAGCAGGGGGACGCCTGCCGGGGTCAGCATGTCGGCCAGAATGTGGCTGAGATAACCGAGAACCATGCCCTGTAAGGCATCAGCTGGAATTATCCAGGTATCAGGGACTTTCAGGTAAAACGTGGCCAGCAGGGCAAAGACTGCCAGCAGGCTATGCGTAAACCCGCGATGGCCAAATGCGCGGGCAATGGGTTTCGATATCCACTTCAGACGCTGTCCGAGCAGAGATTTTGGATGATCGATATCCGGTAGCAGACATGTCAAAATGGCTGAAGGAACAATATGCCACCAGTCACCCTGCGCAAGAACGGGCGTTAGCTCGGCATTTTTGGCAAATACCGCACAGGCAATAGAAAAAAGAAGGTGGCCTTCCGCCGTCATGATAAAACCCAATAAACTGTCGATTCATACAGTATAGGGGTTTTATACAGTAGGCGGAAGAGGTGACGTTGTAACCCTTTGTCACAAGTGCGACATTACCGCGCCAGCCAACCACCATCCACGGCCAGCGTATAACCATGAATATAGTCAGAGGCTGAACTTGCGAGGAAAACGACCGGGCCTTTCAGATCGTCTGGCTTTCCCCAGCGTCCGGCTGGAATACGATCGATAATCTCCTGATTGCGCTCGCTGTCTTCACGTAGTTGCTGCGTGTTATTGGTCGCCATATAGCCGGGCGCAATAGCGTTGACATTAATACCTTGTGCAGCCCATTCATTAGCCAGCAGGCGGGTGATACCCAGTACACCGCTTTTCGATGCGGTATAGGAAGGAACGCGGATCCCGCCCTGAAATGAGAGCATTGAGGCAATATTAATTATTTTCCCACCGTTACCCTGCGCCACAAACTGGCGCGCCACGGCCTGCGACAGAAAGAACACGGATTTGAGATTCAGGTTCATCACGTCATCCCAGTCTTTTTCGCTGAAGTCCAGCGCATCCTGGCGACGTATGGTGCCCGCATTATTGACCAGAATATCGAACCGACCAAATGCCTTCACCGTTTGTGTCACAATACTGGCGAGTACGTCCTGTTGGCTGAGATCGGCCTGAATCGCCATAAAACGTCGACCGAGCGCGTTAATTTTCTCTGCGGTATCATGCGGGGTTTTACGATTCACTCCGACCACATCACAGCCAGCTTCAGCCAGCGCCAGTGCCATACCTTGTCCAAGGCCGGTATCACATCCGGTGACGATGGCAACTTTACCTGCGAGACGAAAAGCATCCTGAATCATATTCACCTCAATTATTCATTCCATTCACACTTTACCATGCGGAAAGAATAGGAGAGGCTGAGCAGAAATACAATAAAAATGAAACACTGTTTTAAAAAACAATGTCACGGACAATGATTCGCATTGCCCGTGAGAGGATTAGCCGCGCAGATGAACGGCTGTAAGTTCGGTGAGCGAGGACAGTTTTACGTCGGCCAGTACATAGCGAGGATCGTCCTGATTTTCATGTGCAGGCACCACGATAGAGCGCATGCGAGCCGCTTTCGAGGCGATCATGCCGTTGACTGAATCTTCCAGGGCAACGCAACTCAAAGGATCAATGCCCAGTTTCGCTGCGCAATCGAGATACACCTGCGGGTGCGGTTTGCTGTAGGGAAGTTTCTCTGCGGAGGCCAGTGCATCGAAGCTGTCGCGTAAACCAAACATGGTCAGCACTTTTTCCAGCATATGCAACGGTGATGCGGATGCCAGCCCGACCAAAAGTCCCTGCGATTTGCACAACGCCACGGCTTCACGTACGCCAGGCAGCAGCGGTCTTGTTTCTTCAACTAACGCAATAGCCCGCGTGATGATACGTTCAGTCACTTCCTGACGTGTGGGGCCATTCCACGGTTGCTGCGCAAACCACAAATCAACCACCATGTCGATGCGTAAGCCAAGGGTATCGGGAAGCTCATGGCGGCGAGTGATATCAACGCCTAAACTTGCCATCACATCCAGTTCGGCCTGATCCCAGAGCGGTTCTGAATCGACCAGTAATCCATCCATATCGAAAATTGCAGCAAGAATTTGACGCGGGGTTGACATCACAACCTCTCCTTTAGGGTGATAAAAGGGATTTCGAGCCAGTCATAACAGGCTCTGAGCGTTCATTATGGCTAATTCTCTATTATACCGCCTTTAAAGATCAGGCGAAAACGGTTATCAACGGGTAAACTTAGGCCAAAATGACACGTCTTTATCAAGGGGAACTCATGACGTATCAACAAGCTGGACGCATTGCCGTCTTGAAAAGGCTGGTGGGATGGGTGATTTTCATTCCCGCGCTGATTTCAACACTGGTTTCTGTACTGAAGTTTATGTATGCGCACAGCGAAAAGCAGGAGGGGATTAATGCGGTGATGCTCGATTTTGCCCATGTAATGATCGACATGATGCGGGTGAACACCCCCTTTCTTAACGTATTTTGGTATAACTCGCCGACACCCGATTTTCAAAGTGGACTCAATTTCGTTTTTTGGCTGATTTTCATCCTGATTTTTGTCGGCTTAGCGTTGCAGGATTCAGGTGCAAGAATGAGCCGTCAGGCGCGTTTTTTACGCGAAGGTGTTGAGGATCAACTGATTCTGGAACAGGCCAAAGGCAGTGAAGGGTTATCACGCGCACAAATTGAATCACGTATCGTGGTACCGCACCATACGATCTTTTTACAAATTTTTCCGCTGTATATATTGCCGGTGATCGTTATCGTCATCGGCTACTTCTTCTTCTCATTACTGGGCTTTTTGTAAGCGTTGAAACATCAGGCCTGCCGCATTGTGTAACGTCAGGCCTGATAAGCGCGTTGTTAAGCCGCCAGTAACCTATCCATCGCTTTCTGCGCCACAACCAGATGCTGCCCTCCGAACAGAATAGCCCGATTCAGCAGCGTATAGAGCTGGTAGACAGGCTGTCTGTCAAGAAAATCCAGGGGGAGCGGCGAGACGGACTGATAACCATCATAAATTTGCGGCGGCTGCTCGGTATGTAACGGCAGCATTGCCAGATCGCACTCTCTGTCTCCCCAGTAGCAGGCAGGGTCGAAGATGTAAGGACCGTTCGGGCCGAGCGCGCAGTTTCCCGACCACAAATCCCCATGCAGGAGAGACGGCTGCGGCTGATGGGACGAGAGGCGTCGCTGAACATGCTCGACAATGGCGTCAATATTGCCAAACGCAATACCTTTTTCAGCGGCGAGTTCCAGTTGCCAGCCAATGCGCTGCTCGGCAAAAAAAGTTGACCAGCGACGTTGCCAGGCATTGGGTTGCGGCGTGGTCGAGAGCGCATTGTCGAAGTCGAGTCCGAACTGCGGCTGATCGCTCCATTCATGCAAATGCGCAAGCTGTTGGCCGAGGATAAATGCATTGTGCGCGTCAAGCGGACGGGGAGGGAGGAAGTCCATCACCAGGAAACTGTAATCTCTGTCTGCGCCTACCGCCCAAACTTTCGGTACAGATACGGTTTGACTGCGGGAAAGTAGCTCCAGTTGATCGGCTTCCGCCGTAAAGCCGGTCAACAGCTCTCTTTCATCGCATTTGACGAAAAAATCGCGCCCCGCATAGCGTAAATGCCATGCGGCGTGGATCTCTCCGCCGGGCAGTTCATTACGCAGTTCGATTTCGCCTTCACCTAATTGCTCGCTTAAAAGACGACTGATAGCCTGCCACATGATGTCTCTCCCCATGTTGTCTGCCAGATCATAAGGTTAGCGCAAGAATGCGGTTAAAAAACACGAACTGACGCACACCACGGACGCGTCATCGCTGGAAAGGCACTTAATGTTTGTCGTTCTTCTTCATCTCGCACAGTTGTGGAGACGTCTGTTTGCACATGATTCACTTCTTTGTAATCACGTGATTTTTTATCATAGACGTATAACAACCATGCCGACAGTTTTACCGGAAAATCCCCCTTCCTGGTAAGAAGGGGACGGTGGCATTACTGCGCAAGGTATGCATATATTTTTTGCGTATCGTCCAAAGCGCACAGACGCGTCCCCTGATTCAGGGTTGCTGCGCTACCGGCGGCAACCCCGAAACGAACAATATCGTCAAAAGGTGCGTTCTCAGCCAGTTTAAGCGTCATGGCGCCGACCATGCTGTCGCCTGCGCCTACGGTACTTTGACTTTTCACCGGTGGTGGAACCACCTGGACGCAGGTGTCGCGATCAACGCCCAGCGCCCCTTGTGGCCCAAGAGAGACCACGACGCGATGTGCTTTACCCGATTGCACAATCTCCTGTGCGGCTTTACGCACGTCATCAGGTTGGGTGAGTTCGCGGTTCACCAGCGCGCTCAGTTCTTTAAGGTTGGGTTTGACCAGTTCGATATTGCCGATGGCTAACGCCGCCGTTAGCGCCTCGCCTGAGCTATCGACGATGCAGCGAATACCCTGTTTTTGTGCTGAGGTAACGAGTCGGGTCAGCTTCTCAAGTTGTACGCCAGGCGGCAAACTGCCGCTAATCACCAGCAGCGCGCCGGACTCAATTTCCAGCACCTGATCCTGAAGTTGATAGAACTCATCATCGGTCAGCGCAGCCCCGGGCATAACAAAGCGATACTGCTCACCGCTGGACTCAACGTGGACGTGCAGATTTTGGCGGGTCCAGTCTTTGGCTTCGACTGTAGAGACGGGAACATTTTCGTCGGCGAGCAATGCAACAAGATGCTCTCCCGTGGCCCCGCCCGCGGGGAAGATAGCCGTCGCAGTACCGCCAAGATGTGCTATTGCACGAGCGACATTGATGCCGCCGCCACCGGGTTCAAAAACCGGCGAGGTACAGCGAAGTTTACCCTCAGGGTAGATTTGCGGAGTAATTGTTGCGCTATCGAGAGAGGGCGCAAGTGTTAACGTATAGATACGTACCATCTTTACCTCCTGTTAGGCTGCCTTCAGTCTGGCACTTAACATCCCGAAAGTGAAGTAATTAACAACATGATTTTTCATATCTTTATTTAAAATTATCGGGTCAAAGTTATATAAATAAAATATCGATTTAAGAACGCTCTTATTCAAAAAATGAAATAAGAATTTATTGCTATGTTATTCGAGTCTTTTTATAATTTGTTACCTTTCAAGGGTCTTTTGTCATTGATCCATATGAAAGTTTCCGAGACCGTTATGGTCTCTTTTTTTGTTGTACGGACTCTTAATAAATGAAGCTTTTGAAGACAGTGCCCACAGCATTCATGCTGATGGGAGGCCTGCTTGCGTCAATGCATGCTGCCGCCGATGATTCCGTTTTTACTGTCATGGATGATCCTTCCAGCGCGAAAAAACCCTTTGAAGGTAACCTGAACGCGGGATATCTCGCCCAGTCAGGCAACACAAAAAGTTCTTCTTTAACTGCAGACACCAACATGACCTGGTATGGTCAAACTACGGCGTGGTCTCTGTGGGGAAATGCCAGCAACACCTCCTCAAATGATGAGCGTTCATCAGAGAAATATGCCGTAGGGGGCCGTAGTCGTTACAACATGACCGACTATGACTATCTCTTTGGGCAGGCAAGCTGGTTGACCGACCGCTACAACGGTTATCGCGAGCGTGACGTACTGACCGCAGGTTACGGTCGTCAGTTCCTTAATGGGCCGGTGCACAGCTTCCGTTTTGAATTCGGTCCTGGTGTTCGTTATGACGAGCACACTGATGGCACCACCGAAACGCAGCCGTTGGGCTATGCGTCCGGGGCGTATGCGTGGCAGATGACGGATAACACCAAATTTACTCAGGGTGTATCGGTATTCGGTGCTGACGATACGACACTCAACTCTGAAACGGCTTTGAACGTTGCCATCAATGAACACTTCGGGTTAAAGGTGGCTTACAACGTGACCTGGAACTCTGAACCGCCGGCAACGGCGCCGGAGCATACCGATCGTCGAACGACTGTTTCGCTCGGTTATCGTATGTAATGACAAGCCGGGTCAAATAATTGGCCCGGTTTTCCCAGTTAAAGTTAAGTTTATTTAATATTTACTCTACGTTTTATTTTTACCACGTACCAATAACGCGCTATTTTTCAGGTAAATTCTATTTAATAGATAAATAAACGGAACCGTACTGCCGGTGCTAATAATTTAACCCCAGATCATTGCGGCCCAACGCAGCATCAGCATGGCCGCACAAATAACAAGCAGAATCACAACTATTTTCCAGTGTTTCTTCGCAAAGCGATTTGTTGGCATAGTTCTTTCCCGCTCATATTCGATGACTTTCGGCAAGTGTAACAAAGACCTCAGGGTGTCAGTGAATTGATTTACATCATACAGTGCGCGTTGATTGCTGCTTTGATCGGCTCGTAACACCGTGTACACTGTCAACGGTGTTATCAAAAAAAGGGCGTAGGTCCAGCGTCGCCACCAAGGCAACCCGTGACATATTTCGCAGAGTGAAGCGGGAATCAGCCCACACCTTTTTGATAATTTTAAATATTGAATCTTTGTATGTGCTCTTACGTGTAGGCCGCCAGTGCCGTTCCCTTCTGTTTATCTCCGTTTCATCACCTCTATCCAACCCATTGCCAGCATTGACTAAACCACCTTTGAGTGTTTCACTCTGTTTTACATGATTCCACTTTGTGCCACTGATATTATGTACACACCTGTGTACACAGTTGGCGGATGTACACTAAATGCTTACTGACACCAAACTTCGCAAAATGAATGGCAAGCCTATCGAGAAGAGAATGGAGATTGCCGATGCTAACGGACTGTCGATTCGTGTCACGCCAACCGGAGTAATCGCATTTCAGTACCGGTATAACTTTGACGGTAAGCCTCGGCGAATGACGCTTGGTCAGTATGACCGTATGTCTTTGAAAGAGGCTAGACAACTGGTTGGTGAATATAAGAAGCTACTGGCGAACGGGAAAGACCCGATAACGTTCAGGAGCATGGAACTGGAAGCCAATATTAAAGCAGCAACGGTAAGCGACTGCATCAAGGCGTGGCTTGTGAGTGCAGGAGCCAACAAGCTGGTAAGGCGAGATGAATGGGAAAGGGCGCTTAATCGTCATGTGGTTCCCTATGTCGGGAGTATGATAGTAGACGAAATGGCGATTTCTCACTGGCAGCCTGTCTTTAAAAGAATGCGGGATAACGGTGCTGAGACGTATGCCGGAGAACTTCTGTCGAGGATGAAGACGATCTTCTCATACTGCATACGTACAGAATTGATTAAGAGAAACCCTGTTCGGGATTTGCGTGTTATTGACGTTGGTAAGCATCCGAAAAAAGGACACAGAAATTTCAACGACAAGGAGATCGGAGCGTTCTGGCACGCCGTTGACGCCTCAACTATTACTTACCAGAGCAAGCTGCTTTTAAAATTACTATTGCTAACCGGATGCCGTGGCGTAGAACTTCGCCTGGCGAAAAAGGCTGATTTTGATTTAGAGGGGAGAGTTTGGCGCGTCCCTGATGAAAACTCAAAAACAAGGGAGCCTTTTGAAAGGGGGTTATCGGCTAAGGCTGTCGAATTGTTGAAAGAGGCTTTTGACCTTTACCCAAACTTCCAGCAGGTATTCCCGCCAGCGATAAAGAAAGAAGACAGGCCAATGGCGGCAAGCGTGATACTCAACCTTGCTATTCAGATTCGTGAGGATATGACCATCGATCACTGGTCTATTCACGACCTGCGCCGGACGGCAAAGACGAAAATGGCAGAACTTGGCGTGCCACCACACATATCAGAGAAAGTGCTTGGTCACAAACTCGGAGGGGTTCTCGCCATTTATGACCAGCACAGCTACGTGAGAGAGCAGCAGGAGGCGCTAGACATCCTTGCTGCCCATATTCAGTCATGCGTAGACTCAACTAAACCTTGAGCCTCCATGAAGCGCATCACGTCGCAGTAACGATACTGCTCACCGCCTCGACCCGCGTTAGTGCCAGGCGCTTTTGGCGGGAATGGTGTTCCTGCAGCTTCCCACTGGATACGCTTGCGATAAAACGTAGTACGCGAGATACCACCAAGCATCTGCTGAACGGTTTCGCGATTGATGATGACTGGCGGGATTGCCATCTGTGTACTGATCATGGTTTTCTCCAGGCAAAAAGAAGCCCGACGCGGGGCCGGGCAAAAGGGATAACGTGGCAGTGATGTTTTGGGATTTTGTAACACCCAATAGCCAGCTCTTGGCATCCTACCCGCTAGGAAGCGAGCAATCCTACAACGCTCTATTAATTCAATGAGTCGTCTCGGTGGGTTCCTGATTCAACGAGAGGTCTTATAGCACCGTCTCTCCACAGGCTAAAACGGCGTGCCCCGCCGCTAAAATGTTGCGTGCACCATTGGTGTCAGCATTTTCTTCGTATCCACATTCCTTGCACATGAATTTACTTTGAGATATTCGATTGTCCTTGGATGTATAGCCACAACAAGCACATCGCTGGCTTGTATATGCTGGAGGTATTGCCAGCAAATTACCGCCAAGCCAAGCCTGTTTATACTCAAGTTTTCTGCGAAGCTCTCCCCATCCCTGGTCTAATATTGAGCGATTTAGTCCTGACTTGGCATTAATGTTCCTCCCTGGATTGCTTTTAGAGCAAGAGGAGGATTTGGACATGTTTTTCACGTGCAAGTCTTCTATAACGATCATTGCGTGGTTTTTGCTGATCGTTGTAGTTATTTTGTTCAGGTAGTCATTGCGTATATTAAATATCTTGAAATGGAGTAGCTGTATCTTCCTTTTTTGCTTCCTCCAGTTGCTACTGAATTTAACCTTTCTGCTTAACGTTTTTTGAAGCCGTGCTAGATTTTTCATCCGGCTCTTGTAGCTATTTACAGGGCTGTAAAATGTTCCGTCGGATAGAGTTACTAGCCTTGCAACGCCAACATCAAGACCTACCATTGAGCGTGATGGATGCGGATTAATTTCAACTTCAACCTCTGTCTGGATGCAGACGTACCATTTCCCGCAAGTTTGGCTAACCGTTACATTTTTAACTTCACCAGTAACCTTTCTACTTCCCCTGTAGCGTATCCATCCAAGCTTTGGTAGTGATATGCGATTGTTTTCTTGATCTATCTTGAATTTTTGCGGAACTCGAAAAGAGTCATGACTTCCTCTCTTTTTGAATTTAGGTGGCAAGGATCGACCTTCAAAGAAGTTTTTATGTGCTTTATCCAAATCGATAAGAGACTGCTGCAGAGCCTGTGATGGCGCATCGTTAAGCCATTCCGTTTCTGGGTTGGATTTCCACTCCTTCAGCCAAGATGCCATTTTGTTGTATGAAGTGTATTTCCCTCCGGAAGAATAAGCTTCATTCTGAATAGACAGCGCCTTGTTGTACACGAAACGACACGCCCCAGAGAAAGATCTAAGGTTTCTCTCGATACCAACTCCAGTTATTAACTGAAATTTGAATGATTGATGTCGTTTCATGTATAAAATCCTACCATCAAAAAGTTAATGTAACTGATATTTACAGCTCATAACTGGCTATAAGTTGCGTCAATGCAACAGCCCCAGGTCATAGTTGAGGTTTTCAAGACATTCTCGGTCCTGCTCGAAGCAGTAATCCCACAACTCCTGATCGTGCCATTCCCGAACCAGTTGCCACTTCCAGCCTCCGTCATGCTTCACTCGGCGGACCTTTCGCTTAACGACGGCGTCTTGGTCGAAAATCACTCCCCAACCAGAACCAATCCCGTTGCGCAGCACGTCAAGATCAACCTCGATAACGCGGAACAGCTTCGGTAGCTTCGGTAACTCTTCAATGCGCATAATATCTCCTCATGCCGCACGCTGGGCGCGCAGCGATTTGATGTGCTCGCTCGTCTCCAGTTCGGCGCGTATCTGTGCCGCCTCACGGTGATCGAGGTGCTCGAAGTCTGAATTAAATCGGTCGATTGAAGCGGTGTTTATCCGGCCCTGTCGCCAGTAGCGGACTATATCTGATGTGACGGAATGAATTATTACCGGCCACCCGGCATTGTCAGCGTATATCTGACCCCGTTGAATTAGTTGGAACATTGGCTGGCTCCTGATTGCGCTTTAATTCCTCTCGGTATGCAGCAACCTCTTTAGCTTTTCTCTTTTGCCGAGGTGATGGTTTTGCGTGCTCCCAAACAAAATGGTAATTGCTTCCCCAAACCAGCCAGCGCCTGTTGCTTATTCGATAGGTGTCTCTGATATGAACACCAAGCAACCGCCTTGCTTTGCGATTATTCATCACACCCTCCGATTACGATTTTCTTCATCCTGCTGACAGCTCACGCACATCGTGCATCCCGGATACGCTTTCCGGCGAGCCTCCGGCGAGCCTCCGGCAAACTGTCACCGCATTCCTCACAGTGCGTTGCTGATACTGCTGAGTGGTTGAGTCTGTGAGCCTGAATAGCGTTTTCGCGCATCATCTCTTCGAGAGCGCTGGCCTGATCGATGATTTCTGGTGTCATTTGCGACTTCTCCTGCGTTTTTTTGCTGCCCGGAGAGCTGCTGCAATACCCGTTTTCCTTCCGCAAACTGGATAGCTAGCATCCATGTGAAAAGCTGGAGATATTTCAGCTAAACTCCATGATTTTATTGACGCCATGGATACGCCGATAAGAGCTATTGTGGTTGTTAAATGCTTCATCAGTTCTCCATAAACTGTCGGTTAATTCGGTTGAAGGTGAACGCCAGCAATAAAAAAGGCCGACATAGCGACCTTGTGATTCGTTTGGTTAGCGTCATGATTCGACTCCGTATCGGCCTTGCATGCGACCGATGCTGCTAACGAATGCCACCAGGCTAATACCCAGAGGCGCGATTTTCTGGTGATGCTTTTTGATGATTGGCGGCACTACTGCATTCCATTTCGGCTTAGGCCTGCATTTCATTGCCTGCTGAATCTCTGCCACGCATTTACGTCCCTGTGCGCGTACAGCGTTGTCTTGCTCTGGCGTCATGCTGCCTCCCTGCGGGCGAGACGTTTTGCCCCGAAAGCCATAAGCTCGTCCCGGTCCACAGTTGCGAAGTGGCAGTGTGTACGCGGGTACGGGCGCCAAATGATGAGCATCGATCCTTTGTTATTTCCAGATACTGGCTTACCGGTGACCGGGTTAATGAATGCCAGCCGCCCGGCGGTGATGAAGCGCACCTCGCTGGCTGTCTGGATTGCCTCACGGAACCAGCCGACGGACGTATCAGCCGGAACCAGCATGACGGTGCCGATCTGGTTCTTGCTCTCAGCCGCGGCTTTCTTCACGAATGGCGTAATGTCGCTGTAGGGCGGGTTGAGCCAGGCATAGCCGGGGATGGTGAGGTAATCAGCCCACGGAGTTTCCAGCGTGTTCTGCTCAGCTGTGATGAACTTGCGGCAAAGCGCGTTATGCGATGCTGCGGCTGCATCCAGTTGAAAGCAGAACTCAGCATCCAGTGCGGCGAACAATACAGGTGGAGTGCGCCACAAATCACGCTGATCCGCTGGCGTCTTGCTACCGGTATAATCGGTCATGAATCCTCCCGCTCCGGGTTATTTACATCCCATCCATTCCGCTCAATATTCACCTGCAGCCGCTTATCTCCGACCTCTTCGATACTCCGACCGGTAATCTTTGCGACTTCTGCGTTGGTGTAGCGCATGAGTGCAGCCAGTTCACATGCGGTCCATTCACGCATAGTTAATCCTCCGGAGCGGGCCAGCGAGTTACGCTTGCTTCTGACTGAGTAAATGGAGCGACCTGTTGCCGTTGCTATCTCTTCCACTGAGAATCGACCGAACAGATACAGCTCGGCTGCCGTCCATGGCTTACCGGTCATCCTGCTGATAAGTGGTGCGCCGATACGTGATGCCTGGCGAGTGACTGCAGATTCGGAACGCTCAAGCTTTTCTGCGATAACCTGAACCGGCATAGTTCTGCCAACTTCATGCAGGAATAGGTTTTCCCACGGTTGCCAAAGTTCGCTCATCGCTACCTCCATTGCTCTCCGAATTTAAAGCCGATCTCCGCCAGCGCCTCGTCCATCTTCTCGATGAACTCCGGCACCATTTCGTTGAAATCAGTCATGTACTGAGGATCCCGCTCAACGACGACATGGTGAATGCCTTCGCGTTTCATGCGCGGGTCGTAGTTGGCAAAGAACCAGGCGTCTTTTCCGGTAACCCACATGCTGTACTGCACCTGGGCCATGTACTCTGACTTAATGGCTTCGAAACCGCCGAGGCGGAATTTCATGAAGTCGCGGGAGGTGAACGGGCATTTCAGCTCAAGGCCGAAATTGTTACTGCAAAGACCGTCAGGGGAACAGGCAGTACGCATGCTCTCGTCACGGAACAAGATCGGAGACTCCGTGACTTTCACGTCAGTGGTGAACTCGAAGAGAGTGCGGGCGTCTTCCTCGTACTGCTTGCCCCAAGCCAACGCCTTAGCGTTAACCTCTGGAGCAACGCCGGTACACACCTCGGCGAGCAATGTGTGGAAGTAGGACATCTTCATTCCCGTCCATTTCGTGCCGGATCGCGGCTTGGAAATTACGTTGTGTACTTCTGAGGCTGTGATGACTCCGAGGCGTAGCCGGTGCCACGCCTCATCGCCCTGTTGGATAGTGGTGACGTCAATGCCGGTCCGGGAAAGGATAATTTCTGGTGTCATAGTTTTACCCTGTATACGTTCTGCTTATTTGAACGGGTCCCATCGTGAAACCATATCGCGCACCTGGTGACTTCTATCCATTTACGCCGTTCAAGCTCGGCGATAAACCATGAAACGCGAGACCTTGTAATGCCTAAAATCTTTGCCATATCGCGAATGCTGTGTTTTCCGCTTCGCAACAATGAAAGGAGGGAAGGTGTCATGCTGCCGCCTTAGCTCTTTTTTGAAGGAATCCAAACCCTTTCTGCGCCTCTTCTTCCGTAAGCTCTGACGCCTCAAGAATTTGCCGCTTGAAGATGTCACTACACAGAGGGAGGAAGTCTTGTTCCCAGTCTTTATTCAGGGCGGTTAAGAGATCGGTGATCGCCTGTAGAGTTTCATCGCTTGCTGCTGGTGGAAGAGCTTCTGTGGCGCTGCGCGGCGTTACGTCCCGCATATCAACGTCCAGAGATTTCCCTTCCATTTCTTCGGCGGTAGGCTGCTGTCCAATCTCAGGCCATGCCTTACGCAACGCCTGAGCCTCAGCGCATTTCGCCAGCTGTCCATATGGGCGTTTTTTCCACATCGCGTTCGGCGCCGTGGTGTCGCGGCCGCCGGTTGCATAGTTCTCAATCCAGTATTCTTTGGCGCTGAACTCGACGATCTCGCCGCTGGGCATGCGCTTGAAAACGGTGTATTTGCACCACTGAGGGAAGGTAACATCGACACCAGTAAGCGTCTGAGTTACGTCGGGACCGAATTCTGGTTCCCGCGCCCCGGCATAATCGCCGGAACGGTCTGCTTGAATGCGGTAAAGCCCGATGCCCGGCATGACCACATCGCGCCATTCGCTTTTACCTGTTCTCGAGTCTTTGACGCTCATCGGCACGAGGTGGACAGGCTTCAGTAGTGGATCAAGTTGGCGGGCTCGGCAATAATCGAGCGCCATCATCACAGATTCGTCTTTGGCGCCAGGGTAGATGCTGTTCTTCAGCGCGCTCCAGGTAGCTACGTCGATACCTTTTTCCGCCAGCGCGCTCGCTGTGATTGTTAATTCGTTTGCCATCGTTAATCCCCTCAAAAATTAAAACGGGCAGCCGGTACGGTGTTCCCAGTCGTATTCCGCCTGGGCGTAAGCAACTGCCGAAATGAAATCGTTGTAGGCCTCGCCAGCTTTATCGCTGCGAAGTCCTTCGTATGGGCTGGTGTCGATCGGGACCGTGAAGTGGAAGAGGCCGGACGGCTCTTTTGGCATCATGTCGATAATTTGCTGCGCCCGGTCGTCGATCCACTTCTCTTTCTCGTCGGTTATCTGCTGCTCAGCCCAGCGCCGATCTTCGATGCGGTCGTAAGTGAGGTATGCGTTCATGGTTGCCTCAGTAATGAATTTTTGCGCAGGGGATCAGGTCATCTTTCAGGGCGGTAAGCACTTCGATAGCCTGTTCGCGGGTTAAGCTGGTGTGGCTGGTGAGCGCGTTAACGATGTTGGTGCCGACTGTCTTGCGGTGCTTAACGTCAGCTTCGCGCTTTGCCTGTTCATCGGCGATGCGCTTCTCTTCAGCCAGGCGGGCATCTTCTGCCTGCTTTGCCTTAAGGCGCTCGGCTTCCACTGCCGCAGCTTTTTCGCGTTCTGCCCGAGCTTCCGCTTCCCGCTTCTCACGTGCTGCACGCTGCTCCGTTTCAATGCGCTGGCGCTCCGCAGCTTCAGCACGCGCTTTCTCCTCAGCTTCGCGGCGTGCTGCGGCTTCGAGTTCAGCCTTCGCATTTTGCTCTGCATCACGACGAGCCTGTTCTGCCGCTTCCCGGCGAATATTTTCCTCACGTTCCAGGCGAGATTTTTCTTCCGCTTCATTACGAAGGCGCTCAAGCTCTGCAGCTTCATGCTCACGCTGCTTTGCTACGATTAGGGCAGCTTCGAGTTGTTGGATGGTGGTGTCTTTAGCCGCGCCAGCTTCAGCTGCTACTTCCTGCCAGCTTTCATCAAGTGCAACAGCTTTTGCTGACTCAATGCGCTGCTGGATTTCAACTGACGGCAGGTAGTTACCCACGCTATCAATAACATCAGCAAGGGCCCGCAAATCAACGAGTCTCTGCTGCAGTGCTTCCTTTCTTGCCGACTCGGCGTTTTCCCAGTCAGTGAGAGGTTTGCGCACTTCATCCTTCAGCGCGTCCAGCCGCTCACGTACAATGCGGCGGCTTTCGTCGATCTGCTTCGGCAGGGCTTTAAGCTCGGCAACCAGATCTTTACCGGCGTTGTCGATGTAGGTTTTGGAACGGGCAACCTTATGCGCCATGGATGCGATAGCGTCGCGGCCTTTACGGGTCGACACATCCGGCACCAGGCTGCGAGCCTCTTTCTCGATCGCCTCAATAATCGGGTCGAGCTGCTCTTTGGTGGTGAATACCGCCATTGCGTTCCGTTTCTCAATGACGACTAAATCCGTTACTTCGCTCATGGTTTCTCCTGAAATTTGGATGTGCAGATCCCGCCCGCTTTTAGCCAGGCCGATCGGTTGAATAGGGTGGTTACTTAGAAAGTTTTGAGTTCCAGGACTCTATGGCTGAAATTGGTGAGTCGAAGGTAACAGGAGCGATCCATCCGCAGCACTTCAGTTGGAACTGATTGAGGATGTATGGCTCTGGACCTATCCTGCAACCGCGATCCCATTCGAACGCCTTAATTACGGGCTGTCGTTTGCAAAATGGGCACTCTGTTGCGTCAGGGAGATTTTCGAAAGAAGTGTCCGGCAATGAGCCATCATCTTCAGCCCATTGAAGTTCGCCTGGCACAATAACCGAATATCCGTCCCAACGATCAAATTCAGGTGAAAGAACATCTTCGTAACCAGCGCCACGAAGGCGAAACTTAGCTCGGGCTATAACGACAAGCCCTTTTACTTTTCGGCTGCCCATCCGCCACATATAAACACCGGCGGCATCTGGCTTGCGTTCAGAGTATTTAACCCATTGCATGCTCACCTCCGCGCTGAATTGGAAGACCTGTGCCATCGAGAAGGACGTCAATCACGCAGTCACTGAGGCGGATTATTTCTGCATCGGTGTGCAGGTAGACCCATTTACGCTCTTGAATGACTGCTGAGACGCGATAGGTGCGGCCTTCATGCATTGCCATCATGCCGGGCGTAACGCACTGGCGAATGAGCGGCGTGGTGCCGTAGTGGTTGATCATGCCTTCACCTCAACCTGTTTCAGGAGGCCAGCAACATGCATCTGCCAGCGGTTAAGCACCAGTTTTTCACGCGGTGCCGATACCGACGTCAGTTGCCACTCGTTATCGTTGAGCTTTTTGGCGATGTACTGCTTGCCGTTGTGGGTGACTGTCATGATTCAGTCTCCAGGTGTCCGTTGCTGCGCAACCATGCGATAACTTCATCTACATCAAGCCGTTCAAGGATGTCTTCGATGTGACCAGCGGCCTCAGCCCAGTCTATGTAGTCATCAAGATCAATTTCCTGAAAGAGCGCCTTGCCTTCAATTTCAGAGACAAGGTCTGAGAGTTCCACACCACGAACTTCTAAATTGACGTGGTCGCGGTAACCACTTGTTGAAACATCAATACCTGTAGCTTTCACTTCAAAATCAATTGTCATAAATCCTCTTGGCCTTATCGCGGCGAACGGAACGGTTAATACAAGACTTCAACGCATTTATTCAGTGTTTCAATGGGCGGTGGATGGCCGCCGGTTGTCATAAAAAAACCGACCACATGTGTCGGTTTAGCAATTCATTTAATCGAGCGAATTTTCGTGAGTAGGCTGTCGTAAAGTTGAGGGTGTATCTCGTCGCAGATTGGTTTGAATCGCTCAGCAAGCTTCAACTTTGCACTGAGCCAGGCGGCGTATGCCTCGTCTGGACAAACGAACGACCCCAAGTAATGCTTTTGGCCTTTCCCAAGACTGATAGTTGTCCTATAAACGCCATAACGAGCATCAAACGTACTTCCGATAGGAGAAGGTCCGCGCTTTGCTTCTCGGCTGATTACAAAACTATTCAGATCGCATGGAACGAAAAGGCATTTATCTGGTGAGTAGATCTTGTTGCCAGGAAATAGGAGGTCTTTATCGATTTCCCAGCCCTCATGAAAATTCGCTTTCCACCACTTAAGGAAACCAGAGAAGAGCAGCCATTCAGGGGAAACAGAGCAGCCTATGTATGATGGATACTTGGCTTGAATAGGTGGGTAATAGCATCGCTGCAAAATGCTGTTCCAAACCTTAAAGGCTCGGTGGTATATCTTTTTCCCATCTACTGTTCCGCGCACACTGAATGGAACATCAATAATCCCAACTCCGTGGACAGGCCCCTTATTTTTCTTTCGGCTTCTCTTGCTCTCAAGAATGATGTCGGTAGCTGCCGAGCCCATACCGATCCTCCTGTTTTATGTGGCCGATAAAAAAGCCGCTGGTTAGGCGGCTTGTAATCTCTGTTCGCAAACTGTTATGCCAGCTTTTAGCGTTTCAATTTCGTCGCTGAATATTGCTTCTGGGCACAATGCGTATAGTTCTTGATACTCACTTAAGCGCTTTTTAGCCCATGGCAGCACCAGCGATTTAATGTTTGCGATAGTTGCCGGGTCAGGGTTGAAGTTTGAAAGTAGGTGGATGTTTTCGGTGATGTAAGACATGAAATTTTCCTCTGTCGTTACCCGCTGATGCGGTTATGTCTCATCGACGCATGGAAGAGATTTCCAGTCGATATCGTTCTTTGCAGAATCCCACAGACCTTTTCTTTTGTACTTTTCTGAGCATGGAATGCAGATGTTGTAAGGCCTGCCAACCATGTTTAGAGATATTCTCTGCATCTGTTCAGATGCCAGAAAGTACCCACAGAATTGACACTTGTGCATACGTACTCTCCATTAAGTTACCCGCTGATGCGGGAGAAATGCTTTGGTCGGTGTGGTGGACTGGCACTGAGTCGCCACTCTCACTTACTTCCTGAGCGCCCTGTTTCTGTATTGGCAAACAACAATCTGCCCAGCCGGTTTTCAGGTCTTATCACACTGCTAGCGTTGCACCTCGCTTGAGGACACCGCCACCACACCCAAAAACATTCCAGTTACGCACCATTGCCGCTCTCCCTGAGCCCGCCGGGCGTCCGACGCATGGTTTACTGTCGCGCCGTTCGACTGACCGAAACGCTGTGTTGTTTCGATGGACTTATAATGTACTGAAAGTTCATTCATGTAAAGTACCAATAGTACATATTTAAGGTAAAAAAAGTCCATTTTGTCATAACATAATGAACTTTAAGGTAATTTATTTTTATCCGAATCGACGATAATCTATCGACTGGCGGAGTAAGACTTTGGCTACCACGTGAAGCTGGTCTTCATCAGCCTCTTCGATGTGCCAGCGCTCGTATATTGGATTGTCAGAGATGACAACGAGCTTGTCTTTTTGCATCTGTAGGCGTTTAACATGAAGGGTTCTGCCATAGACAAAAACATAAATTCCGTCAGCATCAAAATGGTTAACCGAGACATCAACGAAGATCTCATCACCAGGATTGATTGTTCCCTCCATACTGTCTCCACTAACCGTGATGACTTTTATATGGTCTTGAGGTCTGCCATTAAATAGCGTTCTGGCATGCTCATTTGTGTACTCAATAGCCCTGACTTTCTCAATGAACTCATTGGAAATCATAGTCCCCGGCCCAGCACTCGCTTGAACATCTAATACGTCCACTCGATAAGAGTCGGACACCTTAGAGGCGTGGTTAGGTGTTATACCGTCCTCTGAAGCATATCCATGCAGGTATGCAGCTGTAGTCCCCAGCACTGACGCCAGCAACTCCATTTTCTCCTTTCTCGGCACCGCTTCGCCATTGAACCACTTACTTACGGCCTTCGGTGTAAGTTTCATTCTAGCAGCTAGATCAGCCTGCCTGCCATGTTGTGGAAGTCCCGCCTTATCACAGGCCAGCGCAAGCCTTAGCGAGAATTTTTCACGCTCATTTTGTTGAACCATCAGTTCAACTATATCTGTACTTGACTGTACTATCAGTTCCGTCATAATATGAACTACAAGTTCACCACTGGAGATGCAAATGAACGAAGTTACGTTTGGACACGTCATTAAATCCGTTCGTGTATCTGTTGTGGCTGAGGTTTGCGGACTTACGCCCAAGGCCATTTACAAATGGATTGAGCGAGGTTCTCTGCCGCGTACCGAGTTTACAGGAGAAACCGAGTACGCGGACAAGATCGCCAAAGCATCAGGCGGCAAGTATTCAGCAGCACAGATTCGCCGTATCGGTAAGCAGCAATTAGTCATGTAATAAAAATGTACTTTTAGTACCGAACGGCCCGGTATATGGTCGGGTGCCCGGCGTGGTCATGGATGACTGTCAATGGTGCACGATAAAAAGAACAAAAGATTTATCAATTCACTATTTAAACACCAAGGAAAATATATATGGAAATCAACACAATTAACCGCAACAAGGTCAATGCCCGTCGCATTGAGTCCTGGTTGCTAAACCGTATCGCCATGAAAGGTGGCAACAACGTAGCTAAAGAGATCGGCGTCGATAAAGCGCAGATAACCCGCTGGAAAGAAAGCTGGCTGCCGAAGATGGCAATGCTGCTGGCAGTTCTGGAATGGGGTGTCGTTGATGACGATATGGCTCGGCTGGCAAGAGAAGTTGCTGCGGTACTTACAAAGAAAAATCGCCCGGCGGCAACCGAGCGATCAGACCAAATCACGATGGATTTTTAACAACTATTTGCGGGGTTAATTATGCCAAACCAACTAGGAAAAGCAAATCCACATCCCACTCACAAATGCTCATTTTGCGGGAAAACCAATAACGACGTTGCAACTCTCATCACAGGAGATGGCGTATGCATCTGTGATGAGTGCGTTTGTTTGTGTGTGGAAATTATCTTCAAGCAGAACAGGAGAACTCATAGTGAGCATGATGTTAATGGTGAAAGCCATGCAAATTAAGGTCGGCAACCCATTACGCAAGCTCGTTCTCCTGAAGCTTGCTGATAACGCGAGCGATCAGGGTGAGTGCTGGCCTAGCTACCAATATATCGCTGACCAGTGCGAAATTAGCAAGCGATCAGTAATGAGCCACATTGATGATCTTTGTCAGTCAGGATTGCTGAAAAAAGTCTTCAGGAAGGGGACGAAAGGCAATTCTACAAATATCTACATCCTCACCTTACCTAGTGCAGGAGATTCACTACCTAGTGCAGGAGATTCACTAGGGGGTAGTGCAGGAGCTGCACCCAGAATCAGTCACTCTTTTGAACCAGTCAATGAACCTAACTCTCTCTCTGGGCGCGAGGGATTTATTAGCGAAGCTGCAAAGCGTCGTATTGGGATATCACCTGGAGGAGAAATTCCTCTTCCTCAGATGTTCAAGCCAAATGAAGAACACATAGCGATGGCGAGAGAGAAGGGGGTGAGCATTGAAACTGAACTGCTCAACTTCAAGGATTACCACACTGCGAGAGGCACCATGCTTCTTGACTGGAATTCAGCTTTCCGCGTCTGGATCAGAAACGCGCGTGTTAACCCGCTCACCAGAAAGCAGCGTAGTGAGCCTGAAACTCCACACTGGAACAGCCGCGAGGGCTGGGAGGACTTCCTGTGACAATGAAACTGATGACAGCCATTCAGAACCGTGATGGCGAAGCAATGGCCCGGATGTCCGGAAGCCACGATCCGAAAAACGTAATCAACATCGAAGCCGAGAGCTTGGTCGACTCACTATTTCGCCAGCTAAAGCAAATCTTTCCTGCGGCAACCCAAACAAATCTCAAGACTGACTCTGATGAAAAAACCGCAAAGCGACAATGGATCGCTGCATTTTCTGAAAACGGGATACGCAGCAGAGAACAGCTTTCTGCAGGAGTAAGACATGCCAGAGCCAGTGAGTCGCCTTTCTGGCCTTCTCCTGGGCAATTCATCAAGTGGTGCAAGGACAGTAGCACCGTTCTTGGTATTAACCTGGCAGATGTGATGAATGAGTTTCATCGCTACAGCAGAGAAAAAGGCGTCCACACAGGCGGTGCAGAAAGGTTCCCATGGTCTCATCCCGTCATGTACTGGATTATCACAGATACGCGCCGGGCCATGTACCAACGGCAACTTAGTGAGGTTGAGACTGAAAAGTTTGCAGCTAAAAAGCTGGAAGAGTGGGCGTTAAAAGTAGCTGGCGGTGAGCAGATTCCATCACCAGTTATGGCTATTGAATGTAACTCCGACGTCATTCCAGTAACCCATGAGAGCAGAAGCATCGGTTACCACCCTGAAGGAAAAACATTTGGCTGCATGCCTAATGCTGCAACTCTTGGTGCGCTTACTCCAGCGCAGTGGCTATGGGATGAATACCTCAAAGGGAAGGCCGCTGGCCTTATCAGGTGAAAACGATGGACAGCTTAAAGCAACGCATTCTCGACTACGTATCAGCTAACCAGCCCGCCAAAGTTGATCTGATTTACAAGGAGCTTGGTATCTGTCGTAACCGGTATTACGAAGAGGCTAAGCAACTCCGCTTTATGGGCAAGTTGCGCAGTGTACCGGGCATCGGCGTATTCACTGGTGAAGATGACTATCAGCGCTGGCTGAAAAGTGGCGGATACGAAGAAATTCGGCGTCGTGCTGTCGAGGTTAATCTGAGCAGCCAGGAAGCGAAGGGGATGAAAAAGCCGCGTAACCGCGACGATCCGAAGATGTTCGAACCGTACAACCCGGCGAATAACGGAGTTGTCGCTGAGTTTATGCAGAGCGATGCACACAAGCGGCTGATGATGGTTTACGGGAGACGAGCATGACTGAACCTTACATAGCAGAGCTATCTGCAAGCGTGGCCGTGATAGTCGGCCTTTTTTATGGCTGGAGAAAATTGTGAGCGATACACGAAACTGGAAATGCTTCTTCGGCATGCACCAATGGCAGCTAAAAGAGAAGCAAGAGCAGCACTACTACGAATATTCATCCAGTACGAGGCCATACAAAATTAAGTTTATTTTGCGACTGCAATGCGCTCACTGCGGAAAGTTCGAATCACAAATAATCGATTAACAGGTCCGAATGCGGGCCTTTTTTATGAGGGTAGGATTATGATCACTAAGCAATTAGTAGAAACCATTAAGCACAATGGGATTCTGGCATCTGCTGGAGAACTGAAAAAATTGTTTACGAAAGCAGTTGAGGCAGAAGAGAAAAATATAGAACTCGAGAAAAAGCTCACAGACCTTGCAGTACAGCTCGCTAACACCGAGAGCAAGTGCAGGGAGCTGTCATCAAAAGCAATGGAACTGGTATGCGAAGCAAGCCTGGTTTACAGCAAGTACAACGACACGCAGATGCCAGACCGTGACCTCGTTGATATGCAGACACTTCAGGAAATGCACGACTTGTGCAAAGGAGCCGTGCTATGAGCAAATCAATCGCAGATGGAGCAAAACTTACGACTGAAACATTCGCTGATTTTGTTGAGCGCTTGAAGTATCACCATCGCGGTGATGGCGTAAATCGTCATGCCACCGCCGATCCTATTTTCATGGTTCAGAAGCAGGTAACCATTTATGGCCTGGCCGAAGAGTACGGCGAAGCGAAGATAGTCCATTTCGATGAATGCGAATGGAACTCCCCGAAGGAATATTGGGATGACGCCGAAGACGATAAGCGCGATGAACTCAACTGCATGGCGAATGACATGTGGGAGAAGGATTTTCTTGACTGCGAAGAGAGTGAGCAGTGGGACTTTCTTGCAGACCTCGATAATCACACTGTGTGCGGAACTCGCAAGGAATGGCAGCACGTTAACGCACACCTAACCCGAGAGGCCGCTGAGTGTTACCAACGGTGCAAAACTGATCCACCCCAGCGGTTGAAAATTGATCCAGGGGTTAATCTGCTCCTCTGAATACAGGGGAGCTTATGATCACTTTTGAGATTCGTATGGAAATTAAAGTCCTGCA